>CALMXK010000115.1 GCA_937871165.1 uncultured Actinomycetes bacterium
CCACCGAGATCTACACTAGATCGCTCGTCGGCAGCGTCAGATGTGTATAAGAGACAGGCCCCCAGGTGATCAAGCCGACCATGGCAAGGGCGTAGGCGCCGAAGACCCCACCCGCGACAAGCAACATCACGCGTGCCGCCTCGGCAAGCACTCCCCCGCCCGGAATCAAGACAGATCCCGCCACGAGGCCACCACCACTCATCCCTGATGTGTACGGCACGCAGTCCTCCAGTTGACCGACTCCATTCAGGGTAGGGAGGCGGTGCGGAAGTTTCGTCAGACCTATTGGTAGTTTCTCACCGCTTTGACCTAGCCGATGGTCGAGTTTTGCGGGGGCCTCGGCGCCCCCGCGTATCGGCCGGCGACTGCGACACGGGCCGCACCGTGACGTGATCGGCCGCTGGCACGACTATTGTGAAGCGCATGTCAGACCGGCTCACAATCGCGCATTTCACAGATCCCTCGTGCCCATTTGCATTCTCCGCCGAACCGAGGCTTCGCCGCTTGGAGTGGCAGCTCGGCGACCAGGCCACGTGGCGTACCTACCTGGTGGGGCTCGTGTCGCACCCGGATGAGGCTGCGGCGCGCGGACTGTCGCCCGAGCGGCTCACCGCGGCGTACGCGGACTTCGCGTCGCGCTATGGCATGCCGTTCACCACGGCCCCGCTGACGCGGCTGTATTCGACGACGCCGGCGTGCAGGGCGGTGGTTGCGACGCGACTGTTCGCCCCGGAAAAAGAGCCGCTCCTTCTCCGCGCACTTCGCGTGCGCCACTTCGGAGGTCACCTGCTCGACGAGCCCGAGACGCTTGCCATGGCCGCGGCCGACGCGCACCTGCCCTTGGACGATCTGCAGGCCGCCATCGATGACCCGGCGAGCGGCGAACTTCTTGACGCCGATATGACTGCGGCGCGTACACCGACCGCGGCGGCGCTCGCGCAGCCGGCACGCCTTGCCGGCCCGGATGGCCATCAGCGCTACACGTGCCCGTCACTTGAATTTGCCCACGTGGACGGCACCGCGATGTCTGCACCGGGTTTCCAACCCGACGAGAGCTACGACCTTGCACTCGCCAATCTGGATCCCACCCTCGCACGCCGGGCACCCGCGGCGGATGTCGGCCAAGTGCTCGACTGGGCACCGTTCGCCCTTGCAACCGTCGAGGTGGCCGCGGTGTGCGCCGTCACCCCTGACGAGGCGGCAACCGACCTGCGGGCCATCGCAACCGAGACGATCATCGGCACCGGGTCCTACTGGACCCGCACCCGCTGACCGACCGGGTGGCGGGCCGTTGCGAGCAGCAAGCAGGCCGCGATGAGCGCAAGCGCCCCCGGGGCGAATGACGGGGACGGGCCGACCGACTCGATCAGTGCATGCCACAGACGCGACGCGGTGCTCATGGTCGCCCAGCGGGGTCCGTAGACCGCATCGAGCTCACCCGAGTCGTAGTTCGACTCGACGTGCTGAATCACACCGAACAGGCCGGACCCGACGCAGATCACGGCGAGGACTCGCGCCAAGATGAGCCGTGCGGGGGTCGGTCGGATTGCGACAAGAGCAACGCCGACCGCCACCAGCCCGGCGGCGACCCACGGCACCAGCTGAACTGTGCTGTTCCAGTGACGGGCGACCGCGAGCTCAAGCCAAAGTCCCGCCACGCCCAACGCGCTGATGGCCAGCAGTCCCCGCCGCAGCGTCGCGCCACTGTCAGGCACCGAATCGCGTCCGGTCACGGCTGGAGAACGCTCATGATCTTCGTGAGCTGGTCGGTCGAAGGGTTGTACTTCGACAGCTCCTGGCGAAGCGTGGCGAGGGTCGCGTCCCCGGTGTCATAGGGCCGGTACTCCATGATTTCGCGCGCCCAGCGATCGGCACTCGTCACGCCGGCGGCCTCAAGAGCCACCATCAGCTCATCGGCCGTGGCCGTGTTGGCCGACACTTTGCCGGTCGCAGGGGCGGTCGTGGTTGTCGTCGTTGTCGTCGTGGCCTGCGTCGTCGCCGACGCATTGGTGCTCGTCGACGAACCGCAGCCGGCCATGGCGATCGCAGCGATGGCAAGCAGGGAAGCAAGCGGCGTGGCGTGGCGTCTCATCGTCACCTCTCAGTCGGTTTGTTGGACCAACGTATCGGCGCTTGCTGAGGATGGGCTGTGAGATTTCCCCACGCCCGGTAAAGGCTCGGTTAGCGGGGCCACACCAATCGGCTGTTGCGCGGGATCGGCCCGATCACCGCACCAAGTTGGCGGGCGCGGATCTGGTCGCGAAGTCGGCGAGCGTTCTGCAGGAGTGCGAACTTGCCGGAGACGACCACGAAGGCGTGGCGTTGGCGCCGCGGGACGTACTGGCTGCGGATGACTGCACGGAAGCCGAGGCTGCGAAGCACCTGGGCGCGGCGCTTGGCGCTCGCAAGACGACGGTAGGTCCCGACGTTGACCTGGTACTTCGGGGTCGTGGAGACGACGACCGGCGCCGGCGGGGTGCCCGAGCCATGGCCCTGTTCAAAGTACGTCACCACACCGGCGCCAACCGCGTCGGCGATCTTCTGGCGCGTCGCCGCATCGGCGAGCATCAGCGCCTCGGTGGGGTTGCTGAGGAACATGCCTTCCACGAGCACCGCGGGCATGGACGTCTTTCGCAACACGTAGAACCCGGCGCTCTGGACCCCACGGTCGGGCAGGCCGAGCGCGGTGATCAGGTTGGTGTGGATGAGCTTCGCGAGAATCTTGGCGTTCTCGCTTGCGTAGTAGTAGTGGTAGGTCTCCGTGCCGGTCGCAGTCGCAGACAGCGCGTTCTCGTGGAGCGACACGAAGAGCGCCGCGTTGGCGGCCTCCGCCACGTCCACCCGGGACTGGAGGTCGTCCAGCACCGTCGTAAACGGCTTGTCGCCGCCTGCCAGGTCTTGCGTGCGGGTCATCACGGTCAGATAGCCGCGCGCCTGCAGATAGACCTCCACTCGGCGCGCCACGTCCAGGTTCACGTCCTTCTCAAGGATGTTCGTCTCACCGGTTGCGGAGTTGATCCGCACAGGCAGTCCAGTCACGGTTCCTGGTGGCAGCACTCCAACGGCGCCGCCGTCCGCGCCGCCATGTCCGGGATCGATCGCGATCGTCGGTGCTGCAGCCGCAACGGTTGCCGAGGCGGCGAACGCCGCGAGGGCGATCAGGACGATGCGCGCAAGACGTGTCACTGCGCACTCACGGGCAGATCGGGCACGTCGTCACGGCTGAACGGCGCCGCCCAGTCGAACTGGGAGCCGGGAAGTACAGGGGCCTCACCGTTCACCGTAAACCGAACATGTGTGATGCCGGGAACCTCGGTCGCCGTGTAGATCAGTGGCGCGAGCACAGCGAGTTCGGCCGCCGCTCCGCCCGACGGGTACCCCGTCACAAAGGCGTTGGTCAGATCCACGCGCGCTTCGTCGTCTTTCAAGGACACGCCGATGACTTCGGTGCCGCGTGGGAATGGCGCAATCGCCCCGGACGGAGGCGTAGCCGCCGCCAGGACCGACAGGGACGCCTTGACGCGAGCCGGAGTGTTCGGTCCGGGCAGAACCGTCTTGATGAGGCCGGTCGCATCGTCGTTCATGAAGTAGACGGTCACAGCGTTCGTGGGGGTCGCCGCAGTCGTGGTCGTGGTCGACGTGCTCGATGTCGAGGTCGTCGTCGACGTGGTCCGCGTCGATCCGCTGGTCGTCGTGGGCGCACTCGACGCGGTGGTGTCGGCGCCTCCGACGTCCGTGGACGACCCGGTTCCGCAACCGGTCAGCGAGCCGATGAGCGAGCACGAAATCAGGATGCTGACAACGCGCGAGCGGGTGTGGAGCGGACTTTGCATTGGCGGATTCACTTCTTGGTGGGTCGGCAGAACATCCCGTGCCCTTGAGAGAGGCGGGGACAATCTGGCGCACAATGCATGACACCCGGCCGGATCCATCGCGTGCCGGTAATCTCGGACCATCAAGGCGCGCTCGTTGGTTGCGCCGCCCCCGCCCAACCGATCGGAGTGACCGTGGCGCTGATCAGCGGCATTGAGACCGTCTACTACCGCATTGCCAATATGAATCGCGCCGTCGCGTTCTACCAGGACGTCCTCGGCCTGCCGCTCAAGAACCGTGCCGCCAATGACTGGGCCGAGTTCGATGTCGGCAACGGGGAACTGGCGCTCGAAGGCGAGCTTGCGACAGCGCCGCACCAGGGTGGCGCAACGGTGGTGTTCAAGTCTGATGACCTGCGCGCCCTTGCTGTGAAGCTCAAGGACAACAGCGTGAAGATGGGCGAGGTCGAGGATCTCGGCGGTTCACTGCTGCTTGAGTTCTACGACCCGGACGGCAATCGTCTGATCGCGATGCAGGCCCTCACCGAGAGCTGATCGCTCCCTCATCGCCCGCCGTATCGGCCTCGTCGGTCGGCGGGCGTTCGAGGTCAAATCGGGCGCGCGCCGTTGCGATGGTTCGCAAAAACCCGTCGAGATCGTCCACGCCGACCGCGATCCGTGTGGTCGTCCACGGAAATGGCATCCGCACGCGCGCAGGCCTGCTCAGTTCGATGAGGGCAAGATCCCCGGAACGCCCGACGAATGCGACGAGTTTGAACCCGATGCGCACGCCGAGCCCGGACCACCAGGGCCAGTGGATGCGGCCCAGGCGGTCGACGTCGCCGACGGGTATCGAAAACCCGCCGAGGGCGCCGTAGCGCAGGCGAACCTGCCCCTCGCCCACCTCGGCGTGTTGTTCACCGCGGACAAGTGGCCACAACAGGCGGGTCGCGCCGCCGCGCGCCATGCGAAAGCGTTCCATGACACTTAGGCTGCCACATCGGCACGGCCCCAGGTCACGATGCGAGTTGTTCAAACCTCGTCGCGTCGCCACCGCACAGGTGGTCGGACAGGTCGGAGTACTGACGCCGCAGCGGGTCGCTCATCGGTGATGCGTAGATCTCATCGAACACGATGCGCCGCACGCCGGCCTGGATCGACTCCTTGAGACACCCGAAACACGGCGACAGGGTCGTGTAGAGCGTGCTTCCGCGAACGGCGATGCCGAAGCGCGCCGCAGTCAAGATTGCGTTCTGCTCTGCATGGACGCAGATGCAACGGTCAAGACCCCGACCGGAGACATGCTCCGGGTCGCTCGCTTCGGCGCCCCGGCCGCTCTTGTGCAGGTCGCTGTCGCGGCAGCGCACACAACCGTAGTCGGAGCAGTTCGGAAAGCCCTCCGGCGTGCCGTTGAAACCGGTCGACACCACGCGGTTGTCGATGACCAGTACGGCTCCCACGGAACTGCCCAGGCAGTCCGCACCTTCGCGAACCGCCCGGGCAAGGCCCATGTAGAACGTGTCGCGCTCGAGCTGCTTTGCCCGGCCGACCTGCAGCACGTCGCTCAGTCCGGGATCAGTCCTTCTTCGGAGAGCAACGCCTTCGCCTCGGTCAAGGTGGTGTCCGCGTCAGGCACGACGGCGTCACTTGCGATGAGCTCGTCGTCGGCGAGCCGCACACCGTGGTGGCGAACCCCGTCGACGAGTCGCTCAAGTGCCGCCACGAACGCCTGGTCGTCGCTGCCGGCAACCGCCTCCTCGACATGCTCGTCAAGTGCCTGGATCGCAGCCACATCGGCGTCCGCAATCCGGTACTGACCGTCGTGAAGGATCCGGACGATCATGATGGGCCTCCTCCGTATTCGGCGGGCGGGGTCGGCGGGGTCGGTGCGACCTCACCTGTCGATGTCTGCTCGAGACCGGGAGTGGCCGTCGCCTGGCCGAGTTCCTTCTTCAGCGCGTCGAGCTCCGCGTCCACGCTGCCTTGCTGCGTGACCTTGGCAAGCTCACGATCCAGAACGTCGCCGGTCTGGGTGAGGTCGTCCAAGGCACCCGACTCGAGCAGCTCGTCGAGCGCACCTGCGCGCGCCTTCATCTGCTCGGTCTTGTCCTCTGCCCGCTGCAGCGCCAGTCCGACGTCGGCCATCTCTTCCGAGACACCGCTGAACGCCTCGTTGATCTTGACCTGGGCCTCGGCAGCGGTGTACTGGGCTTTGATGGTCTCCTTCTGCGTGCGGAACGCCTCGACCTTGGCGGCCAGCTTCTGCTCGGCGCCGACGAGCTTCTGCTGCTCGGCCTCAAGCTGTTGCTGCTGCGCGGTCAGACCGGTGAGCTGGGTCTGCACGCCCTGTTTGCGTTCCAGAGCGATCCGGGCAAGGTCCTCGCGCCCGGCTTGCATGGCTGCACGCGCCTTGGCGTCCAGGTCGGTGAGGCTCGCCTGCAGCTTCGTGACCTGCGCTTCGAGGCGCTTCTTGCTGGTGGTGACGTCGACCACGCCGCGGCGAACTTGCTGCAGCAACTCGAGCTGCTTCTCATAGCTGTATTCGAGCTGCTCGTTCGGGTTCTCGGCCTGGCCGAGCAAGGCGTTGATCTTCGACTTGACGATCAGGAGGAACCGGCGCATCAGGCCCATTCAAAGTCCTTTCGAGGGAGTGTCGCCAGACTATCAAGGCACCTCGTCGTCCCAGCCGGACAACGTCGCACGATCAGGACACGATGGCGGCGCTCGGATCGTCTTTGAAGCGGCGCTTGAGCTCGTCTTGCAGCTTTGTGAGGATGACAATCGCCGCCGAGCGATCGTCGGACACCGTCCGCTCCTCGACGGCGAGATTGCGAGCCGCCGTGGCGAGCTGTTCATCGCTCATCCCTGCGGGATCCGTGACGCCCTGTTCGGCCACGAGCTTCTCGACCCGGCGACGTGCCAGGGACATCTCCTCGTCGGGCGGCTGCAGTCGGATGGCCGCCGCGCCACGTGAGACGCGCTCGTACTGGCCCTCCTGGGTGAGGATCTGGGTCAGGTGGTCGACCAAGGAGATGTCCGGGTCGGTTCCGCCGCCCTTGCGGCGATCGACTTCGCCCTTCAGAATTTCGGCGCGTACCTGGACGTACCGGCGCAGCATCGAAAGGTGGTCGAGTTCGTCGCGGCACTCGTCCCGACGTCGACGAACTTCGTCGATGTCGAGGCCCTCGAGTCCCGTGGTGAACTCGTCGGACATGATGCGATCGATGCGGCGCTTGCCCTCAGACACGTTTGGCCTTCCGGTCATAGTTTGGCTGGCAGTCTAGTCGGTCTTGCCGCGGTCCTGCATCCCGCCTGGTGGATGGCCTGACCCACCTCCCGGCGGGTGGCGTTGCGCAGAGTCCTCGAAGTCGTCCTCAACGAGCGTCCACACCGTTTGCAGGGCGAAGAGCACCAGTACGAATGCCGCAGCTCCGACCGCGATCCACGTCGCGTAGTCGAAGAGGGGACTCAGGTCGATCATGCAGTCGTTGGGTGTACAGCCTTCGGGAGTCGAGCTTCCCCGCGTAATGACGTAGCCGAATGACAACGACGCAGCGGCCAACAGCAGCAGCACCCACAAGCGCTTGGTCGCTCCACGTCGCGTACTCTGGCGCATCGACAGATACGCGACGGCCGCGATGAACCCAGCCGGGATCAGCAGCACCAGGAACACGAACGCGATGCCGATCATGACGTCCACACGGCCACCCTACGTCAGGCGTGCACGGACTCCAACAGGTAGACGGCGCCAAGCGCGAGCACGTTCGGGCGGCGAAGTTTCATGCCGGTTGCGGCGTTGCCGCCACCGTTGAGCGGCACCTTCTTCAGCACATGCAGCTCCTCAGCGGCGGCGAGCCGCTCGAAGTCCTTGATGGTGCAAAAGTGGATGTTCGGGGTGTCGTACCACTGGTACGGCAGAGCCTTCGAGACCGGCATCCGGCCGCGCAGCCCGATCTGCGCCCGAACCACCCAGTGGCCGAAGTTCGGAAACGACACGATCACCCGGCGCCCGATGCGTGTCATCTCGCGAAGCACCATGTCCGGCTTGCGGGTTGCCTGAAGGGTCTGTGACAACACCACGACGTCGAAGGAGTCGTCGTCGAAGTCACCCAGACCAGCGTCGATGTCGGCCTGCATCACCGGCACACCCCGATCGATGCACGCATGAAATCCCTCGAGCGAGATCTCGACGCCGTGACCGTCACAGCCGCGCTCACGGATCAGATACTCGAGCAGGTCGCCGTCGCCGCAGCCGAGGTCAAGCACCCGCGACCCGGTCGGCACCATGCTTGCGACAAGTTGCAGATCAGGCCGCAACGTCTTCCCCCGGTGCGGGCGCGGTGCGCGCCCCGTTCACCATTTCCTGGTGCACGCGACGCATGAAGGTGTCGACGGTGCGGTGGTAGTCCGGCACGACGAGCAGGAAGGAGTCGTGCCCCCACGGCGACGGGATCTCCTGGAACGTGACCGGCACGCGGTGCGCGCCGAGGATGCGCACCAGCTCACGCGAGTGCTCGGTGTCGAAGCGCCAATCGGTATCGAACGACATGACGAGGAAGCGGGTTCGAAGCGCACGAAGGCGCTCGGCCACCTGCGTCGCCGAGCCGCCGAACGGGTCGAAGTAATCCATGACCCGGGTGAGGTACAGGTAGCTGTTGGCGTCGAAGCGCCCCAGGAAGCTCTCGCCCTGATGCTGCAGGTAGCTCTCCACCTCGAAGTCCACCCCGAAGTTCCGGCGCGGCTCGGCACTGTCCTGGATGCGCCGGCCGAACTTCTGCCGCATCGACTCTTCGGACAGGTAGGTGATGTGGGCGATCATCCGCGCGAGCGACAGTCCGGTGTCCGGACGATTGGGCGTGTCGTAGTAGTCGCCCCCGTTGAAGTCCGGATCGCGAAGAATCGCCTCTCGGGCGACTGCGCTGAAGGCGATGTTCTGTGGCGTCAGTTTGCTGGTGCTGCACACCATCACCGCTGCGTGGATGTCATCCGGGTGATCGAGCGCCCACTGCAGCACCTGCATTCCGCCCACGCTGCCCCCCACGGCCGCGGCCAGACGCGAGATGCCGAGGTGATGCACGAGCGCACGATGGACGGTTGCCAGGTCGCTCACGGTGAAGACCGGGAACCGCAACCCGTAGGGCGAGCCGGTGGCCGGATCGATGCTCGATGGACCGGTGGTGCCTTGGCAGCCGCCGAGCAGGTTTGAACAAATGACGAAGAACTTGTCGGTGTCGATCGGCCGGCCGGGGCCGATGATGTTGTCCCACCAGCCGGGCCGTGAGGGGTCGCCGTGATGGCCGGCGGCATGGGCGTCCCCGGTCAGCGCATGACAGATGTAGACGGCGTTGGTCGCATCGGCGTTCAGCGCGCCGTATGTCTCGTAGGCCACCTCGACCGGAGCCAGGCGTTCACCGGATTCGAGCACGAGCGGGTTGTCCTGACCGAACAGGACAACCCGCTTTGTCTCGACCTGGCCGACCGACCGGCCGGCGGGTTCTGCGCGTGCCGCGGAGGTCAACTGGCCTTCGCGATAGCCTGATCGATGTCGGCGATGATGTCGTCGATGTGCTCGATACCGACCGACAGGCGCACCATGTCCTGCGTCACTCCGGCCGAGGCGAGCTCGTCCTCGCTCAGCTGGGAGTGCGTCGTCGACGCGCTGTGGATGGCAAGCGACTTCGCGTCGCCGATGTTGGCCAGATGGCTGAAGAGCTCAAGGCTCTCGATGAACTTCCGGCCGACCTCGCGCCCACCGGTGATGCCGAAGGTGATGAGCGCCCCGAAACCGCCGGTCAGGGTGCGCTTGGCCACCTCGTGGTACTTGTCGCCTTCCAGGCCGGAGTAGTTGACCCACTCGACCTTGGGGTGGGCGGCCAGGTGCTTGGCGACGGCCATGGCGTTGGCGTTGTGGCGCTCCATCCGCAGCGTCAGCGTTTCGACGCCCTGAAGGATGAGGAACGCGTTGAACGGTGAGAGTGCCGCGCCCATGTTACGAAGCAGCACCGTCCGTGCCCGTCCGATGTATGCAGCCGGACCCAGCGCGTCGCTCCACACCACACCGTGGTAGCTCGGGTCGGGGGTGGTCAGACCGGGATAGCGCTCTTTGTGAGCCACCCAGTCGAACTTGCCGCTGTCGATGATCGCCCCACCGATCGAGGTGCCGTGACCGCCGATGAACTTGGTGAGCGAGTGGACGGCCACGTCCGCGCCGAGGTCGAGCACCCGGCAGCCGACCGGGGTCGCCACCGTGTTGTCGACGACGAGCGGCAGGCCGGCGGCGTGCGCCGCGTCGGCCCAGGCTTTGATGTCAACCACGTTCATGCGGGGGTTGCCGATCGTCTCGGCAAACACCAGACGCGTCTTGTCGTCGGTGAGCTTCGCGACGGCGTCCGGATCATCCGGGTCGACGAAGCGCACCTCGATGCCGTACTGCGGCAGCGTGTGGGCGAACAGGTTGTACGTGCCGCCGTAGAGGGTCGACACGGAGATGATGTTGTCACCGGCGCGACAGACGTTCAGGACCGCATAGGTGATCGCCGCCTGGCCGGAGGCGACCACGAGCGCCGCGATGCCGCCTTCAAGCTGCGCAAGGCGCTGCTCAAGCACATCCCACGTCGGATTCATGATCCGCGTGTAGATGTTGCCGGGCACCTTCAGTGCGAACAGGTCGGCCGCGTGGTCGGCGTCGTTGAACGTGTACGACGTGGTCTGGTAGATCGGTACCGCACGTGAGTTCGTCGTGGGGTCCGGCACCTGCCCACCGTGCAGGGCGATCGTGTCTGGATGAAGCTCGCTCATGCGTCTGTCTCCTGAGTCGCGGCCTAATTGCCACTATGTATACCGGATTTATGGTGTTTGCGGCTGGGGCGCCGGCCGCGAACGGTTTCCGGCACGCGTCCAGTGATCGTACCGACTCGGCCGCCCAGCAGCCGATCGGTTTGCGGGGCGGAGGCACCATGCCCCTGCGCGAGCGAAGAAAAGGCGTCGAATCGACCGGTGCCCCAGGCCTGTTGCTATCGGCCGCCCTGGGAAGGGCGGCCGATAGCAACGGGCAATCTGCTGACGCCCGTGCGCCGGGTGCGGTGGAGCTACTTTGCCCCGGCCTCCTCGAGCGCACGTGCCGTGAGCACCCGCGACAGGTGACGGCGAAAGTCCGCGGTCGCCCAGGTGTCGCTCGGCGGGTCCGCCCCTTCGTCGGCCTTGGCGGACGCCGCAGCCGCCCCACCCGAGGTGAACGCACCCTCGGCTGCCGATGCTCGAAATGGCGTCGTCGCCATGTTGGTCATCGCGATCCGGGCGCTGCCGTTGACGACCACCGCCACACCCACCGTCGCCCAGTCGAGCTGGCGCTGCAAGAACTTCTTGTAGCTCCACCCGGCGGCCCCGGTTTTCGGGACATGGATGGCGGTGAGGATCTCGTCGTGATGGAGGTCGGTCTCGAAGAACCCCTTGAAGAAGTCCGCCGCGGCGATCTGCCGCGTCCCACCCGGTCCTTGTGCGACAAACGTCGCGTCAAGCAGCCGCATGATCGTCGGCTGGTCCGATGCAGGGTCACCGTGTGCGCACGATCCGCCGATGGTGCCGCGGTGGCGTACCTGACGGTCTCCCACGGTACCGGCGGCATGGGCCATGATCGGGCAGTGGGCCGTGGTGAGCGGGTCGCGCTCAAGGTCGCACTGACGAGTGAGGGCGCCGACCACCAGGTGATCGCCACCGTCACTCACCCCTGCAAGCCCCAGACGGCCGACGTCGATCAACTTGGTCGGTCGTCCCATGCGCGTCTTCATGATCGGGATCAGCGAGTGGCCACCGGCGAGCAATTTCGCCTCCGGATCGCTCGCCAATTCCGTGATGGCATGCTCCACCGATTCGGCGAGCACATAATCGAATTCACTCGGGATCATGACTTTGCCTCCTGAATTGCCCGCCACACCCGCTCGGGGGTGGCCGGTCGCTCGATGTTCTTCACACCGAGGTGTGCGAGCGCATCGACGACGGCGTTGATGACTGCCGGCGGCGAGGCGATCGTGCCGGCCTCGCCGACTCCCTTGACGCCGAGTGGGTTGGTGGGGCTTGGAGTGACCGTGTGTCCAAGCTCGTATGACGGCACATCCGGCGCACCCGGAACCAGGTAGCTCACCATGTTGCCGGTGAGCAGGTTGCCGTCCTCGTCGTACTGCGCTTCCTCGAAGAGTGCCTCGGCGATGCCCTGCGTGATGCCGCCGTGTAGCTGCCCCTCCACGATGTTCGGGTTGATCTGCACGCCGCAGTCGTCGACGGCGACGTAGCGGATGATGTCGACCTTGCCGGTCTCGGTGTCCACCTCCACCACACACGCGTGTGAACCGTTCGGCCAGCTGAAGTTGGGCGGGTCGTAGACATGGTTGGCCGTGAGTCCCGGCTCCATGCCGTCGGGCAGGTCGTGGGCGGCCCATGCGGCGAACCCGATGGCTGCGATGTTGACGCTCTTGTCCGTGCCCTTGACCGTGAAGTCGCCGGCGGCGAAGTCCAGGTCGTCCTCCGAGCACTCCAGCTGGTGGGCGGCGATGGTCTTGGCCTTCGCGATGATCTTCTCGCCGGCCTTGTACAGGGCGACACCGCCGACCGAAAGTCCGCGGCTGCCGTACGTGTCGAGTCCGAGCGGCGAGATCTGCGTGTCGGAGTGTAGGACCTCGACGTTCTCGAAGGGCACCCCAAGCTGGTCGCTCACGATCTGCGCCATGGAGGTGACGTTGCCCTGCCCGTGCGGTGACACGCCGGTCACGACGCGCACGGTGCCCGTGGGCAGGAACTCGATGGTCGACGCGTCCCATCCGCCGGCGATGTACTTGAGTGCCGCAAGCACCCGAGACGGGGCGATGCCGCACATCTCAAGCCAGGTCGAGAACCCGACCCCGATCACCTTGGTCGATCCGGACGCCCGTCGCTCGGCCTGCTTGGCGCGGAT
The DNA here is from genome assembly GCA_937871165.1 of uncultured Actinomycetes bacterium. Classification (GTDB taxonomy): domain Bacteria; phylum Actinomycetota; class Thermoleophilia; order Miltoncostaeales; family Miltoncostaeaceae; genus CALMEC01. The sequence goes on from CALMXK010000115.1 coordinate 12,760, forward strand.
CGCCGGGTAGTCGAGCATCGTGATGAGCTTCTCAGTGGTGCCGGTGTAGTTGGCCGAGTCCACCGTGAGCCCGGACACGATCGTGTAGTTCGGGAACTTGTCGTTCGTGATGAAGTTCTTCATCCGAAGCTCGATCGGATCCATCTTCAGCTCACGCGCAAGCGCATCCATGGCACGCTCGATGGCGTAGGTGGCTTCCGGCCTGCCGGCGCCGCGGTAGGCGTCGGTGAACGTGTTGTTGGTGAACACGTTGGTGTACTGGAAGTCGTAGCCCTCGATGTCGTAGGCGCCGCAGTAGAGCCAGGCTCCGAGCATCGGAATGCCCGGAGTGATGATGCGCATGTAGGCGCCCATCGATGCCAGCAGGTTGACCCTGACGGCCTTCAGGATGCCGTCCTTCGTGGCGGCGAGCTCGATCTGTTGGTACATCTCGCGGCCGTGGAGTGTGGCCAGGTAGCCCTCGCTGCGCTCCTCGATCCACTTGACCGGACGGCCGAGTGTCTTGGCCACTGCCAGACAGATGGCGTCCTCGGGATACGCCTCGAGCTTCGAGCCGAACCCGCCACCCACGTCGGGCGCCACAACGCGCAGCTTGGCTTCCGGCACGCCGACGGTGATCGTCAACGTGGTGCGCAGGATGTGCGGGATCTGCGTGGAGCTGTAGAGGGTGAACTCACCCATCGCCGGGCTGAGATCCACCACGACGCCACGTGGCTCCATGGCGTTCGGGATGAGCCGGGCGAGGTAGTACTCCTCCTTGATCTTGACGAGATCGGGATCCTCGAAGTACGGGCCCGCCGGGTTCTTGGCGGGCACCGGGCTGTCGCGTGAGAACACCCAGTCGCCGGCGTCGTTGGTGCCGAACTCCTCGTGGATGATCGGGGCGCCGTCGGCGAGCGCGGCCTTGATGTCGGTGACCGCCGGCAGCGGATCCCAGTCCACCACCACAAGTTCCGCGGCGTCCTTGGCATGCACGCGCGAGTCGGCGACGACCACGGCGACCGGGTCGCCGACGTAGCGGGCCTTGTCCTTGGTGAGCGGGTAGTGGGCCGGATTTTTGATCTGGTCGTTGATCGGCCAGGCCATGACGAGCGGCCCGGCGAACTCCAAGGTCTCCGCCGTGTAGACGGCGACCACGCCGGGCGCGCCGGCTGCAGCCGCGGTGTCGATGCCGCCGATGTTGGCGTGCGCGAACGGGCTTCGCACGATGCTGATCCACAACATCCCCGGCACGGCGATGTTGTCGATGAACCGGCCCTGGCCGGTGATGAGCTCCGGATCCTCCTTGCGGATCTTGCGCTGGCCGATCGCGCCCTGAGGGACTTCAGTCGTTGCCATTTCCGCCTCCTACGATCCGCTCGCCGCGGCCTGAACGGCCTTGACGATGTTTTGGTAGCCGGTGCACCGACAGAGGTTGCCCTCGAGCCCGTGACGAATCTCGTCCTCGGACGGGCTGGGGTTGTCCTTCAGAAGACTGACCGCGGCCATGATCATTCCCGGCGTGCAGTAGCCGCACTGCAGCGCGTGACTTTCGGTGAAGGCCTTCTGCATCGGATGGAGCTCGGCCCCGTTGGCGAGCCCCTCGATCGTGGTCACTTCCTGCCCGTCGGCCTGGACGGCCAACACTGTGCAGGACTTGACCGACTCGCCGTTGATGTGGATGGTGCACGCGCCGCAGCTCGACGTGTCGCACCCGATGTTCGTTCCGGTCAGCCCGAGCTTCTCGCGAAGCACGTAGGCGAGCAGATCTCGCGGTTCGACCTCGACCTCGTGGCGTTGCCCGTTGACGGTGACAGTGATCGGTCGCACGGGTCAGCCCCCCTTCCCAAAAAGTCGTTTGATGGCGCCCTTCACGGCAGCCATGAGCACTGACAACGCCGAGAGCGGTTTCGCCCCGGCGGGCGGAGGCGGGGGCGGTGCAGTGTCCGGGTCCCCGTCGGTGAGCGCCGCTTCAGTCGCGGCCTGATGTTGCAGCTGCATTCGAAGGCATCCTGCGAAGTCGCCGACCAACTTGGTGGCGACGTCCTTGACGACGTTCGGACGACCGAGCTGCGCGGCCTGTCCGGAAAAGCGAAGATCGGTGGTCATGTCCACGCGCGTGCCACCCTCGACCGCGACGAACTGCGCGTTGACGGTGCCATCGGCGCCGCCCTTGCCGCGGTTGTCGCGCCCGCTCACGGCCATCTTGACGATCCCGGCGGGCTCGTCGATCTCGACCAGCTGGATCTTGTTGTCGAAGTCCATGCCGACCGGCCCCAGGCGGACGCTCATCTTGGCGCGCCAGTTGCGCTCGTCGGTGGCTTCGACCAGTTGGGCGCCGGGCATGCACGGCACGACCCGTTCCGCGTCGAGCAGCAGCTTCATCGCCTCGTGTGGCGAGGCCGGGACCTCGAAGGAGTTCTCGATGATCACCGGTTCACGCTCACCGACGCCGCGACCCGCGCGCGCATGGTCTGAATGATCTCGGCGCCAATGGCCACGGCCACCTCCTGAGGTGTCTTGGAACGGATGGAAAGTCCGATGGGGGCATGAATGCGTGCGAGCTCGGCATCGGTGGCGCCTTCCTCGCGAAGACGCTCCTCCCGCCGTGCGGTGGTGCGTTTGCTGCCCATCGCACCGATATAGCCGGCATCGGTGGCAAGCGCGGCCTGAAGTGCCGGCACGTCGAACTTGCTGTCGTGTGTGAGCACGCAGATGGCACTTCGCTCATCCACGAACGAGGCGGCGATCACCTTGTTCGGCCAGCTCACCACCAGGTCGTCCGCATCCGGGAAGCGTTCCGGCGTGACGAAGATGCCGCGCGCATCGCTGACGGTGACGTGGTAGCCAAGGAAGGAGCCGACGGTGGCGAGGGCGGCCGCGAAATCGACGGCGCCGAAGATGTACATGCGCGGTTTGGGAGCAACGGAGAGCACGAAGCGCTCGTCGTCACCGGCGCCCACGATCCCGCATTCGCCGCGACGGATCAGCGCGCCCACCTCGTCACCGGCATCGTCGCCGCCAACGAGTGTGCCCACCCCCACGCGTGGTCCTGAAAGCGGCGCGACCAGCCCGAGCATCGCCCTGTCTCTTATACACATCTGACGCTGCCGACGAGCGATCTAGTGTAGATCTCGGTGGTCGCCGTATCAT
>CALMXK010000116.1 GCA_937871165.1 uncultured Actinomycetes bacterium
ACCGGCAAGACCGGTGAGCGGAGCGGCAACCGCACCAGCCAACTGGGAAAGCAAGACGTCCTTCGACGGCAGACTCGCCAGCTGCTTCAAGCTCGCCTCGTTCAGGTCGGCACCATCCAGCATGCCACCCCGCACCGAGAACACATCATGTGCCTTCCCGAACTCCGCCAGCACCTTGGCCGCGCCTGCCGGGTCACCATTGACCCAGACAAGCCCGGTCGGACCAGTCAGATACGGGAGAAGCGCTGAATGACCGGATTCATCGACAGCACGCCGTGAAAGCGTGTTCTTGACGACGGTCATCTCGGCGTCGGCGTCACGGAGCTTCGAACGAAGCTCAGCGACCTGTGCGACTGTGAGACCTCGGAAGTCGGCGGCCACCACTGTCGACGTCTTGGACAGACGCTCGACGGTATCGGCAACCACCTGGGCCTTCTCTTCGCGGTTCAGTTGTTCACCTCCTCGTGTCAGTCATCCCGCGAAAGACGACGACACGAGTCCGACCGATGTGGCCGGATGACGCTGCCGCCGATCTCGCACGGGTGGCCCTTGCAGGCCGGTTTCAGGCGGTTTCCCGCCCCCGTGGGTCTTTGATCGGACCCTGCTGTGGTTGCGCCTACGCGGCCGCAACCTCCTCGAGCAGGTTGGACGTCCGCGTGGTGTCGACCGGAACGCCCGGGCCCATCGTCTGGGTGAGCGTGATCGACTTCATGTAGCGGCCCTTGGCCGCGGCAGGCTTGGCACGCAGAATCTCGTCGAGCACAGCCTGGTAGTTGTCGACCAGCTGTTCCTCGGTGAAGGAACGCTTGCCGATGCCCAGGTGCACGATGCCGGTGCGGTCGGTGCGGTACTCGACCTTTCCGCCCTTGACATCCTCGACGGCCTTGGCCACGTCGAACGTGACCGTGCCGGTCTTGGGGTTCGGCATCTTGCCGGCCGGTCCGAGGACACGGCCGAGCTTTCCAACCTCACCCATCATGTCGGGCGTCGCGATGACGATGTCGAAATCGCTGAAGCCCTCCTGGATGCGCTTGGCGAGGTCTGCGCCTCCGACGATCTCGGCGCCTGCGGCTTCGGCCTCACGGGCCTTCTCACCTTCGGCGAAGACGGCGACCGTGACAGAACGTCCGGTGCCGTGCGGGAGCGCGATCGTGCCACGAAGCTGCTGGTCGGCGTGACGCACGTTGACACCGAGGCGGAAGTGCACCTCGACGGTGGCGTCGAACCGGCTGAGCTCGTGCTCCTTGATCATGCGAACCGCCTCGAGGGGGCCGTACAGCTTGCCCGTCTCAATGGCATCCTTGGCCTGGCGGTAGCGCTTTCCGTGTTTTGGCATTGAAGTGGTCTCTCCTACTACTCGGCAGCGACCGTGACACCCATGCTGCGCGCGGTACCCGCGATCTGGCGCATGGCTGCCTCGATGTCGTTTGCGGTCAGGTCCGGCATCTTGGTCTCGGCGATCTGGCGAAGCTGTTCGCGACTGATCTCGGCGACCTTGGTCTTGTGCGGTTCCGCCGAACCCTTGTCCAGGTTCAGGGCCATCTTGATCAGCACGGCTGCGGGCGGGGTCTTCGTGATGAAGGTGAACGAGCGATCCTCGTACACCGAGATCTCGACCGGGATGATGATCCCCTGCTGGGCCTGCGTGCGCTCATTGAACGCCTTGCAGAACTCGGGGATGTTGATGCCCGCGCCACCGAGCGCAGGACCAACCGGCGGGGCGGGTGTGGCACCCGCACCGGGGATCTGCAGCTTGACGATTTGCGTGACCTTCTTGGCCATTCGGATTCCTCAAAATCAGCGCCCACGGTGGGCGAGTTTGTTACGAAAGCTTCTTCACCTGATCAAACGACAGCTCGGCGGGCGTCTCACGACCGAAGATGCTGACAAGCACCTTGAGTCGACCCTGCTCGGGGCTGATCTCCGCGATCTCACCCGAGAAGTCCGACAGCGGACCGGCGATGACCTTGACCGTCTCGCCGACCTCGAAGTCCGCACGGCTGCGGACCTTCTGCTCGGTCGGGACGCGAAGCAGGTGATCCACCTCTTCACGCGACAGCGGCGCAGGGGTGTTGGCGGCACCGACGAAGCCGGTGACCCCGGGCGTGTTCTTGACGAGCGACCATGAGTCGTCGGTCAGGTCCATCTGCACGAGCACGTACCCGGGCAGCACGCGCCGCTCGGAGGTGACCTTCTGGCCATCCTTCGTTTCGACAACCTGCTCGGTTGGGATCACGATTTGGCGGACCATGTGGCCCTGGCCGGCGGACTGGATGCGGTGCTCCAGGTTGTGCTTGACCTTCGCCTCGTGGCCCGAGTAGGTGTTGATGACGTACCAGTGAAACAGGGTGGGGTCCTAACTACGCGGTCGGAAAGATCCAGTCGGTGATCTGCTGGGACACCTGATCGGCGAGACCCAGGAAGGCGGCCATGATGGCGACCGCCACGATCACGACAAGCGTTGCCTGAAGGAGCTCCGGCCGAGTGGGCCAGGTGACCTTCTTCATCTCGGCGACGACTTCTTGCATGAACTTGCGCCCACGGCCGCTTTGCACGGCCTTGGTGTACGAACCGGATTTCTGCTGCTTCGCAGACGGTCCGGGACGTACGCGTGCGGCCTTCGCGGACTTGTCCGCTTTTGCGCCGTCGTTCTGTTCGGAGTTACGTGCCATTCATCGATTCTTCGTTGAGACAGGGCCGGAGGGACTCGAACCCCCAACCCCCGGTTTTGGAGACCGGTGCTCTACCAGTTGAGCTACGACCCTCTACGGGAGAGGTCTCGCTACCTCGTCTCTTTGTGCGCAGTGTGCTTTCCGCACCAACGGCAGTACTTCGCCATCTCGATGCGGTCGGGCGTGTTGCGCCTGCTCTTGTTGCTTTGGTAATTGCGTCGTTTGCAGTCTTGACAAGCAAGTGTCACCGCAATGCGCTGGCCGCTCTTGCCCACGCGTAGTTCCTCCAGTCCAGGTGACGGGCCGAGGGACTTTACCAGAACTGGGACCCTCCTGGAATGACCGCGCCCCTCGGGCGATCTGCGAATATTCGAGATGTGCCGACCACAGACACGAAATCACTCATCGAAGGCGCCATCGCCCGCTTCATCGATGAGGTTCCCGCCCTGCGCACCCTCGCCGTGGTCATCCGGCTGGAGTTGCGGGAGCGTGGCGGCCCGGCCGTGTGGCGCATGGAGTTGCCCGCCAAGACGGCAAAGCGCGATCCGGCGGCCGACTCGAGCATCGAGCTGACCATCGACCGCCAGGCCTTCAACCAGCTGGCGACGAAGGGTCGCCTGGACGACTGGATCGGCGCGTTCGACAAGGGGGTTCTTCGCACCCAGGGCGATCCCAACATTCTGCGGCTGGTCGGCAAGGTCGTCGAGATGCGCCGGGCGCGCCTGAAATGACGATGAAAGCCGTCGTCATCGGAACCGGGGCCATGGGACCTGAAATCGCGGCGGCGTTGGCCGCTGCGGGATGGTCCGTGGCGATCGCCGGGCGCACCCCCGCAGGCCGTGACAGCGCTGCCGCGACCGCGTCCAAGTGGGCCGACGCGGTCGTCGTGCCGGCGCTGATCGACGAGGGCACCTTCACCGACGCCGACCTGGTGGTCGAGACCATCGTGGAGGACCTCGACACCAAGCACGCGCTGCTTCGTCGAATCGAGCCGTGGTGCCACCCCAAGGCGATCATCACGACCAACACCTCGAGTTTGACGATCGGCGAGGTGGCGTCGCCGCTCATGTGGCCCAAGCGGTTCGCCGGCTTCCACTTCTTGAAGCCCGCCCACCTGACCGGGGTCGTCGAGATCATCCCGGGACCACAGACGTCCAAGAAGACCACCGCATTCCTTCGGGAGGTGGCCAAGCAGATGGACAAGACCCCGCTGATCGCCACCAAGGACGTGCCGGGGTTCATCTGGAATCGCATTCAGTTCGCCGTGCTTCGCGAATGCCTGCACATGGTGGATGAGGGCGTCGCAAGTCCCGCCGACATCGATGCGGCGGTCGCAGACGGACTCGCGCCGCGCTGGACGGCCGCGGGGCCGCTCGCAACGGCCGACCTCGGCGGGCTGCGAACGTTCTCAACGATCTGCGACGGGTTGTTTCCGCACCTGTCAACCGCGCAGTCGGCGCCACCGTCGATCACCGGCCCGGCCTCGCGCGGCGAGCCGCTTCAGGCGTGGACGCTGCACTCGGGCGGCAAGATCGCGAAGCTCCGTGCCAAGGCGCTGGCATCGGGCCGAAAGATCACGACGAAACGTCGGAGGATCTCGGGTCAGTGATCCGGTTCTCCGGACACGTGTCGATGCTGTTCACGGACCTGCCGGCGCTCGACCGTCCGGCTGCGGCCAAGGCTGCGGGATTCAGTGTGATCGAGTCGTGGTGGCCGGTTGCCGACGATGCGGACGCGTGGGTTGGCGCGGTCGAAGCGGCCGGGGTGGGTGTCAGTTGCCTGAACGCCGACGGCGGCGACATCGCTGCCGGCGAGCGTGGGTTCTGCAATCTGGCCGAGCGTGACGCGGACACCTACCGCGCGGTCGGCGAGGCGCTGCGTCTGGCCATGGCCGTCGGGTCGCCGTGTGTGAACATGCTGCCCGGGCTCGTGGTGGATGATCGTCCGCGGGAGGCGCAGGTGGACCACGCCGTCGAGGTGTACCGGGCGCTTGGCACCATGGCCACTGCATGCAACGTCACGATCGTGGTGGAGCCGATCAACGCCGTCGACGTGCCCGCCTATCTCCTGCCGACGCCGGCCGATGTCGCCGCACTGCTTGAGCGCGTGGCGCATCCGTCGGTGCGGATGCTGTTCGACGCCTACCACTGCGCACGGGCGGGGCTCGACCCGGTCGCCGAAATCACCCGCTTCGGCCACCTGATCGGTCACGCCCAGTACGCCGACTGTCCGGGCCGTGGCGCTCCGGGCACCGGCGACGTTCCCCTGGACGACATCGTCGGTGCCCTTGCAGCGGTCGGCTACCGCGGCGCTCTCGGAATGGAGTACAACCCGGGCGGTCCGACGCTGGACACGCTGGGGTACCTGACGGCCTGACCGACCGTGCCGCCCGGCCGCCGAGCAATCGACGGACTGTGCACTCGGCAACACGTCGCGTGTGTCCGTCTACTCCGCGTCGTCGTAGATGAAGATCGACTCGAGCGGCTGACCGAAGAGGCGCGCAATCTTGAATGCGAGCGGCAGACTCGGGTCGTACCGACCGGCCTCGAGCGCATTGATCGTCTGGCGTGACACATCCAGCTGGTCGGCCAGCGCCGCCTGCGACCATCCGCGCTCAAGGCGCAGCTCACGAATGCGGGAGTTCACTGCCGACTGGTCGCGGAACCGGCGACGCCCCAGCCGAGCATGCCCACGATGAAGACAGCCCAGCCGCCGACACGCGCGACCTCATCACCTTCGAACGCGATCCCGACGAACCCCATGATGACCGCCGTGACCATCGCAGCCCCGAACCCGATCGACATGGCACGGTAGCCGGCAAGTCGCTGGTACTCGTCGCAGGCGTTCATTTTGCGGACGACGGCGACGACCGTCAGGGCCGCCGGCACGATGGGCACTGCAACGAACAGGAGCTTTGTCGCAAGACTGTCGAGATCCATTTGGAGCGCGGCGACGAGCAGCACGACATAGATGGCCATCGCCGGGATGAACCGCTTGTTGTAGGCCCGATTGCGTCGCCGATCGCCGTCACTGAACTTCGGCTCGCGGGGCGTGTGAGTGTCAAGTTTCCTTTCCATGCCCGGAGTATGCACGGACCGCTTCTTGATGTCAAGCACGCTTTACACCCGAGGTGTTCGAGCCGGGATCTCGCGTTCATCACTCAGCACTCATTCGAACGCCCGTGAGTCGGTCCCGTGTCGGTCCTGTTGCCGGGCACCACGCGGGACAACCCTGCTGCTTAGCCCTGATTCAGGTTCGGAATGATCGGAGTTCCGATGGCCTTCCCTGTCGCATCCAACGCATTCAACGACCGCGGCACACCGCGCTTGGCATCGCCGACGAACATGAACCAGCCGTTCTCGACGGTCGCCGCAACCGGCGCGCCGGACCGGTAGCGCCCTTCGACGAGCGTGACGCTGCGGTCGACCCGCCCAACAAACGTGACCTCCGTGTCGGTACGGCGTCCTGAACCGTCGCATTCGAAAAGTAGCGACCACTCGTTGGGTTCGCTACAGGAGCCGGTGTCCCACACGTCGGCCGTCATGCCACCGGACATCACCATTGGGCGATCAACGAAGAAGTCGATCGACGGAGGCAGTCCGGGGACCGGAACAACCTTCTCACCGGCGAGGGAATCGAACGACCACACGACGTGACTTCCGTGGGCGGCGTCTGTCTGCAGTACGACCTCGACCGTGCTCAGCGCATTCGGAAAGTTTGCCGCAATATATGACTGCAGCGATCCGGGGATGCCTTCCACCGGCAGATCGGGGTCCTTGCCGAAGGCCTCGGGTGCCGCGTAGTCCATCGCTTTCACCCCGTCGATGATCTGCGACGCCGGGACCATCGTGCGGGCAGCGGCGACCGAGACATTCGGCAGACGGATGTCGATGTGGTCGCCCGCCACGGTGATCGACGCATCCGCCACGCCGAACGCTGCGACCTGTCGGCGCAGTGCCTCGGCAACTTTGGCCACCGTGGCAGCGTCGGCAGGCAGCGTCAGTGCGTCGGGACGGATGTGCAGGACCGTGCCCCAAGCCGGTGACGTTGCGACCGCAGTTGTCGTCGCACCCGACGTCGTGTCCTGCGCTGCGCGCACCGGAGCGCCATCGTGAAGACCGCGGTAGGTCATGAGTCCCACGATCATAAGAACCCCTGCGAGGGCCACGGCAGGCATCGCACGACGAAAGCGCGGGCGGCGGCCGCCGCTCACCGTCCGGTTGGCCAAGTCCACCGTGGCGGTCTGCGCAGGGTCCGGCAGGTAGCTGCGGAACCGGTTGACGCGGGCCTCAGGCGTGGCCATCGGCGACTCCTTCCAGGGATGTGGCATCCGCCGGGGTAAGCCGATCGGCGGCGTAGGTGCGGGCACGACTCAGCCATGACTTGACGGTTCCGACCGGAACGTCAAGCGCCACGGCGATCTCGTCAAGTGAGAGTTCCGCGACTGCGAAGAGGAACAACACGTCGCGATGTTGTTTGCGCATCGTCGAGAGCACGCCCGCAAGCTGCGGGTCGAAGCCGGCGTGACCCGACGGGGTCTCCGGCGCGACCGGATCGACGGACTCGGTGCTGTACCGACGCAGCGCAATCCGCTCAGCGGCGAAATGCCGGTGAATCAGATTCGTCGCGATGCCGAGAAGCCACGGGGCGGCGTCGGCGTGTGTGACGTCGTACCGGCGCCGTTTGGTGAACGCAGTCGCGAATACGTCGTTCACCACCTCCTCGGCTAACACAGGCCCGAGCCGACGCGCCACGTAGCGGTGGACGCGAACATGATGGCGATGCACGATCTCGCCAAACGCCTGCGGCGTCGAGCGGGACGCGGCAATCAGTTCGGCGTCGGTTCGTGCGTTCATCACTCAGTATTCATTTGGCTGCCCGGAAAGGTTGCAGCAAACGCATGTCCTGTGAGGTGCCCGGCACCAGAGTGGACAACATGGCTGACAGTCGGCATGGTCCCGCCATGACCGTTCGACTTGACGGAAGTCGCATTCCGATGCCGCGTCGCAAATGACCCAATCGCCGATCGAGGTCCATCCCGTCTCGGCAGCGACGCCGCCGGACTTTCTCGCATTCTTCGATGGCGAGGCGTTCGCGGACAACCCCGAGTGGGGCTTCTGCTACTGCCAGTTCGCGTACGTCGACCACTCGAAAGTGCAGTGGAAGACCCGACAGCTTGACGAGAACCGCGCTGCCGCCTGCCAGCGGATCCAGACCGCGGCCATGCAGGGGTACCTCGCCTATCGATCAGGCACGCCGATCGGCTGGTGCAACGCGGCGCCACGCACGATGCTCGACGCATTCTTGGATGAGCCGGACCCTGACGCCGAGAGGATCGGCCAGATCACGTGCTTCATCGTCGCGAAGCAGCACCGCGGCACCGGGGTCGCCACTGCGCTCCTCCAGGCGGCGCTCAATGGTCTGCGCGCGCAGGGACTCACCATCGCCGAGGCCACCGCCAATCCGAATGCAGCAACCGAAGCTCAGAATCACGAAGGGCCGCTCTCGATGTATCTGAGGGCCGGTTTTACGGTGCACACCACAGACGAGGACGGTTACGTCACGGTTCGACGGGACCTCGAGTAAGACGCCCGTGTGCGGCGAGTTGCCCGGCACCATCGTGGACAGGAACCATTCGATTCACGCCTCGAAGCGGTACCCGATCCCCGGTTCGGTGACGAAGTAGCGTGGCCGCGTCGGATCGGGCTCGAGTTTGCGCCGCAGCTGCGCCAGGTAGACCCTCAGGTAGTTTGTCGCCTGTTCGTGTTCTGGCCCCCACACCTCCCGCAGCAAGCGTTGCTGCGAGACGAGCTGGCCGCGATGGCGCGCAAGGAGCTCGACAATGTGCCACTCGGTCGGGGTCATCCGAATGTCCGTGCCATTTCGGCTGGCGCGCTTTCCCGCCAAATCGAGTGTGAAGTCGTCTGTCGTGATCACGCGAGCGACAAACTCCGCTTCCGGCCGACGAAGCGCCGCGCGAAGTCGAGCGAGCAACTCACCCATCGCAAAGGGTTTGGTCACGTAGTCGTCCGCGCCTGCGTCAAGCGCCCCAACCTTGTCGTACTCCTCCCCGCGCACCGACAAGACGATGATCGGGACGGTCAGTGTCCTGCGAATGCGGGTGATGACATCGAGACCGCCGATACCAGGAAGCCCCAGGTCCAGAATGACCGCATCCGGAGCATGCGTCGACGCCAAGGAGAGCCCCTCCTCCCCGCTCGAGGCGAGCGCCACGTCGTAGCCGCGAACACCCAGGTTTGCGCCGAGGGCTTTGAGGATCCTCGGCTCATCGTCGATGACAAGTACGCGCTGGCCCAATGGTCCTCACAGTTCAACCTGTGTGCCGATTTCCATGACTCTGTCAGACGGTACGCCGAGGAATGTGGCGGCGTGAAGGGCGTTTCGACTCATCGTCACGAACAGCCACTTGCGCCACTTCGCGAGGCCCGCGTGATTGGTGACCGACAGCAGGACGCTGTTCAGGAAATACGTCACCGTGTCGGGATCCACCGGGAAGCCCTGCGCTTTGGCCGTCGCCAGCGCACGAGGCGCATCCGGGACCTCCGCGAACCCCGACGCGACGACAATACGGGTGAACCCGTTGCCGATGTCCCGGACGGCGACGCGTTCCTGCGCAGGTACGTAGGGGACCGTACGCGTGACGAATGTGAGCAGGATGACCTGTTCGTGAACCACGTGGGTCATCAGTGTGTTCTTTCGCAGCGCAGTCGGCGTCCCGCCATCCAGTGCGGACAGGTAGACGACCGAGCCGGGCACTCGTAGAAGGCCCTCACGCGCGATGTCGGCGATGAACCATGTCAACGGGATCTCGGCGGCCGCCAGCTGACCGAGCGCCAGGGTACGGCCACGGCTCCACGTCGTCAGCACGGTGAACAGGACTGCGCCGACGCAGATCGGGATCCAGCCGCCGCTGAAGAATTTGGGCAGATTCGCCCCGAAGAACGCCAAGTCGATGAGGAGCATCACGAGCCCGAGCGCAATCGTCCGCGTTCGATGACGAGAGCGCGACACGAACACCACCAGTGCGAGCGCCGTGGTCATTGCGAACGTTCCGGTCACTGCCATGCCATACGCATCGGCGAGTTCCGCCGAGGTGCGAAAACTCAGCACCAGCACGCAGACCGCCACGAACAACATCCAGTTGACGGCCGGCACGTAGATCTGCCCCTCGCTCGTGGCGGACGTGTGACGAACAGTCAAACGTGGCAGGAATCCGAGCTGCATCGCTTGACGGCTCATCGAGAACGCACCTGAGATCACCGCCTGTGACGCGATGACCGTGGCGCATGCCGCCAAGATGACGAGCCCGAGTTGGGCCCAGGACGGGGCCATGCGAAAGAACGGGTTGTCGGCCGCCTGCGGCTCGCGCAGCAACAGGGCGCACTGCCCGAAGTAGTTCAGCACCAACGCAGGGAACGCCGCAATCAGCCAGGCACGGCGCACGGCGCTCACACCAAAGTGACCCATGTCGGCGTAGAGGGCTTCGGCGCCGGTCACGGAGAGCACGACGACCCCAAGCACGATCAGGCCACGTACGCCATGATCCATGAAGTACGCGACGCCGTACGAGGGAGAGATCGCCCGCACCACCCCCGGGGCCTGAACGATCTGGTGGACGCCGAGAGCCGCGAGCACGACGAACCAGACCAAGACCACCGGCCCGAACAACTTGCTCACCGCATGGGTTCCATGGCGTTGGGCGACGAAGAGCCCGATCAGCAGCGCAAGGACGACGGGGATGACCACGTGACCGATCGCCGGGGTGGCGATCTTCAGTCCTTCCACGGCGGACAACACACTGACCGCGGGGGTGATCATGCTGTCGCCGTAGAACAGGGCCGCACCGAATACGCCGAGGAGCATCAGCAGGTTGGTGTGGCGAACATTGAGTCGGCGGACCAAGGCCATCAGCGCCATGATCCCGCCTTCACCTTTGTTGTCTGCGCGCATGATGATCGCGACATACTTGACGGTCACGACGATCACCAGCGCCCAAAACACCAACGACAGGAAGCCGTAAATGTCAGCGGCGCTGTCAACACGGGACTGCCCACCGTTGAATGCGAGTTGGACGGTGTAAAGGGGGCTCGTGCCAATGTCGCCGAACACGACGCCAAGTGCAAGGAGTGCTCCTGCCGTGGCCCCGGGTGGTGTGGCTGCAGCGATGGCAGTTTGCTTGTGCGTGGTGGCCGCACCACGATCTGCGATGGTCATGCACCGGTTGTACGCGCTTGGTCCGGCGCCAGCCGACGTTCTTAACGCCCTCCATACGCGGTCGTCGCATTTGTTTCCGCACGACCTGTCATCAGTGCACGCTCCAAACTGAGCGTCACCGTCAGCCCGCCGCCCGGTGTGTCGCTCAGTTCGATGCGCCCACCCATCGCTTCGATGAACCCCTTGGCCACGGCAAGACCGAGCCCCACGTGGGAGCCGCTTGCGTGATGATCACCGAGGCGCTGGAACGGCACCATTGCGCGCACCCGGTCGACGCTCGGGATGCCGGGCCCATGATCGATGACGTCGACCTCAACATGATCGCCGTGAACCCGTCCCACCACGCTCACCAACGTGCCCTCAGGCGCCACCGCAAGCGCATTCGCGATGACGTTCGCCACGGAGCGCTCCAGAAGCCCCGGGTCGGCGAGTACGGCAGGCAGTGATTCGTCGACCGCCACGCGGATCTGGTCCGATCGCTCGTGATAGGCGATCGCCGCGGACACGACCTCGTCCCAGGTGACCTGTTTGCGCGTCATCGTCAGCGCGCCGGTCCGCAGGCGACTCATGTCCAGCAGGTTGCCGAGCATCCGATCGAGGTGCTCAGCCTCCTCGTCGATCGTCTCCAGAAACTCGGTGGTCTGTGCGGCGTCCCAGTGGACATCGGTGGCGAGCAGGCTCGTCACCGCCGCGCGGATTGATGC
>CALMXK010000117.1 GCA_937871165.1 uncultured Actinomycetes bacterium
TTTTCAAGCAGAAGACGGCATACGAGATTCGCCTTAGTCTCGTGGGCTCGGAGATGTGTATAAGAGACAGCGGCGACGACGGTGTTGCGTGAGATCCGTGTGAACGTCGGGCGCACCGGGGCGCTCATTCCGTTTGCGGTGATGGACCCGGTCGTCGTCGGCGGCGTGACCGTCCGCCAGGCAACGCTCCACAACTACGAGGACATCGCGCGCAAGGACCTGCGCGTCGGCGACACCGTGGTCGTTCAGCGCGCAGGCGATGTGATCCCGCAGGTGGTGGCCCCGCTCGTCCAGAAGCGCACCGGCGATGAGCAACCGTTTCCGGCGCCGACGGCATGTCCGGTATGCGCGACGCCGATCGTGCAGACGGAAGGCGAGGTGGTGCTTCGCTGTCCGAATCGTTCCTGTCCGGCCCAGACGGCGCAGTCCATCATCCACTTCGCGACGCGCGGTGCGATGGACATCGAGGGGCTCGGCGAGAAGACCGTCATGCGCCTGTTTGAGCACGGACTGGTGCGCGATGTCGCCGACATCTACGCGCTCCGTGTGGAGGATCTGTTGGCGCTCGACGGGTTCGGTCCGATCGCCGCGCAGAATCTGGTCGCCGGGATCGACGCGTCAAAGGCGATGCCGTGGCCACGGCTGCTGACGGGACTCGGCATCAGGCATGTCGGCGGCATCACGGCGACGGCGCTGTCACAAGTGGTGCCATCACTCGACGCCTTGCTTCATGCAGGTGCGGACGACCTGGCGGGCGCGGATGGGGTCGGTCCCGTCGTCGCGGCGGCGGTCGCCGAGTATCTGGCGGTGGATGAGAACCGCGCGACGTTGGAACGGTTGCGCGCCGCCGGGCTGACCGTCGCCATGGAGATCGACGACACGCCACCCCAGGACGGCCCGCTGACGGGCTACACGGTGGTCGTGACTGGTGGGCTCGAAGGGATGTCGCGCGAGGAGGCCAAGAGCGCGATCGTGGCCGCGGGCGGCAAGAGCACCGATTCGGTGAGCCGAAAGACCGGGTTCGTCGTTGCGGGACGCGATCCCGGCAGCAAACTCGAGAAGGCGGAGCGGGCCGGTGTGCCGGTGCTCGACGAGGCGGCCTTCATCGCCGTGGTGCGCGGCGACGTTCCGCCTCCGTCACGCGGCTGAGCTGACGCGCGACACTACGAGTTGTCGGCGATCCCCGTGGCGAGGAGTGCGACCAGGCGATCCTGGGTGCGCCTGGCACCGAGGATCGCGTCGTCGTTCATGTAGATCGCAAACGCGTAGCGCACGCCGGCACGGGAGTCGACGACGCCGGCGATGGTGCTGGTCCCGGCGATGTAGCCGGTCTTGGCGTGTACGCGGTTGCGCAACGACGGGGCGAGGAAACGTCGCTCGAGCGTGCCCTCTCCACCACGCGCAAGACTGTTGATCAGCGCGGGTCCCCAGTCCGGGTTCGCATTGGCGGCGATCAGCACCCGGACCATGGCCTTCGGAGTCACCGCGTTGCCACGATCCAGCCCAGAGCCGTCGATCAACGTGTTGCGCGGGCCCACCTGTGCCGCGAGCAACTGGCGTGCCGCCTGCGTTCCCGCTGCCGTCGTTCCGCGTCCGAGCACCATCGACCCGGTGTTCTTCGCGAGCGTTTCGGCGATGTAGTTGTCACTCTCCGGAAGCATGACCCGCGTGATCGTCCGAAGCGGTGGTGACTTCGTGAAGCTCACGAGTGACGCACCGGCGGGCGTTCGGCCCGTGACGACCTTGCCCGTGTGGGTGATGCCGGCCCGCCCGAACGCGGCGCGCAGCTTTCCTCCCGCGGCGAGGGGCGGTCGGACGACGTACAGCGTCCTGAGGTCCCGCAGATATCCCTGGTTGACATTGACCGCCGACAACGGGCGGCACTCGATGATGTAGCGCGAGGGCCACGACGCGACGCGACGTTGCGTGTCGAATCGGGATTCGTCGACCACGATCGGTCCGGTGATTGATGTGAACCCGGCACTGCGAAGCGGTGTGGCCAGTCCGTTGATGCTCGTCCCACGCCCCGCGAGGTACTTGTTGATGTACGTGGGCGTTGCGAGCATCGGGTCGCCGCCGCCCTTCAGGTAGAGCGTGGTGGAAAGCCGGGAGCCGCCGAGGATCGGGGGCGACTGCGCATACAGCTCCGTCGTGAAGCGGTGCTCCGGGCCGAATGCCATCAGCGCCGCCGAGGCCGTGATGACCTTCATCGTGGAGGCCGGCCGCCGCGGTACGTCACCCTTGAAGTTCAAGATGGGTGTCGGTCCATCGGCGTCGAGTCGAACGACAAAGATGCCCGTCCGAGGGTGCGCCGAGGTCCATTCATTCATGGCACTGGTCAGCTGGATCGGTGTCGCAGCGGTCGCGGTCCCGGCGGAGAACGCCACGGTCACAGCGGCGAGCGATGTGAGAAAACAGCTGGTGCGATGGGAATTCACGACGGCCGCGACGATAGCAGGCCGTCGTGAAATCCCGATGATGGATGTGGTGTAACGCCTGCGCGTCACCACCTCGTGGTCAGACGCTCAGGAGATCCTCGGAGTCCTCCGGCAGGGGATGGCCGGCGGCTTTCATGGAGAACATGAACAGGGTCTTGTCGATTCGTCCGTGCAGGATCGGTACCGATTCCTCTTGGCACATGCGGATCACGTCCTTGCTTGTGATGCCGAGGGCGTCGGACAGCTCGTCGGGGGTCAGGTGAATCGCCACGATTGGATTCCTCCTTACGACTGTAGACACGCAAACGAGAACGACCCGCCGGCAGGGCGCAGGCGGGTCGTCGAAAAACAGGTACGGGTGGACATGTTCATGCGGCTTCTCACCGCATCCATGTCCACGACCGATCCATGCGGCAATGGTACTCCCGCATGCCGCGGTCAATCAAGACAATCTGGGGTACTTTTCCCCGCTCAGAGCGCCAACTGCGGAGGTCAGGTCTGTGCGTGGGCTGCGCGGCGACGTGATGCGATATGCGTTGCGATCGCCATGACCCCGAAGGCGGCGCAGGTGACAGCACCTCCGGCAAGGGCGTCGAACACATAGTGGTTCGCGGTGGCCACGATCGTGACGAACACGATGACCGGATACATCAACGCGACTCCACGGATCAACCAGTTCTTCGTGAGGTAGGCGACGATGAGGCCCACCATCAACGCGTAGCCCATGTGCATCGATGGCACCGCCGCGAACGGGTTGAACAGCCCCGACAGGTGCCCGCCATGCAAGTTGATCCCGCTGAAGAGTGACAGGGTGTCGACGAAACCTTGGTTGTGCATCATCCGCGGAGGAGCGACCGGGAACACCACGAAAACGGCGAGCGCGAACAGGTTGGCCAGGAAGAAGGCGTTGCGCACAAAGGTGTAGGCGGAGCGTCTGCGGCGATACAGCCAGATGAAGAACGCGGCCGTGACCGGCAGATGCGCCCAGATGTAGAACAGGTTCATGCCCTTGGTCATGTGCAGATTGTCGATCAGGGCACTCTGCACGCGGGGCTCGAAGAAGAACCCGGTCGCCTTCTCCAGGTTGATCACGCTGAAGGCGTTCTTCACTGCTTCGGTGGCATCGCCAACCACGAGCGTCCGTGACAGCTGGTAAATGGCCAGCATTCCGGCAAACAGCAGGATCTCCACACGCCAACGACCGTCGCTCAGGTTCCTCTGGCGATCGGTGGTCCCATGTTGGCGCGGTGGCGCGGAATGTCCGGAACGAAGCGGCACTGCGAGCGGAACCTCTCCTGCTGATCTCAACCACGACGGGTAGCTAGTTAACCACACGGTGGAGCACGTCTGGCAAAGATCCTGTGAAGTCTCTTGAGCGCCGACGGTGGCTCGTGATCGGGAAATCGTGCTCCCGGTCGATGAAACGAGGGCCATTCGGGCCTGTTTCGCGGCCCACAAAGTGCTCGCGATCGGCTACCATGCCGGGACTGCCGTCGGGGTGTGGCGCAGCTTGGTAGCGCGCTCCGTTCGGGTCGGAGAGGTCCCCGGTTCAAATCCGGGCACCCCGATTCTCATCGTTTGGCCACTGGTCGTTCGCTGGGAGACGACGGCGGGACGGGCGGCCACCGGTCGCCCAATCACGTTGGTCCCCGAAGACCACCGTTCGATCCGTAGACGTCGTTGCTCACCGCGGTGTGCGTTTGGACGGCAATCGACCGGCGGTCGACATACCGGGTCCGGGATCAGACCGGGATGACGCCCTCAACCTCGGGCACACGCTCGCGCAGCGCGGCTTCGATTCCAAGGACCAGCGTGGCACTGGACATCGGGCAGCCGCCGCATGCGCCGAGCATGTTGAGGTGGACGAATCCTTCGTCGTCGAAGTCCACGAGTTCCACGTCGCCGCCATCCGAATGCAAAGCGGGACGGATCTCTTCAAGGACTTCTTCGATACGGGTGAGGACCGATGTCGACATCTCAGCACGCTCCAGGGGGCGAGTCGGTTTCGCAAGTGTAGCGCCGTATGACCACCAATCGCCTCTTCGGTGGCCAGGTGACGGCGCGATAGGCTCACGCCATGTCGAACGTTCACAGTGCAGTGCGCGCCGCCGTGGTGCAAACCACGAGTTCCGATGACGTCGCGGAGAACCTCGCCCAGGCCGAACGGCTGGTGCGGCAAGCGGCGGATCAGGGCGCAACCGTGGTGGTGCTGCCGGAAAAGTGGAACGTCATCGACACCGACGACCGGCAGGCGAGCCGCGCGGAAGCGCTCGACGGCCCCTCGATTCGAGCGGCGTCCGGCTGGGCACGCGATCTCGGGATCACGCTTGTCGCCGGAAGCGTGTCTGAACGG
>CALMXK010000118.1 GCA_937871165.1 uncultured Actinomycetes bacterium
CCGAGATCTACACTAGATCGCTCGTCGGCAGCGTCAGATGTGTATAAGAGACAGCAGTGCAACACGTTGGCGTGACCGAGCCCCAGGTTGTGACCAAGCTCGTGTGCGATCACCCCGCGATCGACGTATCCGTTGATCCACATGTAGCGCCCTGGGACCATGGCAAGCCCCGCCCAGCCGCAGGGTGCGATGGTTTGGAACACGAATACGTAGTGGTCGTAGCCGTCGGTGCCGTCACCCGTGATCGACTGACCGGCAGCTTTCAGCGCAGTGATCGCCGCATTGCCAAAGGCGTTGTAGTTGCAGGTGGAGGTGTCGGTCGAGATCGAGACCATCGGCAGCACCCGTCCGGTGAGCCACATTCGCCCGTAGGTGGACTCCCGGTAGAACTTGTCGACGGAGTCCGTGCCACTGAAGACGACGCTGTTCAGCGCGGTGGTGGTGAACCCCGGGTCCGCAGAGCCGAACTGGATGGGAATGACGGCCACGTTGTGCGCACCGGCGGATGAGACCGGGCGGGCGTTCAGGCCCATCCCGTCGGGGGTTGCCACAAGCGGATCGACGATCGTCGTCTCGCCGATGAGCGTGCCGTTGCCGTCGACCTTGTCGGCGATCAGCGTGCCTGCCATGGCGGTTGGCGAGAAAACTGCACACGCGGCGACGGCCGTCGCCAGAAACGTGCGGATACGAAGCATTCGGTCACTCCTTGACCTGTCGAACCACTACCCTCGTACAAGTATCGGCATTCCAGGACCCATCCTGGAGCCGTGTCCCTCACTGCGTGCGATCAGTACCCGAGGTGGATGTGGTCGTGGTGGTTGCCCATCTCGAAGTTCCACGACTCACCCGGCCAGTTGTCATATCCGTAGATGACCTGCGACGGCTGATACGCGGTTCCGCGCAGGGTGTTGATGATCTCCTCATAGAGCACCCCGCACTGTCCAGACGGCGTCCCACCGCACGGCTCGCCGTTGACCGCGGCGATGTCGAATGCCCGGCCGAGATGGTGGGCACTCACACGACACGGGCTGCTGCCTGCGACGCATGTGCTGTGGTCCGATCGCATCGACGTAATCGTGATCGAACCGCGCCGCGATGCGATCCACGTCAACACGTCGATCACGCGTGGATCGACCGCCCCGCTCAGGATGTCGTTGATCTGCGACTGGCGCGTGAAGATGACGTGGGGATTTTGCGTCAACGCCTGCGCCAGGTTTCGCGGTGCGGGAACGGCGGCTTGGGTGTTGCGCGCCTGGGATGCGCGAAGTGTCGCCGCCAACTTGGCGTCCGGGGGCGATCCCGCCACGTAGTCGGCCGGTAGGTCGGTGGTGACCTCACCCTCGTCGGCCTCGCTTGCGACGCCGACGGTTTCGGGCGAATCGGCGTCCGAGAGTGTGCCGCCGGCTGCGGCGAACCGCTCAAGAATCTCTGCCTGGGTGATGGGCTGAACCGGTGCGGCGTTGGCGTTGTACTCGGCGACCTGCCACTGTCCATCGGCCGACGCGGTGGCGCCGGCGCGTGCGTTGTCGCGCTCGGCCACACCCTGCGGTGTGGAAAGCAGCGCACCTGTTGGCAAAACCAACAGCAACGCGGTGATCAGCCGTCCGCGATCAAGCATCCGTGAGAGGTCGAACATCCCGGACTGCATCGGCCCCTGACCGCGAAACTTGACCACCGCTGTCGCATCCCGACACGAGCGGTCGTCGATCAGCGGACTGATCGACGACCGCGTGTGTCGGTGTGACTAGCCGGTGACGCCCGGCACGTTCGTCCCAGCGACTCGGGTGAACCGGGTGCATGCGGGATCGGTGACCCGCGGCGCGTTGTCCGCACGGACGGCACCGATGTTGCAGCGACGAAGCGTCCTGGTCCCGCTGCTGCGAAGCATGACCACGACCGAACGGCTCTTGCCGGGAAGCAGCGTGCCGAGCTTCCAGGTGATCACACCGCGTGACAGTGTGGCGCCCTTCGGCAGCACGGCAAGGGTCATGCCCTTCGGGATCGTGTCGGTGATCTGCGTGTTGAACGACGCGACCTTGCCGATGTTGGTGACCGTCAGGCGGTAGCCGATGTTGCGTCCGTGTTTGGCGTTCGCCGGGCCGGTCTTGACGATGCGAAGCGTGGTCGGCAGCGGACCGGCGATGCAACTTCCGCCGGCAACCGTGACCGTCACCGATGCGCTGTTGTTCTCGGTGTTCGTGTCACCCTCATAACCCACGGTTGCGGTGTTCGGCACCGTCCCACAGAGTGCGGTGGTCGCAAGTCGCGTGCCCGTGAACGTGAGCGTCCCGTTCGGCAAGAGCTCGGTGGGAGCGTTCGCCTGGATCGCCAGGTTCGGCAGGAGCGGGTCGGTTGCGGTGATCGCCGACACCGGAACGATTGACGTGCCGGTGTTGGTCACGGTCAGTGTGTAGGTGATGGTCTGACCGGGTTGGTAGGTCGTCTTGTCGGCCGCCTTGGCGATCGACAGGTCGGCGTTGCAGACCACCGCAGTGGTGACCGTGTCCGAGTTGTTTTCGGTGAACGCGTCACGTGGGATCGTGACCGTCGCCGTGTTGACCACCTCGCCGCAGTCGCGGCTGGTGACGGCGCGCGTGCCCGTGTAGATGCGCGAGGCACCGGGTGCGAGCGCCCCCGGCTCACCCTGGAGCTCCAGTCCGTCGCCGAGCAACGGGTCGGTCACGGTGATGTCGTCGGACGAGATGGTGGCGGCACCCATGTTCGTGACGGTCACCGTGTAGTTGATGGTGTCACCGGGGACGACTGATCCGACCTCGGTGGTCTTGGCGAGCGCGAGGTCGCGCACCAGGTTGGTGATGGTGCACGTGACGTTGGCACCGAGACCAAGGGAGACCACGTCTCCGTCCAGTGTCCAGTTCTCGGAGGTGTCCTCCCCGTCGGTATTCGTACACACCCACGCTCCAGCGGGGTCGTACCCGGCAGGGCCGGTCTCCGACAGCTGGTAGGCCGCGTTGGCAAAGACGTCTGCGGCAGTCGTGACGTTGCCTGCACGCTCGATGCTGCGACCTGCCTCCGAGGTGGCAGACAGTGTGAAGTCGGCGGCGACGGCGGTGCCGTTGGTGGCGTTCTCAACGACCTTCGTCAGGACGAGGGTCGGTGCGATGTCGTCGTTGGTGATTGTGCAGGTGGTGGTTTCACCATTCTTGATCGTCACGGTGGCGCAGCCGTTGGTTGCGGCGTACCCGGCGGCGGCCGTCTCAGCCACCGTGTGGCTGCCGGCATCGAGCGCAATCGGGCCGCTCGTGCCTTCGCCTGCGGTCTCGGTCGCCTGGAATGCGGTGGCCGTGGTGCCGTCGACGGTGTACGAGAACGCCGTCGGCGCTGCGGAGCCACCGTCGTCGTTGACGACCTTCTTGGTGATGACAAGCGTTCCCTGCTTGTCATCGTTGGTGATGGTGCACGTGGCCGTCTGACCGTTGGTCAGCACGATGCCGCTGCAACCGTCGTAGGTCGCGGTGTACCCGTTGTCGGCGGTCTCCGTGACCGTGTAGGTGCCCGCTCGAACGCTCAGTTCATTGATTCCGTCGGCCTCGAACGCGGCGGCTTCACCCTCGTTGACGCTGAAGCTGAAGTCCTTCGCAGTCTTGGCGCCGCGGTTGTCGTTGACCACGACCTTCTCGACGATCAGCGTCGCGGCGCGATCGTTGTTGGTGATCGTGCAGGTGAGGTTGGCGCCGTTTTGTGCACCCTCCGTGGAACAACCGTCGCTGTAGGAGGTGGCGTAGCCGTCATCTGCCGTCTCGACGACGGTGTGGTTGCCGGCGGACAATCCTTCGATGACGTTCGTTCCGGTGAGTGGGTCGGAGCCATCCTGGTTGAACGTGATCGCCTCGTTGCCGTCCACGCTGAACTCGAAGGCGTCAGCGGTCTTGGTGCCGCCGGTGTCGTTGATGACGTTCTTGGTGACCGTCATGGTGACGGGCAGGTCGCTGTTGGTGATCGCGCACGTCGCGGTCGCCCCATTGGCAAGGACGATGTCGGTGCAGTTGGAAAGGCTTGCGCTGTAGCCGGCCGTTGCGGGCTCGGTGACCGTGTATTTGCCGGCGGGAACGGTCAGCGCGTTCTGTGGGCCTTCGAACGGGACTGCTGTCGCGCCGTTGACCGAGTACGAGAAGTCCGTCACCAACTTCGTGCCGCCAAACGTGTTGTTGACCGTCTTGGTGACGATGAGCGTTGCCGGCTGGTCGTTGTTGGTGATCGTGCAGGTGGCCGTGCCACCGTTGACGAGTGTGATGTTGGCGCAACCGTCGTAGGTGGTGTCAAAGCCGGGTGCTGCAACTTCGCTAACGTTGTACGTCCCTGCCGGGACGGTCTGTGTGACCGAGCCGCCAATCGGGAACGAAACCGCCTCGCCGTCGTTCACGGTGAAGGAGAAGTTCGTGACGTCGGCGGTGCTGCCGCTGTCGGTGGTGAGTTTCTTCTCGACGATGAGCGTTGCGGGCTTGTCATTGTTCGTGATGACGCAGCTGCCGCTTTGGCCGTTGCCGATGATGTTGTCGGTGCACCCGGCGCTGTAGGTGGTGGTGTAGCCGCTGTCGGCGACTTCGGTCACGGTGTACGTGCCTTTGTCGACATTCAGGACGTTGGTGCCGTCATCGTCGAACGTCGTCGCGGTGCCCCCGTTCACCTGGAACGAGAATTCGGACGCGACCTTGGTGCCGCCGTCGTCGTTGACGACCCGCTTCTCAATGGTCAGCGTGCCCTGTTGATCGTCGTTGGTGATCTTGCACGTGGCGCTTTCGCCATTGTCGAGTACGATGTCGGAGCAGCCATCGTAGGTGGTGGAGAAGCCCGGCGCCGCGGTCTCAGTGACCGTGTACGTGCCCTTGGGCAGCGGCGTCGAGACGCTGCCGTCGCTGTCGAAGTTCTGGATGATCGAGTTCGCGCTACCGGTGATGACAAAGGAGAAGTTGGTGACGTCGGCGGTGCTGCCGCTGTCGGTGGTGAGTTTCTTCTCGACGATGAGCGTTGCGGGCTTGTCGTTGTTGGTGATGACGCAGGTGATCGTGTCGCCGTTCTTCGCGCCGACGGTGTTGCAGCCCGCGCTGTATGTCGTGGTGTAGCGGGAGTCCGCAACTTCGGTCACGGCATGGTTGCCGGCTGCGAGATTGGAGATCGTCTTGGAGCCGTGCAGGCCACTCGGCGAGTCGGCGACGAATGCGGTGGGCGCGCCACCGTCGACGGTGAACTCGAAGGCACCGGCCGTGGCCGTTCCGCCATCGTCGTTGACGACGACCTTCTCCACGTTGAGGGTGACCGGCTTGTCGTGGTTGGTGATGGTGCACTGCAACGTCGCGCCGTTCGCGACGGCCATGTCGGCACAGC
>CALMXK010000119.1 GCA_937871165.1 uncultured Actinomycetes bacterium
TAAGAGACAGGGCTGGAGTTGGTCCCAAGGGTTGGGCTGTTCGCCCATTAAAGCGGCACGCGAGCTGGGTTCAGAACGTCGCGAGACAGTTCGGTCACTATCTGCGGTGGGCGTTGGAGATTTGAGAGGAGTCGTCTCTAGTACGAGAGGACCGGGATGAACAGACCTCTGGTGTATCAGTTGTCGTGCCAACGGCACTGCTGACTAGCTACGTCTGGACGGGATAACCGCTGAAAGCATCTAAGCGGGAAGCCCACCTCAAGATGAGATCTCCCACCCCTATAAGGGGGTAAGGCTCCAGGTAGACCACCTGGTTGATAGGCCGGATGTGGAAGCGCAGTAATGCGTGCAGCAGACCGGTACTAATACGCCGAGGGCTTGACTTATATACATCACACCTTTGTCATCTGCAGTCTTGAGGGTATGTCCTCATAAATTCCCGGTGGCCATAGCGAGGCGGAAACACCTCTTCCCATTCCGAACAGAGTCGTGAAGAGCCTCAGCGCCGATGGTACTTCGAGTGCAGACTTGTGGGAGAGTAGGTCGTCGCCGGGTTATTTTCTGAAAGGGTCGCATCCAACGGATGCGGCCCTTTCGTCATTTCCGGCGTCGGGGTGAACGCACAGGTGAGCACACGTGCGACTGGCGGAGCCGGCGGGCGGCCGGCGCCCGGGGCCGTAAGATGTTGCAGGATGGCACCGGGAGGAAGCGTGGACGAGAGTCGGCCCACTGGGCAGAACGATCATGGAAACGGCGCAGACTGCGTCGTGGTCGGAGCAGGCATGAGCGGCCTCGCGGCCGGGTTGACGCTGGCGCGCGACGGGTACACCGTCCAGGTTGTGGACGCCGGAGGATCGATCGGCGGCCGGGTCCGCGGCGGGATGTACCACGGCGAGCCTGCGGACGTCGGGTTCCAGACCGTTCTGCGCGGCTACCCGAACGTCAGCGAGCTGCTCACCGATCTCGGGATCAGCTCCTCGGAGCTCCACACGTTCGAGCGCCGCATGGTGATTCATGACGGGGCGAAGTGGCGGCGCCTGAAAGTGCTCGGACCGGGCAGCGTCATGACGTCCGGACTGATGGGCAGAGGTGATGTGGTTCGTCTCATGCGACTCGCGGGACGTGCGGCAATCGGCGGCGCACGGGAGCTGGAAGGCGGACACCATCAGACGGCGGCCGAGTTGTTCGCGGCCGCCGGCATCGGCAGTACGTCAGTGGAGATGGTCCTGCGTCCGCTGCTCGGCTCCATGATGCTCGATCGCACGCTTGAGGCGGACGCGGGGTACACCCGCTTCCTCCTAGGGATGATGGCGCGCGGGCCGGCCGTCCTTCCGGTGGACGGGATCGGGATGATCACCGACCGTGCCGCCACCGCATTGCGACGCGCCGGGGGAATGCTGTGGACCGGAACCGCCGTGGCGTCGATCATCGTGGGCGCCGACGGGCGTGCGAGCGGCGTGCAGCTGGTGGACGGGCGAACGATTCGCGCGGCCAGCGTGGTCCTGGCCGTCGACGCGGACACCGCGAAAGGCCTGCTTGGCGGAGTTGACGATCTGGCTGCCGCCCGACTCCCGTCCGAGCGTGCCGGGTGCGTGTCGGCGACCTTCGCACTCGAGCGACCCCTGTACGACGACGCCACCATCCTGCTGGATGCGGCCGCACCAGAGGGCACCGACCGGCTCGATCTCGTGTGTCAGACGACGAACGTGACGCGGCCAGGCTCACCAGGGCCGCACATCCTGGTCGCCCAAAGCGCGACCGCCGGCTGGAGTTCCGTGGATCCCGGGCGGTATGCCGACCGCGCCCTTGAGCGTCTTCGGAGCCTGATCCCGAGCTACGAGTGGTCGCAGAGCGCCCGTTTGGTTGACGCGACGGACCACCCGAACGCGCTCTACCGGGTCACGCCCGGCGTGCGCGAGAACCTCCCGGGACCGCGCACGATGGTGCGCAACCTTGTGCTCGCCGGTGACGCCACCACGCATCCCTCGTTGGAAGGGGCCGTCAGCGCCGGGATACGCGCCGCAGGTGTCGTCACCGATCTGATGCAGTGAAGCAGTACGGCGATCGGAAGGTGTACTCCGTCCGCGGCGTGGTGACGGCGGTCTGGCGGCGCTTTCAGGACCTCCCGTCATTCTGGCTTGAGGGTGAGATCACGAACCTTCGCGGGTCTGGTGGACGCCAGGTGTACTTCACGTTGGTGGACGCCGACCACTCCGATCCGACGCAGATCGACTGCCAGATGCAAGCGAACGTGTTCGACAAACTGGCGCCCCCACCCGGCGAGGGGCAGCTGGTGCAGGCGTACGGTCGCATCGAGTTCTGGCGGGGACGGAGCACGGTACGTGTGCGCGTCGAACGGCTGGAGCCGTCGGGCGACGGGCTTCTGCTGGCACGAATCGCGGAGCTTCGCGCACGGCTCCAGGCGGAAGGGCTCACGTCGGACGCCCGCAAACGTCCGCTGCCGTTTCTGCCGCGCCGGATCGGCCTCATCACGGCCCGCGACGGCGCCGCGCGTGCCGACGTGATCAGCAACATTCAGCGGCGATTTCACGGTGCTCATCTCGTGATCGTGACTACCTTGGTACAGGGCGAAGGGGCGCCGTCGGAGATCGCGTCGGCGCTGCGATATCTGGATGCCCAGCCTGAGGTCGACGTCATCATCCTGGCGCGCGGCGGTGGGGCCCTCGAGGACCTCATGGCGTTCAACAGCGAGATCGTGTGCCGCGCGGTGGCCGACGCGACCACGCCGGTGGTGAGCGCCATCGGGCACGAATCGGACCGCACCCTGTCCGACGACGTCGCCGATCAGCGCGCATCGACACCGACCAAAGCCGCCGAGATGGTGGTGCCCGACCTGGCGGACCTGCAGTCGCGGATTGCCGCGGCCGATGAGCGGGCTCTTGCGGCGCTTCGGCGTCACGCCGAGCGCGCGCGAGCTCGGACGCAGGACGCCACCCGCAGGCTGGCCGGCGGTCTGCGCCACGCAGGCACGGCGGCTCGCCACCGGGTCGACCTTCTGGGGACGCGGATGGCGCCGGCCCTGCGACGCTCCCACCAGACGGCGACGTCGAGCACGGATCGCGCCGCCGAACGTCTGGTGCGGGCCGGTCAGGTCGTGGTGTCCACTGCAGGGGCGCGTGTGGAGCGTGGAGGAGCGCTGCTCGAGCTGCTGTCGCCGGAGCGGACCGTTGAGCGCGGATATGCGATTGTGCGCGACGGTGCCGGACAGGTTGTCGGGCAGATCACGGACGTGGCATCCGGCCGGCGCCTTGCCGTCACACTCCGTGACGGGACACTCGACGTGGATGTGGTGCGTGCCACACCCAAGGAGAAACTATGAGTGACGAAACCTCATCGACGACATTCGAGGCGGAGCTCGAACAGCTCGAGGATGTTGTTCGTCGCCTGGAGGACGGTTCGGTGGGCCTCGAAGAGGCAGTCGCCCTGTTCGAGAAGGGACAGGCTCACCTGGCAGCATGCCGCGCGCGACTCACCGCGGTGCAGGGACGTATCGATGAACTTACGGCCGCCGATCTCCCCAAGCCCGCCGAGGAGGGCGAGCAGCCGTTCTAGTTGGCGAGCTCGCCGGCGCGCACCTCTGAATGGAAGGCCGCGTCGTTGTGCGACCCGTCGCAGAACGGCTTGCGAGCGGAATGGCCGCATCGGCACAGTGCGACGATCTCTTTGTCGATGGTGATCTGGTTGCCCTCGCCGTCGAGCACCGTGAACGTGCCGCTCACGACGAGTGGGCCATTGTCCTTGACGCGAATACCGGTGTCGGCCATGGCATCTCCTTGAAGGGTGAGCGTGCACCCTATCGTTCACCGATCACGGCGCACACGGCGGGCGACCCGGCGAACCACGCTGGTGCCGTGCCGGGCGCTATCCAACACCGTGGTCGGCAATGAGCCAGGACCCGTTGGACTGCTGAGCCAGGGTGTATCCCCAGGTGAGCGGTCCGTTCGAAATGCTCTGCGGGTGCTCCTGCATGACGTCGAGTCCCACCGGAACCCGGACGACCCCGTTGCCTTCGGGCAGCCCGGCCTCCTTTGCCGTGATGCGGCGGACTGAGCCGACGTTCGTGAGCTTCAGACGCACCGACTGCTGGAACCAGCTGTCGGCTGTGGTGTCCTGTTGACGGGCGAACTCAGGCGTGCAGAGGCTCTTCGCCAGCTCCGGATCGCCGCTGTCGATGGCATCGACGAACATGCGAACCACCTCAACCGGGTCGTTCGACGCGGCATCTGATGAGGAATCAGACGCACCGCCGGCGGGCTCGGTGGTGACGACGGCGTCGGGATAGACCTGACGCAGATCGAACAGTCGTTCCAGCGTCTGGGATTCGGACGGCAGCTGGTCGACGACGTCCCAGACTGCGACGTTTTTCGGCAGGTTGGCCGTCGGCGCATTCGGGAGCCTCATACGGAGCTCCGCGATCGTCACGCGCGTCGGCACCCAGCTCCGCCTGTCGACATCGATGACCAGTGCCGGGCCACCGCCGATCACTGTCATCTGCTGTATCCCGTACATCCATCTGACGGTGGTGATCCCACCTGTGAACTGCATGATCGTCGCATCTGCTGGGCCTGCCACCGGCTTCAGCGTCCGATCGGCCATCCAGCCCGCGATCATCGTGACTTGGTCCGGAATCCGAACGCGAATGCTGTTGTGGGGTATCTGATCGGACGATCGTGACGTGTCCGGGAGACGTATCTGGACCTTCCCGCCTGCATCGACGGTCGCCTGTTGGCCCGACGTTGTGCCATCTGCCCGGGTCACGGTCGTGATGTCCAGGAACCGGTCACCGTCGAGTTCGTTGCCGATCTTCACGCGGACGGCGGCCGACAGGTCGGCGGCGGGAGCATTGAGCGACCAGATCTCCCCAGGCTCGTCTCCGGTGCTCTCCGATCGCATGCGAACGTGCGTGACGCCGGACGACAGGCCCCAGCCGAGGTTGGCGGCGACGCGCTCGCCGGGTGTCATCGCATCCCAGCCGGGAGTGTCCGACGGGCGTGGCGCGTCCGCCGACGGTGATCGGAACACGAGCAATGCCCCGAAGGTCGCCGCAACGGTCGGAACGCCGATCGCCAGCGTCAGCCGCCAGCCGCGGCGCGGACGTGGCTGACGAGTCGTACGCTCGCCGAGAACCGCCGACCGGGCGCGGTCGGTGGCCTGCGCATCCGGCTCGCTCTGCAGCAGTGCGCGCAGTTGTGTGTCGAGATCGTCAGCCAACGTGTGCCTCCAATTGCGTCCGCAGGTCCTCAAGGCCACGCGCGAGGCGTGAATGGACCGTGCCCACCGGGATGTCGAGGGTCACTGCGATCTCAGGTGGCGTCATGTCCAGGCCGTAGCGCAGCACGATCACGGCGCGTCGATCCAGATCCAGTCGGCGAACGGCGGCCGCCAGCATCGGATCGGCCGGGTGGTCGTCCACCGTGATGTCCGGCGCGTCGTCCAGTCGGACCAGCCGCTTGTCGCGGCGAACCGTGTCGATCGCGCGATTCACCACGATGCGGTGAAGCCACGCGCCAAACGGGCGGCGCCCGTCGAAGCTGCCAAGCGACTGGATCGCCGCCATGAACGCATCCTGCGCCACCTCGTCCGCCGTCTCGCGTGATCGCACGATGCCGTACGCAACCCGCCAGGAGTCGCGCCAGTGGCGGTCGAACAGCTGCCCGATCGCGTCGTTGTCACCACGTCGCGCACCCTCGATCAGTGTGTCCTCTGTTTGCATCACTGATGTGTCAACGGGTGAGCGCGCGATCTGCGTCCCGAGTCGGGCGATCCAGTCGGTAGATGACGTGGTGAGGCGTGTGCTCAGGGTTGTCCGGTTCCAGGTCGCACTCGGCGATCCGCGTGAATCCGCAGCGCTCCAGGGTGCGCCACGAGGCGCGATTGTCGGCATGCACCGGAACGATCAGGCACGGGCAGTTCGGGTGATCGGCCCAAAGTCGCTCCACGAACGCCCCGACCATCGCCGTCCCAAGCCCCGAGCCGCGCGTGGCTTCGTCGGCCAGCAGGTAGTCGATGCTCATGGCCTGCGGCGGGACCACCACGGCGGGACCGAGCTCCTGCGCATAACTCGGCTCGTCGTCGAACCGGTAGCGCTGAATCAAGCCCGCCTCGCGACCGGCGATCACGACGATGAACACCTCCATGGGGTCGGTGCCCGCAACCACGGGCCCGTACTCGGTCTCAACGGCCGACAAGGCCGGATCCTCCGCCCACCACCAGCTGACGAGCGGCTCGGCGAACCACGAGCCGATCATGCGGAAATCATCCCGGGTGATCGGCCGA
Organism: uncultured Actinomycetes bacterium; assembly: GCA_937871165.1. GTDB lineage: Bacteria > Actinomycetota > Thermoleophilia > Miltoncostaeales > Miltoncostaeaceae > CALMEC01. The sequence continues at coordinate 6,298 of CALMXK010000119.1, forward strand.
AAGGCGATGTCCATGGCGTGATGCTCCCAGACCGATCCGGTGTGTGCACCCGTTTACGGGCGAGCGTCGCGATACCTGCGGTAGTCGTCGCCGTCGCGAAGCCACTGGCGCGTCGCGTGGTGGGCGAAATCCAGCTGCCCTCGTCGTGGGCTCATGATCATTCCCGAGCGCAGCAGACGACTGCGGTACACCGACAGGTAGTTCTGCTTCACGTCGAGACGTGCCGCCAGGTCGGTGATTCGCGTTGGGCCGTCGTCCTCGGCCATGGCCAAGAGGAACCGCTGATCCATCTCGGACAGGGATTTCCACATGGGGCCGAGCACCAGTCTGCCGATACGGGACTCCGCCTCGGCGATACCGCGCTCCACATCCGCCGCCGTGATCCCGGCCGTCGGATCGTGCGCCGCCTTCCAGGTGTAAAAGCCGACGAGCTGGACCATGAACGCGTACCCGGACGTCGCGGTCACCGCCTGGGCGAGCGCCGCTGGGTCGATACGCCCACCGCGCTCGATGATCGGCTCCTCGATCGCCCGAGCGACGCCGCGCGAATCGATCATGTCGATCTGCGTGCGTGAACATCGCTGCAGGAACGTGGCCTCGCTGCCTTTCAGCAGCGTGTCTTCAACCTCCGGAAGCGCCGCGCCGGCGAACGCCACCGGCCGGCCCTCGCGCCGGGTGATGTGCTGGACGATCGCGCCGAACTCCCGGATCTCGGCGTGGTCGGTGCTGTGCAGTTCGTCGATCGTGATCAGGAGTCCCGTGCCGTTCGCGGCCAAACCGTCGGCCACGTCGGCGAGCAGTCGACGAAGGTCGCGGTGCGGAGGTGGCAGCGGCGGGTCGTGGTCCAGATCGATGCCCGAGCCCATCACCTTCACACCCGCGAGATGGACCGACGATCGGCCGGGGTCGTCCTCGTCGGCGATCTGCTCGGCGGCACGAGCGATGCGGTCGAGCAGTCCGGGGGTGGTGGCGTCCACGCTGATCGTGCGCCACCCCTTCTCGCGGGCGAGATCCTCGGTGGCGTTCAACATCGCGGTCTTGCCCGACCCGCGCACCCCGATGAACAGGGTCGTGAAGTCCGGGTGGGATGGGCCGGTTTCAAAGGCCTCGTCGACGTCCGCAAGAATGGCGTCACGGCCTGCGAGGACCGGGGGCGACGCGCCGAACGTCGGCGCAAACGGGTTTCGGGGTGCCACCGTTTATTGTCCTTTATGATTTTTGCTGACGTTATCACCGGTCGTGGTGTCATGTGGGGGGAAGTGTGTTCACCGGGTCGCGACGTATACCCGTATGGGTATAATTGGGTGAGATGACTGAGACACAACCGCACGGCCTCCAATTCTTCCCAGTCCCGTTGTTTGCGAGCGTTATGGGTGTCGGAGGGCTCTCACTCGCCTGGCGGCGGGCCGCGAAGGTCTACGACGTGCCGACCGGTGTCGCAACCGCGCTGTTCTGGGTGGCGCTCGCCATGTTTGCGCTGTTTGTCGCGGCCTACGCCGCCAAGTGGGTGCGCTTCCCGGCGGCTGCGTGGGCCGAGGCTCGGCATCCGATTCGCATGGCGTTCGTGCCGACGATCACCATCGCCGCACTGATCGTCGCGACGGCGGGGCAGACGATCATGCCCGACGTCGCCCGTGTGCTGTGGTGGATCGGGGCGGTCGGCCACCTGGCGCTGACGGTGGCGATCCTGAGTGCATGGTTCGAGCGGGAGGACATCGGGCTGACACAGATGACGCCCGCGTGGTTCATTCCGATCGTCGGCAACGTCGTCACACCACTCGCCGCGAGGGAGATCGGCTCGGAGGAGTTCGCGTGGTTCGCGTTCGGGGTCGGGTTGATCTTCTGGGTGGCGCTTTTGCCGCTGCTGCTGTTCCGCCTGCTGCTGCACGACAATCCGATGCCCCCGAAGCTGTTGCCGTCGTTGGCGATCTTCGTGGCGCCGCCCGCGGTGTCGATGCTGTCGTGGGTGGCCCTGACCGGCGAGGCTCCGAGTGCTCCGCCGGCGCGCATTCTCTACGCGTGCGTGCTGGTGTTCGTCGCCCTCGTGGTCGGTCAGTACCCGAAGCTACGGAAGGTGCCGTTCGCCATTCCGTACTGGGCGTTCACCTTCCCCGCGGCGGCAGCCTCGGCAGCCGCCACCACGATGGCCGGGGCCCTTGCGGCCCGGGCATACGACGTCGTTGCCATCGCACTGCTCGCCGTGGCATCCGTCACCGTGGCCGGGGTGTTCGTGTTGACGCTGCGCGCTGCTGCGCGTCGCCAGATCTGCGTGCCCGAATAGGGTTTGCGCACGTATGGTCCGTCCGGTGATCGACCTGACACAGACGGCACTACTCGGATCGGGGGCACTGTGGACACGATCGACGCCGCCATGTCGTCAATGACCGGGCCTTCGCTCGACCAGGTCCGTGCCGAACTGCCGGGGCTCGTCGACTGCGTCCACCTGAACACCGGTGGCGCCGGACCGATGCCGCGCGTTGCGCTGGACGCACTCCGTGCGGCGCTCGACGAGGACGGATCCACGGCGCGCATGTCCGAGGTCGGCGTGGAGCGGATGGACCGCCGGCGCGCGGATTTGCGTCAGGCGTTGGCGGGGTTGCTGCACGTGGACGGAACGGACATCGCCATCGTGCCGAGCGTCACCTTCGCGCTCAACGCCGTCGTCCACGGCATCGACTGGCAGCCGGGTGACCGTGTCATCACCACAACGCACGAGCACCCCGCGCTCCTTGCCCCGCTCAAGGTCGTTGCGGAACGGTTCGGCGTGATCATCGACGTGGTGCCGCTGTCGGACGGGGACGAACCGCTTGCGCACGAGTGCGCCCATCTGGCCACCGACCGCACCCGCCTGATCGCCCTGTCTCATGTCTCATGGGTGACCGGTGCGACGCTTGACATCGCCGGTGCGGTTGACGTGGCGCGCTCAGTCGGCGCCCTCACCCTCGTCGACGGCGCACAGTCGGCCGGTGCCATTGCGGTCGATCCCGTGGCCCTCGGAGTGGACGCCTATGCGCTGAACGCACCGAAATGGACGCTTGGGCCGCAGGGCCTCGGTGCGCTGTGGATTCGCGAGGAGCCACGTGATCGCATTCGACCGACCTTCACGGGACTCGGCTCAACCGTCGGCAGCCACGGGCACATGGCGTGGCACGACGAGGCGCGCCGCTACGAACTGGGTGCGCTCCCCGAAATCCTGCTGCCGGCATGGACCGCATCGCTCCAGTGGTTGAACGACCTCGGCGAACCGTGGATCGCCGAGCGGACCGCCCAGATACGTGCCTACGCGCGCGACGCGCTGCAGGCATTTGGCGCGGACATCCTGACGCCGCCGTCTGCAACATCGGGAATCCTCACATTCCGGCTGAATTCCGGTGACGCGGCGACCGTCGTGCACCAGTTGGAGCAGCGCGGCATCATCACGCGGCTGTCCCTCCAAACCGACGCGATTCGCGCATCGATGGCGTTTTTCACCACACCAAGTGACGTGGACACCCTGATCGGCGGGTTGGCGGAGCTGCGCGCCTGATACCGTCACGGACGGTGTCCGAGCGCTTCATCATCGAGGGCGGCGTCCCGCTGTCCGGAACAGTCGTGCCCAGCGGCAACAAGAACGCGGCGTTGCCGATCCTGGCCGCATGCCTGCTGACCGAAGACGAGGTCATCCTCGAGAACGTCCCGGACATCCGCGACGTGCATTCGATGCTCGCGCTCCTTGACGATGTCGGGGTCGTGATCCGCGAGGTCGGCCCGCACACACTGTCGTTGACGGCGGCCGACGTGCGCAGCACGGAACTGCACGCAGGACTTGCCAGCCGCATCCGCGCATCGTTCCTGATGGCCGGACCGCTGCTCGCCCGCTGCGGGTCCGTCGGCCTGCCGCTGCCCGGCGGCGACTTCATCGGCCGACGCCGGATCGACACGCACCTGCTCGCGTTCAAGGGGCTCGGCGCACAGGTGGAGTCGAATCGAACGTTCAGCATGCATCACAACGGCTTGCGGGGCGCCGAGATCTTCCTCGACGAGGCGTCCGTGACCGCCACCGAGAACGCCCTCATGGCGGCGTCGCTCGCCGAGGGTGAGACCACGATCCTGAATGCCGCGTGCGAACCCCACGTACAGGACACCGCACGGTTCCTCGTCGAGCTCGGCGCGGACATCACCGGAATCGGGACGAACGAGCTGCACATTCGCGGGGTCGAGCGCCTGCACGGCGGCCGGTTCCGCATCCCGTCGGACTACATCGAGATCGCCTCGTTCATCGGACTTGCCGCCGTGACGAACTCGGACATCACGATCACCGACGTGCGCCCGTCGGACATGCGGATGATCAATCTGACCTTCGAGCGCCTCGGAATCAGCGTCACGATGGACGGCGACAACCTTCGGGTGGCGCCGGGACAGCGGCTGGCCGTCGAGGCCGATGAGGGGGGAGCGATCCCCAAGATCGACGACGGCCTGTGGCCGGCGTTCCCGGCTGACCTGACCTCGATCGCCACCGCCGTGGCGACCCAGGCGCGCGGCACCGTCATGATCTTCGAGAAGATGTTCGAAAACCGCCTGTTCTTCGTCGACAAGCTCGTCGCGATGGGCGCGCGCATCGTGCTGTGCGATCCGCACCGCGCGGTGGTCACCGGTCCCGCCCAGCTGCACGGCGAGCGGTTGGAGAGCCCCGACATCCGGGCAGGAATGGCAATGCTCATCGCAAGTCTGTGTGCCTCCGGTACCAGCACAATCGGCAACATCGGTCAGATCGACCGTGGCTACGAGCGGATCGACGATCGTCTGCAGGAACTCGGCGCCAAGATCACGAGGGTGGCGGATTGAACGGGGACGACCTGGCGCGCCTTCCCGAGGGCGCGCGCGACGTGCTGCCGGTCGAGCGCAGTGAACTCACCGCGCTTGAGCGCAGTCTGCGGACGAGTTTCGCGTCCTTCGGATACCTCGAGGTGCGCACACCGCTGCTCGAATTCGCCCATGAGATGGACCGTGCCCAAGATGGCGGTGTGGGTCGTGCCTTCCGCCTGTTCGACGATCACGGTCGCGTGCTCGTCCTGCGGCCGGACCTCACGATCCCCGTCACTCGGCTTGTGGCGTCGCGGTTCGCCGATCACGACGGGCCTGTACGGGTGAGCTACGTGGGCGCACGCCTTCGCCCCGCGCTTCCCGGCAAGGCGCAACCGGTCGAGGAACAACAGGCCGGCGCAGAACTTGTCGGACTCTCCGGCCCGGCGGCCGATGCCGAGATCGTCGCACTGCTGATTCACGCGGTTCGTGCCGTGGGAATCGCCGACCTGCACGTCGCAATCGGCCACGTCGGCCTGACTCAAGCGGTGCTCGCCGGTCTCGGCGTTCCCGACGATGCGGTTGCCAGTCTCCAGGCTGCGGCACTCACCCGCGACCTCGCGGGCTGGCGTGAGATCGCGCAGCGCCTCGATCTCGATGCGCCCTCGCGCGACCTGCTGGCCGAGCTGCCGACACGACGGGGCGGCAAGGACCTCGTGCAACAGATCGCGGCGCAGGTACCTGCCAGCGCACAGTGTTGCGACGAACTCTGCGCGACACTCGACCTGCTCGGGACCCACGGTGTCGATGACGCCGTGATGGTGGATCTCGGTGTGCTGCGCGACTGGGGCTACTACTCTGGGATCGTGTTCGAGATTTCGGCGCCGGGCGTGCCGCGCCCGATTGGTGCGGGCGGTCGCTACGACTCGCTCGGGGCCAGGTTCGGCGTCGATCGTCCGGCGGTCGGCGGCGGCGTGTGGCTCGATGGTTTGCATCAGGCGGTCAACGCGCGCGTTCAGGCTCCGACGTTTCGCGAGGGCGTCGTCCTCGCGGGTGGGCTCGACTCCGACATCGCTCTCGCCGTTCGCTTGCGCGCTGCGGGCGTCGCCGTCGTGGCCGCACCGACCGGGACCGACGCCGAGGCGCTCGCCACGATCGACCGGTGGCGCTACGTGGTCACACCGGCATCGGGCGCGCTGACCGTGCTCGACAGGAGCACCGGTGAGCGTGTGGAATCCTCTGACGTGGCGGAGGTGATCAAATCGCGCGCCTAGTGATCTGCGTGCCGCGCGGCGCGCTCTTTGACGAGACGGTCGACTGCCTTGAACGTGTCGGGCTCGACGTGGCGCCCTTGCGCGACCTCGGCCGTCGGTTGGTCGTCGACGCGGCCGACGACGTGCGATACATCACTACCCGCCCGAGCGACGTCGCGACATTCGTCGAGGCCGGCGCCGCCGACATCGGGATCGCCGGCACGGACGTGCTGCGCGAGGCCCAGCCGGACGTCTACGAGCTGCTCGATCTGAAGTTCGGCGCCTGCCGCATGATCTATGCGACGGTCGCGGGGGAGGACCCCACGCCGAGCGTGCTGGAGCACCTCGGGGCCGTCCGGGTCGCCACGAAGTATCCGAACGCCGCGCGCGCGTACTTCGCGCGCACCGGCCGGGTGTGCGAGGTCGTCAAGGTGAACGGTTCGGTGGAGCTCGCGCCGCTCGTCGGGCTCGCGCACGGCATCATCGACCTGACCGCCACGGGGCGAACCCTTATCGAGAACGGCCTGGTGGAACGTGACGAGGTCTACCAGTCCTCGGCGCGACTGATTGCCAACCGCGTCAGCCACCAGGTGAAGGCCACGATCATCGATCCGCTGGTCGCCCGGTTTGCGGAGGCCGTGTCGTGAGCGCGCCGGCCCGCGTGCAAGCAACGGCCGCGGACGTGTCGACACTGGCGATCGCACTCGCGCCGCCGCCGCCCGATCCGGCCATCGCCGACCATGTGGCCGCCATCCTCGAAGACGTGGCCGTACGGGGCGATGTGGCGCTCGTCGACCTGACCCGGCGCTTCGACTGCCCCACATTCGGGCGCGACATGATCCGCGTGGCGCCGGCGCGCATCAGCGACGCCGTCGCATCGGCCGATCCGGGTCTTCGCGAGTCCCTGACCGTCGCGGCGGCCCAGATCCGCGCACTCGCCGAGGCGATGCCCACCGGCGACGTGACAGCGGACCTGCCGATGGGACAGCGCGTCACGGTACGGACATTCGCGGTCTCGTCGGTCGGCGTGTACGTGCCCGGCGGTCGCGCAGCGTACCCGTCGAGTCTGTTGATGGCGGTGATTCCCGCCCAGGTGGCGGGAGTCGCGCGCATCGCCGTCGCATCACCGGCCGGGCCGGACGGCCACGTTCACGAGTCGATCCTGCTCGCGGCAGGCATCCTTGGCATCGACGAGGTCTATGCGGTCGGCGGTCCAGCCGTCATCGGAGCGTTCGCCTACGGCACCGACGCGATCGCCCCGGTCGACGTGATCAGCGGACCGGGCAGCGCCTGGGTCGCCGAGGCCAAGCGTCAAGTGTTCGGCACCGTTGGCATCGACTCGATCGCCGGTCCGAGTGAAGTGATGATCATCGCCGAGGGCGACGTCGATGTCAGCGCCGTCGCCGCCGACCTGTGCGCGCAGGCCGAACACGGTCCCGACTCGCCGGCCATCCTGGCATCATGCGAGCCGGCGCTCGTCGACGCCGTGGCGGCAGAGCTCGCCCACCATGCGGTGCAGGGCGCGATCACACTGGTGGATTGCGACACGCGCGAAACCGCCATCGCCCTTGCGGAAGAATTCGCGCCGGAGCACCTGCAACTTGACGTGCCGGGCGCCGAGGGCGTCGCCGCGCAGATCCGCCACGCCGGAGCCGTCTTCGTTGGGCCGAACGGGGCGACGGCGTATGGTGACTACGTCGCCGGAAGCAATCACATCCTTCCGACGGGCCGTGCGGCCAGGTACGCGTCGGCGGTGTCGCCCGCCACCTATCTGCGTCGCATGAGCGTCGTCGAGATGTCCGACCAGGCGGTTCGTGCTCTGACACCGCATCTTGCACAGATCGCCTCGGCCGAAGGATTCCCGCATCACCGCCGCTCAGCAGAACTGCGCGCGCAACGACTCGACAGGACGGAAGGCTGATGGCTCGACAGGCAACGGTGACCCGCACCACGGGCGAGACCGACATCGCGCTCAGTGTCAATCTGGACGGTGAGGGCGTCAGCACCATCACGACCGGCGTGGGGTTCTTCGACCACATGCTGACCCTGTTCGCGCGCCACGGCCTGTACGACCTCGACGTCACCGCCCACGGTGACCTTGCGACCGGCAGCCACCACACCGTGGAGGACACCGGCATCGTGCTCGGTCAGGCGTTCGACCAGGCGCTCGGCGACCGGGCGGGCATCGAACGCTACGGCTCGGCGTACGTGCCGATGGACGAGTGCCTTGCGCACGCCGCCACCGACATCTCCGGCCGGCCGCACGTCAGCTGCTCAGTGCCGCTGCCCACGGCCGTCGTCGGGGGATTCGAGACCGACCTGCTCGAGGAGTTCCTTCGCGGCTTCGCGAACAATGCGCGCCTGACCCTGCACGTGCGTCTGCTCGCCGGTGAGAACCCGCATCACGTCATCGAGGCATGCTTCAAGGCCGTTGCCCGCGCGCTGCGCGTCGCCACCGCCATCAATCCCCGCGAGCGTGGCGTGCCCTCCACGAAGGGCAGCCTGTGAGCCTTCGCGTTGCAATGCTCGACTACGAGATGAGCAACCTGCGAAGCGCCGAGAAGGCGCTCGAGCGCCTGGGCGGGTCGGTGGCGCATGCCAGAAAACCGGCTGAAGCGGGCGAGTTTGATGCGCTGGTCCTGCCGGGCGACGGACACTTCGGCGAGGCGATGCGGCGACTCGACGAGAGCGGACTGGCCGCGCTCGTCACCGACGCCGCCGCGAGCGGTGTGCCCGTGCTCGGCATCTGCATCGGCCTTCAAGTGATGTTCGAAGGAAGCGAGGAGGCGCCGGGCGTTCCGGGCCTTGGACTGATGAGCGGCATGGTGCGCAAGTTGGATGACGCGCCCGCCAAAGTCCCGCACATCGGGTGGTCCCACGTCACATGGGATCCCAGGTGCCCGATCGCGCCGCCGGACGACCAGCCCTCGGACTTCTACTTCCTGCACAGCTATGCCGTGCAGCCCGATGACGAGTCGTCGGTGTGGGCGTCGGCCGACCATGGCTCGACGACCTTTTGCGCGGTGGCCGGCAAGGCCAACGTGATCGGTTTTCAATTCCACCCCGAGAAGTCCAGCGTCGCCGGGCTCGATCTACTCGAACGGTGGTTCGGATACGAGGATGCGATGGTGGGCGCATGATCACTCTCTTTCCAGCCATCGACCTGCAGGGCGGCAAGGCCGTGCGCCTCGTGCAGGGCGACTTCGCCGCATCGACGACCTTCCACGAAGACCCTGTCGCACAGGCCCAGGCGTTTGCCGAGGACGGCGCGCATGCGCTGCACGTGGTCGATCTGGACGGGGCGCTCAACGGCGAGCCGGTGCACGCGCCGCTCATCGCCGAGATCGCCAACCGCTTTCCGGGTGAGGTGCAACTCGGCGGCGGGCTTCGCAGCCGTGCCGCGATCGAGACGGCGATGGCCACGGGCGTCAAGCGCGTGGTGCTCGGAACAGTCGCCCTGCAAGACCGCGGCCTGCTCGAATGGGCCGTCGACCGTCTGGAGGGCGGACTCGCCGTGGCGATCGATGCGCGCGACGGGATGGTTGCGACGCACGGCTGGACGAAGGTGAGCGACCAGGAGGCGACCGCCGTGGCCGCGGATCTGGTCAAGACCGGTGTCCGCCGCCTGATCTACACCGACATCGGACGCGACGGAATGTTGACCGGCCCGAACATCGGCGCGCCTCGCCGGGTGGCGGAGGCTGCACCGCCCCTGCACATCATCGCCTCGGGCGGCATCTCGAGCATCGAGGATCTCATCGCCCTTCGCGAGAGCAAGATCGCGAATCTGGCCGGGGTCATCGTCGGTCGCGCACTCTATGACGGACGCTTCACCGTGCAGCAGGCACTTGACGCGCTGGCAGGTGCCGAGGCGTGATCCGCGTCATTCCGTGCCTGGACGTCAAAGATGGGCGGGTCGTCAAAGGCGTCAACTTCGTGGGGCTGCGCGACGCCGGCGACCCGGTCGAGCTTGCGGCGCGCTATGACCGGGAGGGCGCGGACGAGGTCGTCTTTCTCGACATCACCGCGAGCCACGAACAGCGCGACACGATCGTCGAGCTGGCTCGTCACACGGCCGAAGAGGTGTTCATCCCGTTCACGATCGGTGGCGGGTTGCGATCGGTGGACGATGTGCGCGCGGTGCTCGCCGCCGGGGCCGACAAGATCTCGATCAACTCGGCAGCGGTGCGCGATCCGGAGCTGATCAGCCGCTGCGCCGACCGGTTCGGGTCGCAGTGCATCGTCGTGGCGATCGATGCCAAGCGTCGAAGCGACGGGTCCGGATGGGAGGTCTACCTGAACGGCGGACGCCTTGAGACGGGCCGCGAGGCCGTGGAATGGGCGGTCGAGGCCGCCCGGCTCGGCGCCGGTGAGCTGCTCGTGACCAGCATGGACCGCGACGGGACCAAAGACGGCTTCGACAATGAGCTGCTGTCGGCCATCGCGTCGCGTGTTCGGGTGCCGATCATCGCCTCCGGCGGCGCGGGAACGCTCGACCACTTCGCGGATGCCGCACTTCACGGCCACGCGGACGCCGTGCTCGCCGCGTCGGTGTTCCATGACGGCGTGTACTCGGTCGCGCAGGTCAAGCAGGCGATGGCGGACGCCGGCGTCCCGGTGCGCCACTGCGCACCCTCCTGAGGGTCCCGCCGGAGCGCTGACGAGGGCGGCCGCTCGTCGGGCGCCTCACGCTGCAGGTATGGTCGTGGCATGGAGACGATTCGCACGACCAACGCACCCGCACCGCTTGCCGGCGCGCCCTACAGCCAGGCCATCCGAACCGGCGACATGCTGTTCGTGTCGGGGCAGGTGCCCCTCGATCCGGCCGGGACGCTCGTTGACGGCGGAATCACGGAGCAGACGCGCCAGTCACTCGCCAACATCGCCGCCATCGTCACGGCGGCGGGCGGCGGACTTGGGAACGTGGTCAAGACCACCGTGTACATGACCGACCTCGGCGAGTTCGGTGCGATGAACGCGGTTTACGCCGAGGCGTTCGCCGGTCACACACCCGCACGCGCGACGGTTCAGGTGGCGGCACTGCCCGCCGGGGCACGCGTGGAAATCGATGCGATCGCGGTCATCGCCGAGGCGTGAGCGCGGCTACTCCCACCACGTGCGACGTTCGCGCAAACTGTCGAGCGCGATCCGGTCGATGTAGTCGGGGGCCTCGCTGATGGGGCGCTCCGGGTTGGCGCGCACCCACGTGCGAAACCGCTCTTCACAGGCCTCGAACGCCGTGTTGAGCTCGGTGATCGTCAGGCCCTCGTACACCTTCCAGCGTTCGAACAGCTCAGGCATCGCCACCTGGGTGGTCTGGCGCAGCTTGTCGGACAGCGGATCGTAGGTCACGAGTGGATTCTGTCTCGCTGCAGGAGGTCTTGCAACGCCATCCGTCACTGCGGGAGGTGGTCAAAGCGGCCGATCGTGTCGGTGTTTGCCTGGTGGGCGGGTCCGTGCGAGACCTGTTGCTCGACCGGGTCGACGGGGCGGACATCGACGTGGTGGTCGAAGGTGACGCCGTGCAGGTGGCACGTGTGGCGGCCGCCGACCTGGGTGCCCGTGTCGCAACACATGAACGGTTTGGCACGGCGGAGATCCATCTGCCCGATGGCCGCTGGATCGATCTGGTGAGCGCCAGGCGCGAGACCTATCCGGTGGCCGGCGCGCTTCCCGTGGTGCAGGCGGGGACGCTCGACGACGATCTTGCGCGGCGTGACATCACGGTCAACGCCATGGCGATTCGCCTGAATGGCGAGGCGGCGGGGGAGATCGTCGACCCGTGCGATGGTCGGCATGATCTTGCCGCGCGCCTTGTGCGCATCATGCATCCCGAAAGTTTCGCGGACGACCCGAGCAGGGTGCTTCGGGTCGCCCGGTATGGGGCACGCCTCGATTTCGGCGTCGAGGCGGTGACCCGTCGCGCAGCCGAGCGGGCCGCGCCGGACCTGGATCTGACGAGCGCCCGTGTCGCCGAGGAGCTTGTTCGGACACTTCAGGAACCCGCTGCGGTCCCGGCGCTGGCGCTCGCGGCGCGGCTGGGCGTCTCCTGGATCGCCGACCTCGACACGATCCGCGCGGAGTTCGCGGCACTCGACACCGCCGTGGGTGTGTCCTCAGCGCCAAACGTCCCCGTCTGGCCGCTGCGGCTTGGCGTGGCCGTGCAACCACAGTGGCTGGAGCGGGACGTCGCGATCGACGGATGGGCACTTTCGATGGCACGTGCCGTTCCCACGGCGCGGACGTTGGCAGGGCGCCTCCACGGACAGATGCGCATGTCGCAGGTGGACGACCTCTTGCGGCCCGTCGCGCCCCCGGTCGCGGTGGCCGCCCGCGCGTTCGGCGCCGATCATGTGGACGCCTGGTGGCAGGCGACCGCGACACTCGATCTTGCGGTCACCGGCCACGACCTCATCCAAGCGGGTGTGGTCCCCGGTCCGCAGCTCGGCCGAGGACTTGCGTGGCTTCGTGGGCAGATGCTCGACGGCACCGCCCCCGCGACGCGCGACGACCAACTCACGGCCGTTGTCGACTACATTCAGCGGCAATGACCGACCACGAAATCATCAGCGTGCCGACCCCGGCCGGGGTGCGCGCGATGTTCACCACCCGTCACGGCGGGATGAGCAACGGCCCCTATGCGTCGTGCAACCTGGGACGCGGCACCGGCGACCGTGACAACGCGGTACGTGAGAACCGGCGCGGGCTCTGCGACCATCTGAACATCGACCCGAACGTCGTGCGCATGGGAACGCAGGTCCACGGCACGGACGTGCGCACACTGAGCGAACCCCACGAGGTCGGTCGGTTTCTCGGAGAGCTCTCGGGCTGGCCGGAGGGCGACGGACTCGTCACCGACGTGCTCGCACTGCCGCTCATGGTCCTGGTCGCCGACTGCGTGCCGGTGTTGCTGTGGCGCGCCGATGGCCGTCGTGTCGGCGCTGTGCACGCCGGGTGGCGCGGGCTCGTCGAAGGCATTCTGGCCAACGCGATCACCGCGATGGGCACCGGGTCGCCGGTCCAGGCGGCCATCGGCCCGTGCGCCGGCCCGTGCTGTTACGAGGTGGACGATGAACTTGCGGCACGGTTTGCCGACGAGTTCGGTCAGCAGGTCGTGGCGGGACGCCACGTGGACCTGCCACAGGCCACGCGTCACGCACTCGTGCAGTCGGGTGTGGCCGACGCGGACATCCATCTGGACGGCAGCTGCACGATCTGCACGCCGGAGCGGTTTTTCAGTTACCGCCGCGACGGTGCGGCCACCGGTCGTCAGGCCGGCCTCATCTGGCGGGAGTCGCCGGCGTGAGCGGGCTCGATGTGGACGGTCTGCGCGAGCGCTACCTGGATGCACGGCGGCAGGTGGAGGACGCGGCCGTTCGCGGTGGCCGCTCGGCCGACAGCGTGGAGGTGGTGTTCGCCGGCAAGTACGTGGCAGCAGAGGATGCGCCGGCACTCGTCGCTGCGGGCATCGGTGTGGTGGGGGAGAACCGCCTGCAGGACCTCGAGGCGAAACGGGCGGTCGTCGGCGACAGCCTCGTCTTCGACTTCATCGGCCATCTTCAGCGGCGCAAGGTCAAATCGGTGCTGCCGCACGTCCGACTGATCCACGCCGTCGACTCGCTGGAGCTCGTCGATGAGATCGATCGGCGGTCCGAGCGACCGGTCACGGTCCTCTGCCAGGTCAACGTAGCCGGCGAATCTACAAAGAGTGGTATTGTCCTCACCGAAATCGACCGATTCGTCCAGGCAGTGAGCGAACGGGACAATGTGGTACTCGGTGGCCTCATGACATTGCCACCGGCGACCTCCACCCCCGGGAGCAGTCGACCGTACTTCGCGGCGCTACGCGAGTTGTGTGAACGACTCGCACGAGAGTGGTCAGGCAGGCACGAATTCCGGGACCTCTCGATGGGAACCAGCCAGGATTTTGTGATTGCCGCGGAGGAAGGTGCGACCCGAGTGCGAATTGGTCGATCGGTGATCAATCCGAGCAGGTGATCGAATGGCGTTGTCCGACATGTGGCACAAGACACTGGTGTACTTCGGTTTGGCCGGTGATGACGAAGAGGACTTCTACCCTGAAGAGGAGGAGACTCGTCGTGCACCCGCACGCCAGCCACGTGCCGCTGAGGAAGAACTCGAACAGACCTACCGTGAGCGCCCGAATGTGCGGCGCATCGGTTCGCGTCGACGTGACGAGTTCGACGACATCTTCAGTGACGATCAGCCGGTCGGTCCCGCCGCGCGCTCCACACCGATCCGCGCCGTCGAGCCCGCACGCCCGCAGCAGATGGAGGTCCATCTGGTCGTGCCGAAGAGTTTCAACGACGTGCAGCAGGTCGCCGACAAGTTCAAGGCGAGCGTGCCCGTCATCGTCAACCTGCAAAACGCCGAGATGGATCTGGCCAAGCGGTTGATCGACTTCACGAGCGGCCTGACCTACGCGCTGAACGGCGGCATGCAGCGGGTTGCCGACAAGGTCTTCCTGCTGACCCCGCGCAACGTCGAGGTGTCGGCGGAGGAGCGGGCCCGCCTGCTCGAAAAGGGCTTCTTCAACCAGTATTGATCCGTTTGGGACGTCGCGCGGGTCGGCTCGTGAGCGGGCCTGTCAGGATGTGCGCATGAGCGAGTGGCCCACACGAATCGGTCTGATCGGTTGCGGTGCGATGGGCGGTGCGATGGTGCGCGGACTCGCTCGCACCGGCACGCATGCATTCGTAGTGGCCGACGCCGTGCCCGCAGCTGCCCAGTCGGTCGCCGCTGATATCGGCGCAACGGTGGGCGATGTGACCGACGCCGCCGCATGTGACGTGGTCATCCTCGCGGTCAAACCCAAGGACGCCGCTGTCGCGCTCGCGGGCATCGCCCCGGCGCTGGTCGATGGCTCGGTCCTCATCTCAGTCGTCGCCGGCTGGGACGTGGCACGGCTGACGGCGATCGTCGGGCCACGGGCGATCCTTCGCACCATGCCGAATCTGGCCGTTCGTGAGGGACTCGGACTTGTCGCATTCACGGCGGCGGGGATCGACGCGGACACCCATGCAAAAGTCATCGCACTGTTGGCGCCGCTTGGGACCGTCGAAGAGCTGCCGGAGGCGTTGTTCGGCGCCGCCACCGCACTCGTCGGCAGCGGGCCCGGATTCGTCGCACTGATGGCCGAGGGCCTCGAAGAAGGAGCGGTCGGCTCCGGATTCACCCGCGATCAGGCGCGTCGCATGGTTCAGGCGGTACTCGCCGGAAGCGCCGCACTGCTTGCCGACGGCATCGATCCCGCGGAGCTTCGCCACCGTGTGAGCTCACCGGGTGGCACCACCGTGGAAGGGGTCGCGGTCCTTGAACGGGGCGCCGTGCGGGCGCACGTGGCCGACGCCGTCCGGGCGGCCACGCGCCGGGCGACGGAGCTTTGATGGACCGATTCATCTCGACCGTCTCCAACCTGTTCACCGTCTTCGGGATCTGCGTGCTGATCCGAATCCTGCTGTCGTGGGTTCCGTTCTCGCCGATGTCGCGCACCGCCCAGGCAGTCCTCGACTTCTTCCGCGACACCACCGAGTGGTACCTGGGGTTCTTCCGGCGGTTCATTCCGATGGCCGGGCCGATCGACCTGTCACCGATGGCGGCACTGTTGGTGCTGGCGGTCGCAAAGCGGTTCGTCGTGGACATCCTGTTGCAGATTGGCTGATCTGCCGCCATGGCTGACGGTTCGTGAGGGCGGCGTGACCGTCGCGATCAAGGCGGTTCCACGGGCGCGTCGCACGCAGGCCATCGCCTTGCAGGACGGGAGACTTCGCGTGCAGATCGCAGCCCCGCCGCACGAAGGGCAGTCGAACGCCGCCTTGCAGCGCTACCTCGCCGAGGCAGCCGGTGTTCGCGCATCTGCGACGCGGATTCATCGCGGGTCGAGCGGCGCACGCAAGCTGGTCGAGATCGACGGGTCCTCCCCGGAGATCGTGGACCATCTGACGGCGGCATTCGGTGCGCTCACGGAGGCTTCATGAGCGACCGCGGTGCACGTGCCGGCTGGGTCCGGTGGGGTGTCGCCGGACTGATGATGGTCGTCGTGCTGGTTGTCGACCAGGTTGTGAAGAGTCTCGTTCGCGAGCACATCACGTTCGACGAGACGATCAGCATCGTGCCCGGAGTCGACATCGTGCACACGATCAACCGGGGAATCGCGTTCTCGCTCTTTCCCGGCCATCCGCGCATCGTGGCGACCGTCACCGCCGTGGCACTGTGTCTCATCGCCGTCGCACTCGTGCGCTTCGGACGGCGGTCCACCGCAGTGCTCATCGGCGGCGGAATGCTGGTCGGCGGTGCCATCGGCAACCTGATCGACCGGCTGCGCCACGACGGCGTCACCGACTTCATCGCTGTTACGAGTCATTGGCCGCCGTTCAACGTGGCCGACATCGGCATCGTGTGCGGGGCGATCCTTGCCGCGATTGGACTGATGGGTGAACGCGCTGACTGAGTCCGGCGACCGGTTCACGATCGCGGCCGGCGACGCGAGCGTCGATCGGCGCGTGGATGCGGTGGTCGGCGCAGACGAACGTGTGGGGAGTCGGGCCGAGGCGCAACGCCTGATCGACCTGGGGCAGGTTCTGGTCAACGGGCACGCGGTTGCCAAGCGCCACATCGTCCGTGCAGGTGATCTGATCACGGTCCAGGTCCGCGAACGTGAGGCGCCGACCTTGGCGCCCGAGGCGATGGATCTGGACGTGGCGTACGAGGACGACCATCTGATCGTCGTCAACAAACCGGCCGGAGTGGTGACCCATCCAAGCCGTGGACATGACTCGGGCACGCTGGTGCATGGTCTGTTGGGGCGCGGGATCGCCGGTGGGGGCGAGGAGTTTCGGCCGGGCATCGTCCACCGGCTGGATCGCGACACCAGCGGACTGCTGATCGTGAGCAAACGGGATCGCGCACATCGACTGCTGCAACAGCAACTGCGCGACCGCCGGATCGATCGGCGCTACCTGGTGTTGGTTCACGGGGCCTTTCCGGCGGCCCTGACCATCGATCAGCCCATCGGTCGGGATCGCAAGAACCGCCTCAAAGTGTCCACCAACTCCGACGCCCTTCGCGATGCACGCACCAGATTCCGCACCGTGCAGCAGCTCGGCAAGCTCACCCTGCTCGAAGCGCGCCTCGACACCGGACGCACACACCAGATCCGAGTGCACCTGGAGTTTGCGGGCTTCCCGGTGGTGGGCGACCCCATGTACGGACGCGGCCGGCCGACGCTCGGGCTGCAGCGCCAGTTTCTGCACGCCTGGCACCTGTCGTTCCCGCATCCGGAGACGGACGAACAGATCGATCTGGAGCGACCCCTGCCGGCCGACCTCCAGGCGGTGCTGGACGCGTTGACCGCCTGACGGCCCGTGGCCCGGTGTCCATGGATGGCGTGCACGTGACTCCATCTGTCCGGAAGCATGGAGATCCCGCAGAAACATCGGTGAGAACCTCACAAATGGTCTCAGGCGCCCGCGTGTTTGTGGGGATGTCGTAAAAGACCGTGCGGCGAGCCGTCGGAGGGCGTAGCTTCTGCGCCAATGTTTCGCACACCGACGCACACGGCGTCGCGAAAGCAGGACGCCGACGGCACAGCGCACGCCGCGGTCCGCGTTCCGGGACCCGGCGACGACGAGTCACGGCGTCACCACTTCCCGTTTCGCAGTGACATCGAAGGGTTCCGCGGATTGGGGATGCTGCTGATCCTTCTCTACCACGCCGACGTGCCGGGAGTCACCGGCGGGTACGTCGCCTTGGACCTGTTCTTCGTGATGTCCGGCTTTCTCATCACAGGGTTGCTGATCAGCGAGATCGAGCGGACCGGACGGCTGCGTGTCGGCCAGTTCTTCGCCCGTCGCATCCGTCGTTTGGTGCCGGCGCTCACTGTGATGCTCGTCGTCGTGGCCGTGGCCGCCCGCTGGATCCTGGCGCCCGTCGCATTCGGAGGGTTGGCCAAGGAAGTGCTGCTGGCGAACCTGTATGTCGTGAACTGGAAGTTCGCCGACGACTCCATCGACTACATGGTGAGCGGGGCGTTTGCCAGCCCGATCCAGCACGCCTGGTCCTTGGCCGTCGAAGAGCAGTTCTACCTCGGTTGGCCGTTGCTGTTGACCCTCGCGGTGCTGGTGGGACGCAGCGGGGTGCGCCTCTCGATGCGCGGCGCGGCGGCTCTGGCGATGGTTGTGCTCGGCGTCTGTTCGCTCACCTACTCGATCATGTGGACGAAGACGCTTGGAAGCAGTGCCTACTTCATGACGTTCCCGCGGGTGTGGGAGTTCACGCTCGGCGGGTTGATCGCGCTCATTCCCGCGACCTGGCGTCGGCCCGGAACGCGGACGGCAACCGCCGCCGTCATGGTGGCCTTGGCGGCATACTGCGCCGTCGCCATCATCTACGACTCCTACACGCACTATCCGGGGCGGGCGGTGGTCGTTCCTGCGCTTGCCGCCGGACTCTTGATATACGTCGGCGCAGGAAATGAGCGCGCCCTTGGACATCGCTTCCTCTCACTGCGCCCACTGCGCTTCGTCGGCAGGATCTCCTACTCGTGGTACCTGTGGCACTGGCCGGCCGTGGTCCTGGCCGTCGCGTACTGGGGCGATCTGGGCCCCTTGGCGAAGCTTGCGGTCATCGCCGCATCCTTTGTTCCCACAGTGCTCTCCTACGCGTTCGTGGAGGTGCCACTGCGCCAACATCGTTGGCTTGCGCGGCACAAACGGCGAACATTCACGATGGCCTTCGGCTCGGCCCTCGTGGCCGGAGGCGCTGCAGTCTCGCTGACATATGCCGCAACGCAGCCACGCCTGCTGACACAGGAGGAGGTCGGCGGGTTCCCGTCGCTGGAGCGCACGGCGTCATTCCAGACGACTGCGCCGTCGCTTCGTCCGCTCCCAGCCGCGGCCCACAAGGACGTCTCCGATCTCGCCAAGATCGGATGTCTGCTGCAACCGCTGGCGGTCCAACCGCTCACACGCTGTGTAACGGGCGACCTGAACGGGTCGATCCACGTGGTCATGTACGGGGCGTCGCTCACCGAACAGTGGGTGCCGGCGGTCGAGGCGATCGCCCGCAGGCGCGGGTGGCGGGTGACGGTCCTCACCAAGGGCGGGTGTCCCTCCTCCAAGGTGGCCCTCTACTACCGGCGTTTGGCTCGCCGTTACACCGAATGCGAGACATTCCGTCTGCTCGCCATGCGCCAGATCGCGCGCATAAAGCCGGACATGATCATCACAAGCACCCCCGCGCTGTTCATGCCACTTGCGGGGAGCAGACCCGAACGGGACATCACCCGCCGGTTGCGACTGATGGAGGACGGCTACGTGACGGCGTTCCGGGAACTTTCCCGGTATACGCCGAAGGTTGTCGCCATCGGGGAGACGCCACGGCCGACTCGCGACCCGCTGGAGTGCGCGTCGTCCAACCTCCGCAGGCTCGGGCGGTGCGTCTTCACCGTCCAGGACGGATTTCGCACGCGGCACGTCGGGATCGCCGCCGCGCAACGGGTCAGCGGCGTTCGTTATGTCGAAGTGCGTTCCGCCTTCTGTCGCTCGGGCCGTTGCCCGGTGGTCATCGGCAACGCCCTCATCTACCGCAACCAGTCGCACGTCACCAAGACCTACGTGTTGACGCTCGTTTCCTGGCTCGATCGCCGACTGCCGAAACCGGTCGCCAGGAGCTGACGCGAAGGCGGCCGCCACGATGGCGGCCCAACCCGCTAGACTCCCGAAGGCTTACCAACCCGCAACCCCGACGTGAAGACGCGTTGGCGGACGGTGCTGCACGGATGTGCGGTAACCGCCAACCACCGTCGGGAACAATCCGAACCGAAATCACAGGAGCGACTGTGCCCGTTACCATGAAGCAGTTGCTGGAGTCCGGAGTGCACTTCGGACACCAGACGCGCCGCTGGAATCCCAAGATGAAGCGCTACATCCACGGTGAGCGCGCCGGGATCTACATCATCGACCTGATGCAGACGCTTGAGTTGCTCAAGCAGTCGGTCAACGTCGTCACGAACATCGCCGAGCGCGGTGGTTCAGTCATGTTCGTCGGTACCAAGAAGCAGTGTCAGGACGCGGTCTCACAGGCTGCGCAGAGCTGCAACATGCCGTACGTCAATCACCGTTGGCTCGGTGGCCTGCTCACCAACTGGGTGACCATGGCCGACCGGATCAAGCGGCTCCACGAGCTTCGCCGCCAGAAGATCGGCGGGCAGCTCGCACTGCTTCCCACCCGTGAGCGACTCACCAGCGAGGCCGAGCTCCTGAAGCTCGAGACGAACCTCGGTGGCGTGGCGGACATGCAGCGTCTTCCCGACGCCATCGTCATCGTCGACCTCAAGCGTGAGGCCATCGGCGTCCGCGAGGCCAACCGCCTCGGCATCCCGGTGATCGGCCTTGTCGACACCAACTGCGACCCGGACGATGCGACCTACGTCATCCCGGGCAACGACGACGCGATCCGTTCCTGCAACCTGATCCTGGGGGCGCTTGCCACCGGTATCAACAAGGGCCGCGGTTTCGTGCCGCAGGAGCCCGCCGCCGTCGAGGCTCCCGCTGCCGCCGCACCTGTCGCAGCAGCCGTCGAGGCACCCGCAGCAGCGGCGCCCGCAGCGCCGGCCGCCGCGGTTGAAGCACCCGCAGCTGCCGTCCCGGCTCCGGCCGCCGAGACCGTCGCAGCGACGACGACCGAGGCCGCCCCGGCACAGGAGACCGCCGAATGAGCGACTACAGCCCGTCCGCCAAGGACGTGATGGCACTTCGCGCCGAGACCGGCGCCGGAATGATGGACTGCAAGGCTGCGCTCCTCGAGACCGCCGGCGACGCCGAGAAGGCCAAGGACCTGCTGCGCGCAAAGGGCGCGGCGGACGTCGCCAAGCGCGGTGGTCGTGAGGCCCGCGAAGGGATCATCGACAGCTACATCCACGCAGGTGGTCGCATCGGCGTGCTCATCGAGGTCAACTGCGAGACCGACTTCGTGGCACGCTCGGACGACTTCAAGGCGTTCGTGCATGACGTGGCGCTTCACATCGCCGCCATGAACCCGCTTCATGTCAGCTCCGACGAGGTCAGCGACGAGTACAAAGAGCGCGAGCGCAACGTGTACTTGGAGCAGGCGAAGGAGCAGGGCGTCGACGAGAAGTTCCGTGAGAAGGCCGTCGAAGGCAAGCTCATGAAGCACCTCAAGGAAATCGCGCTGATGGACCAGGAGTTCTTCCGCGATCAGGCGGAGAAGAAGGCCCGCACCATCGAGGAGCTTCGTGTCGAAGCTGCGGCGCGACTCGGCGAGAACCTCACCATCCGGCGTTTCATTCGGTATGAGCTCGGCGGATAACCCCCCGGCGGACACTCTCCAGGACGGCGCGACGGGCTGTCTCTTATACACATCTGACGCTGC
>CALMXK010000120.1 GCA_937871165.1 uncultured Actinomycetes bacterium
CCTACCTTGCCGTGTGGCGGGAGATGTGCGCCGACGGCCCGATCACGTCGACCACCGAACCGTGACGGACCAGCCCGACAGCTCGCTGCGTGTGCTGTGGGTGGCGCCGTGGTTCAGCACACTCGGCTCGCTGTGGGCCGACGGGCTGCGCGCACGGGGGCACCGGGCGATGGTCGTGACGACGCCGATGCACTTCGATCCGCCGCCGCGCCACGCCGACGATCTGGTGTTGGAGCACCCATGGCGATCACGTGCCGGTCTCGACGAATTCACGGCTGCTCGCGCAGCCGTCAAAGCGTTTCGCCCGCACGTCGTCGTGACCGAGATCGCCCGCGACCCGCGGTTCCTGCAGCTGGCCCGCACACCTCGTGCCCCGGTCGTGTTCACCACGCATGACGCCGTGCCGCATGACGGGGCCAACCGTGTGCCCGCGCTGCGAGCCCTCAGCACCCGCTACTTCGCCCGCTTCGGTTCAGCCGAAGTCGTGTTCAGCGCCGCAGTCGCGAATCAGCTCGGTCCACGCCGCCACCCGGTGCACATCGTCGGCTTGACGAGCGATCTGCAGCCCGCGATGGTGCCGACCGCGGCCCCGCCATCCGAACGGCGGGACTTCCTCGTCGTCGGACGTCTGAGCGAGTACAAGAACCTGGGGCATGTCATCGCCGGCTACGAGCGCCACCGCGCCTCCCCGGGATTTCGCGGGGACAGGCTCGTGGTCGTCGGAGCCGGTGATCCCGGCTGTGTCGTGCCCGACCACGTCGAGTGGGTCAACCGCCGATTCGACTTCGGTGACCTCGTTCCGCGCCTCGCGCGGGCGAAGGCGTCGCTCTGCGTCTATTCGACTGCGTCGCAAAGTGGTGTGCAGGTGGTGTCGATGCACTGTTCCACGCCGGTCGTCGTCAGCGACGCCGGAGGCCTTGCCGAGTACCTGCCGCCCGGTGAACAGGCGCTCGGTCGCGCTGACGTCGACGGGCTCGCGAGTGCCCTCGACCATTTGGCCGATCCTGTCGTCGCCGCCGACGCCGGAACACGTGCCCGCGCGACCTACGACGCGCGCTACGCTGTAGACGTGACGAGCGCCGAATGGGAGGGTGTCCTTCGCCGTGTCGTCCAGGTCGCCGACGTGCGACACCTTTCGGCGCCGTAGGACGCGGCGCTCCCGAGATCTGTGAGGTGCGCGGCGGCTTATGACAACCCTGCTGGTTGCCAACGACGGCGGTCACATCATGCAGCTGCACACGCTGCGTCGACGTCTCGAGATCGACGGCGACCCGATCTGGGTGACCCCCAGGACACCCCAGACCGAGTCGTTGCTCGCGGGGGAAGAGGTTTTCTGGACCGACCCGTGTCCGACCCGCGACGTGCGGGCGATCGTCCACAACGCACGGCTCACGCGACCCCTGGTACGGCGCGCCGATGTGCGCCTGGCCGTCAGCACGGGCGCCGCACTCGCCCTCGCAGTACTCCCGCAGACACGCCTTCGCGGCATTCAGACCGTGTACATCGAAAGTGCGACGCGTCTTGACTCGCCGTCGTTGTCGGGATCACTTCTTGCGCGGATCCCGGGGATCGACACGTACTGCCAGTCGCGGGCGATGGCAACGGGCAAGTGGCGGTATCTCGCCTCGCCGTGGGACCTCTACGTCACGCACGACGTCGCTTCGCCACAGGCGATCAGCAAGGTGGTCGTGAGTCTCGGAACATCGGATCGATACGGATTTCGACGTTTGCTTGAGCGTCTCGTCCCCTTGATTCCACCCGGTGCCACGGTGCTGTGGCAGACGGGCTCCACCGACTGCACCGGCCTGGAGATCGCCGCTCGGCCCAGCGTGCCCGCGGCCGAGCTGCAGGACGCGATGCGCGAGGCGGACGTCGTCGTGGCACATGCGGGAACCGGTGTTGCCTTGGCAGCACTCGAAGCAGGGAAATACCCTGTGTTGGTGCCGCGCCGCGCGGCATATGGTGAGCATGTCGACGACCATCAGACCGGAATCGCACGGGAGCTTGGCGGGCGTGGCCTTGCAGTCGTTCGCCAAGCCGACGAGATCAGCGAGGACGACCTGATCGCCGCAACGACAAAGCGCGTGGAACGTGTCCCGGAGAGTCCCGCCCTTCGGATTCGCACTTCGCCACCCGCATAAGGTCCAAAATTCGCAAAAACATCACGATTCTTTTCGATCATGGTTCTGGAACGTCACGTCCACGCCGATTAGCCTGAAGGAGATCGTGCACGGTGCGCCACATGAGGTGGCGTGAAGTTCCACACACGACCGATCTGATCCCCCAGACCTGAAGATCGCATGACGACTCGCGTTACAGATCACGAACCCGTCACCGCCCGCGGAGTGGACTGGGACCTCTCCGAACTGGACGATTCCGGCTGGAACGAGCCGGCTGAACGCGGCCGCCACCAGATCGCGATCGTCCACTTCCTCACCGACCTGGTCACGCTCGCCGGTGTGCTCATCGTCGTGCTGCTCGGATCGAACATCGCCCACGGCGATCCGATCGGCAGTCGCCTGGGCAACTGGCGTTTGTACGCGGCTGCGATGTCGCTCGTGGTGACCCTCTGGCTCTTTCGCTTGTACGAACCGAAGCGTCGAATCGCCGCAGCGCCGGAGAACGAGTGGACCAAGATCGTCACGGCCTTGTCGGTCCACGGGTTCCTGTTTCAGATGTTCCTGCATCAGCGGGGGATCGATGCGAAGTTCCGCGACAGTGAGATCCTGGCGTTTTTCATGGTGTCGATCGTGGCGATTCCCGCGATGCGCAGGTTCGCCCGACGCGTCGTTGTGCCCCGGATTGCAGGTCGCCAACGCACGATCATCATCGGTGCCGGCCGGGTGGGCCAGGAACTCGCGCACACGCTTCGAGCCAACAACCCGTTCGGGCTCGAGATCCTCGGCTTTGTCGACAGCGATCCGCCGCCGCGCGTCGACGAGGTGTCAGAGCTGCCGCTGCTCGGTGGCGAGGACGAACTCGATGCAATCGTCAAGCGTACTGGCGCCGAGCGCGTGATCTTCACGTTCTCGCGGGCAAAGCCGCTCCGCGTGATCGAGATGATGCGGTGGTCGGACTTGCACCGAATCCACGTCTCCATCGTCCCACGCTACTTCGAATTGATGAGCACCGGGGTGGACCTGGACTCCATCAACGGCATCACGCTGATGGAGCTCCATCCGGCCCACCTGTCCGAGTCGGCGCTTCGCAAGAAGCGCGTGTTCGAGGTCGGTTTGGTGGCGGCGATGATGCCCATCATGCTTCCGATCTTCGCAGCGGTTGCGCTTGCGATCCGGCTGGACAGCGCGGGGCCGATCCTGTTCCGTCAACGCCGTGCTGGTCGTGACGGGCGCGTATTCGACATCCTGAAGTTCCGCACGATGGTGGTGGGCGCGGAAGCCAAACGCGACGAGCTCGAGGATCAGAACGAGGTCGACGGGCCACTGTTCAAGATGAAAGATGATCCGCGCATCACCCGGGTGGGCCGCTTCCTGCGCCGCACCAGCCTGGATGAGCTTCCGCAGCTGTTCAATGTGCTGCGGGGTGAGATGAGTCTGGTTGGGCCCCGGCCATTCGTGGTGGCCGAAGACGCGGCGATCACGGGGTGGGCACGTCGTCGCCTGGACCTGACGCCGGGTATCACCGGGCTTTGGCAGGTCAGCGGTCGCAACGACCTCTCATTCGACGAGATGATCAAGCTGGACTATCTGTACGTCACGCGCTGGTCCCTGTGGTGGGACATCCGGATCCTTCTGAAGACGATTCCCGCGGTCCTGAACCGCCACGGCGCGTACTAGTGATCCAACAGGCAACTGCCGCCGACGCTCGCGTGGTTGTGATCTGCGCCCGGCGTGCGGTCGGGCAGGCGAGCCGTCCGGCCATTGGACGAACATTCCCGGCATGAACCGTCCACTGCCCCGGATCTCGCAGATGGCGCGCGACCTCCAAGGTCGCGCACACCGGGCGATCCCCGGTGGGGCGCACACCTACGCCAAGGGTGACGATCAATTCCCCGAGAGTGCCCCTCCGTTTCTGGCGCGCGGCGAGGGTTGCCACGTCTGGGATGTCGACGGCAACGAGTTCGTGGAGTACGCGATGGGCCTGCGCTCCGTCACGTTGGGGCATGCCTGGCCGTCGGTGCTTGCGGCGGCAGCGGCCCAGATGCAGCTCGGCCAGAACTTCGGTCGCCCGAGTCCGGTCGAGGTGGAGTGTGCGGAGTCGCTGATCGACATGGTGCCCTCCGTCGAGATGGTGAAGTTCACCAAGGACGGGAGCACGGCAAACACCGCGGCGATCAAACTCGCTCGGGCAGCGACCGGACGGACACTTGTGGCGCTGTGTCACGACCATCCGTTCTTCTCGTACGACGACTGGGCCATGGTCGTGACCGACGTCGATGCCGGCATCCCGTCGCAGGTCGGTGAGTCGACGCTCACTTTCCCGTATGACGACATTGGCGCCCTGGAGGCGCTCATCGACGCCCATCCGCAGCAGATCGCCTGTGTCGTGCTGGAGCCCGCGAAGTACGCGGACCCGTCCCCCGGATACCTGCAGGCCGTACGCGACCTGTGCGATCGACACGGGATCGTGATGATCCTGGACGAGAACATCAGCGGCTTTCGCTGGCACACCGGCGGCGCGCAGGAGTACTACGGCGTGCGGCCCCACCTCACGACCTTCGGCAAGGCAATCGCCAACGGGTTCGCGCTGGCGGCGCTCGGCGGCGAGCGTGGCTTGATGGAACTCGGTGGGTTGGACCACGACAAGGACCGGGTGTTCTTGCTGTCGACCACCCACGGCGCCGAGACTCATGCGCTCGCCGCCGCCGTCGCAACGATGGACGTCTATCGCACCGAACCGGTGATCGAACGCCTCGACGCCGCCGGCGACCGGTTGCAGCGCGGATGCCGTGAGGTGATCGGGCGCCGTGGACTTGCGGGCTACGTCGGCGTGGAAGGCAAGCCGTGTTGCCTCGTTTACACCACCGCGGATGGCGACCGGCAGCCGAGCCAGTGGTTTCGGGCACTGTTCATGCAGGAGATGCTGCGCGGCGGCGTGATCGGCCCGTCGTTCATCGTGAGTTACTCACATCACGACCCCGACATCGACCGCACGATCGCGGCATTCGACGCCACCTGCGAGGTCTACGGGCGAGCACTCGAAGACGGGGTCGAGCGCTACCTGGTGGGTGGCCCGACAAAGAACGTCTACCGCCGCCGAAACTAGGGTCGCAGCCGGCGAACTGCCACGAATGCCTGACGCGCGACACTCGCGCCGCGCGTCGTCCCATCATGGATCGCTGCGACGCCGGCGGCTTCCATGCCGCTCACAGATGCGTGTGCGTCGACCGAGGCGTATAACACTCCCAACGTCGGTGCCGCCGACGACTGACGGTCACCGAAGGAGCCTGATGGAGATCACAACGTATGCGATCACGCGAACCGTGGATGCCCCGTTTGCCGAGACCGTCGACCGTGTGACGGCGTCACTGGCAGCGGAGGGCTTCGGTGTTCTGACGACAATCGACGTCAAGGCGACGCTGCACGCGAAGCTCGGGGTGGAGGTCGGGGAGTACACGATTCTCGGCGCCTGCAACCCAAATCTTGCACACCGTGGACTTGGCATCGAACCCGATCTCGGGGTGCTGTTGCCATGCAACGTGATCGTGCGCAGCGACGGGCAGACAACCGTGGTCTCGGCGATGGAGCCGCTCGCGGCGATGCGTCTGGCCGCCAATCCCGAGCTGGAGCCGCTCGCGGCCGAGGCCCGCGAGCGGATCGAGCGAGCCGTCTCCGCGATTTGAGGTCGGGCGTCCGGCCGACGACCGGCCGGGTTCGCGTGGTTTAGAGCACCGATCGGCGGCGCAGGGCGGGACGCTCCCGGACACGGGCGCGCGGTGCCGCGGCGGTGCTCTTGGCGTTCTCCGAGTCGTCAAGGATCGCCACGACATGACCTCGACACAGGTGGCGAAGCGATCGCATCTGTCCACCGATTTCGCCCGTGGAGTCGACGCCGCGCACGAGGATGACGACGACGCCGTCGGCTCCACCTGCAAGGCGAGGGATGTCGGAGTCCGCACTCAGAGTCCGCACCACGACGGCCGGCATGACGGTCGGCAGAAGATCGGTCACCGAATCTTGGAGCAGTCGCACATCCTCTGCGAGCGGAGCGACCCGACCACCGAGCACGAGAATCCGCTGTGGCTCGCGTCCCTTCGCAAGCGCGGCAGCGGCATACCTCCACCCTTGGGCGCGCGACGCGTCGTCGTCACCCATCTCGGCGACGACCGGGGTCCGCAGCTCGAGCTCGATACTGTCGCGGCTGGTCACGGTGTCGGTCTGGCGTGCACGTGCGATGACGACTGCGAGCGCCGAGAGCAGCCCGACAAGCGCACCCGCAAAGCCCGCGAGTGGTCGTGAGACACTGCGCACCGAGGCGACGCTGGGTGGCCGGTTCACTTCGACCGCCACGAGCGGCTTGCCTGCGGGAGACTTGGGTGCGGAACTTTCGACGACGTTCTCAAACTGGTCAATCGCTGCAACGAGACCCTTCTGGGCGTCTGCGGTCTCGGAAACGGTGAAGCGCCAGGAGATGACGTTCGCGTCCGGGTCACGTGTCAACGCGAGTCCGCCCTCGGCGGCACCCGGGTCGATGCCTGCGGCCGCCGCGGCGGCATTGACCACGCTGAAGTCCTGGCCGTAGGCCAGGTAGTTGGGCATGGTCACGCGGATCATCTGGTTGACGCTGTAGATGGAATCGATCGGCAGGTCGAGGTTGCGGCTCGTCAGCGTCGTGACAGCGGTGCTGGACTGTGTGGTCGGCCGGGCAGCCGCCGCGGCGACGCCGAGCAGCGCGCCGATGAGGCCGAAAGCGAGAATGAATGGATACCGCCGACGCAGCGCGGCGAGGAGTGATGGGAGTGATGTCAACGCGGTATCCCTCTCGTGGTTCTCTTCTTCGTGCGGGGCCGACCCCGCAATGTCCAGCGAGCGGTGGACGACTTCATTCGAATGCACAGCATTGTTCGCGAGATCACCCGACACTGACAACCCCTGACGCTTTGGGTCGTGCCCGATCCGTCTCACGGACGATCTCATCACGGGGCATGTTGCGGTCGCCGATCCAAACGTCCAGGCATGCAAGTCCGGCTGCCACTGCAAAGTATGCCGGTCGGTAGATGAGATTCGTCTGGAATGCCGAGCCGAACGCGAGTGCGCCCAGTCCGGCGATGATCGTCATTGGCACGGTCATGTCGCGATACTTCATGCTCCGAACCACGGCGATCGTGCGAACCATTGCGATGATCAGCGCGAGCAGGGCGACGATGCCGGGCACCCCGAACCACAGCCAGATACCCAGGTACGTCTGGTGAATGAAGTGCTTGGGCAGGTTCTCGGTGAAGTCGGTCTCGGCATCGTAGGTGTACTGGAATGCCCCGTACGCCCGCGGGAATCCGATACCTGCGATCGGATGTTCCTTGATCTGCGCCCAAGCGGCTTCATTCTCAAGCAGACGATCCTGCAAGCTCGGGTCCTTGGTCAACCCGGAGTCGGTGACACTCACCGCACGCACGGCCATGGCTTGGGCGGTCGGGCCGAACGTGCCCGCACTTGCGATTCCCAAGAGGGCTACGAGTGCGACGGCCATGACTGCGCCTCGACGCACCGCGGAGGACACTCCCGCCCAGCCCCAGGTCAGCACGGGCAGGATCAGCCATGCGGCAAGCATCGGCGTCCAGGTTGTCCGCGTCAAACTGAACGCCTCAACGATCAGCATGATCGCCACCAGCGCCCATCGGACGTGTGCGAGCCGACCTTCGCGCGGGAACTTCGCGAAGGTCGCGAGCAACACCGTGACGCACATGATCCGCAGAACCGGCGGATCGATCCGGACGGTGTCGAAGTCAACACCGCGGGTCAGCACCAGGTTCATCGACCTGCCGATGAGGGGCTCATAGCCGACGGCCATTGCCGCCAGGACCACGGAGCAACTTGCCGCCGTCACGAGGACGAGGTCTCGAACGAGCGCCGATGACCGACCGGTGTACACCTCGCGAATCAAGAAGTACGCCAACAGCGGTGCACAGTTGATCACGGTGTGAAAACTCTCGCCCAAACTGTCGCCGGCGCGGATCGCGACAAGGGTCCCCCAGGCAACCGCGGCGAAGAAGACCACGATCGGGAGCGCGAAAAGTGGTGCCGAACGGATCGGCGACGCGACTGTTTGTGAGCGTCGTTGGAGTCCCCAACCGACGATGCCTGCCGCCAGGCAAAGATCACCGAGGGTGACGTGGAGCGGTCCGACGCGAACGGTTTGCACCGGGATGGCGACTGCTCCACCCCAAAGAAAGGCGATTCCGATGACGGCGACTCGTGGTGATCGAACCATCGCGACGGCGAGAACAGCGCCGATAGCGCCGACGATCGGGAGTCGCTCGCCCGTCGAGATGGACACGGCCGTCAGGAGCACGGCGGCGAGCGGGATTGCGATCAGGTGTGCAGGGAGACGATCGGATGACACGTCTCGCATTTGGTGCGGCGCAAGCGTCATCGGCGCCGCTCCACGCTCACGGCCGGGCTTCGGGTGATCGTGGACGACGTCCTTTCAGACAGGGCCACGGTTGCGGCTACTTCGGTTTGGTGGTCCACTCAAGCCGATCGGTGAGCAAGCCCTTGCCACGCAGTGTTTCGAGCGCGACCAGCCGCATCAGCTGCGAGGAACGGAAGTCGGGGTCGCCGAACGCCATTCGTTGCAGCCCGTCGACCAGGTCGCTGACCGCGTCGTCCAGCCCGACGAGCGGCTGATGGTTCGGTGCACGCTCGGCGAACTGAGCGAAGCTCACACGATAGGAACGCTTGTCCGGCGGCGCATCGGGATTGACGGCCACCTCGGTGCCCGGCAGGATGCGCGCCACCGCATCGGCCAGTTCGCGAACCTGGTAGTTCCAGACGTCCGAACCGACGTTGATGGAAAGTGCGTCTCCACCGTTGTCGGGCTCCCGGTCGATGGCCCAGTCGATCGCTCGAGCCATGTCACGCACATGGATGAGCGGCCGCCAGGGTGTTCCGTCACTCAGGATGTCGATCTTGCCGCTGGTGAGCGCGCCCGCCACGAAGTCGTTGAGAACGAGATCGAGGCGCAGACGATCGCTCATGCCACACGCCGTGGCGAACCGCAGATTGGTCACGACGAAGCGCTCGTCGGCCAAGGCGGCCAAATCGTCCTCGGCGGCGGCCTTCGACCGCGCGTACGCGGTGAGCGGGCCGAGCGTGCTCGCCTCGGTCCGGGGCGCGTCGTCGGCGGCGCCGTAGATCGAACAACTCGACGCATAGACGAAGCGTCCGACACCGAGACGTTTCGCACGTGTTGCCAAGGCCACGGCGGCACGATGGTTGATCTCCATCGTGACGTCTTCGAATCGGTTCCCGATGGGGTCGTTCGAGATTGCCGCGAGGTTGATGACGACGTCGGTCCCCTCGATCACATGATCGGGAAGGTCGCGAAGGTCCATGAAGTACTGGGCGTGCAGCAGATGTTCGGGGGATGCGTCGACGCCCGTCAAGCAGTGCGCGAAGTACCCGGGATCGACACCCGCGATCCACGCGTCCGGCCGAGTTCGACGAAGCTCTCGCGCCACGCCCGGTCCGACATATCCAAGATTTCCGGTGATGAGAATATTCACGTTTCCACGATACCGTGGCCGCGGCCATTCGCCGAAATTACCTCGTAAATACGGCGTGAAGTTCGCGGGATGGTGTCCTGACGGCGGTAGTGCATGTGTCTCTGTTTCCAGGCATCGATTTTGTACGACGGAATGTGCGATACCTTGATCCAAGACGGGTTGTCTCGAGTGACGATCCTGCCGATGAACAGTCCAGACGTACACACCGCCGAATCCGCGGATCGGTTTGACGTCTCACACGCCACTCGGTGGCCCCGCCTCTGTTGACTCAGCACGACTCCTCCACACATTCACCGGCCGTCGAGGGCATCGTCCATTCCGCGCGCCCTCAGGTCCTGCGTTCGTGGTCGCGAGTCCGTGGATGGGTCTCACGCCGGTGTCGATCGCTCGGAGTCGTGGCAACGCTTGCGCTCACGATCGCGGGTCTGTGGTTTGCCGCACGAGGTGTCGATCCGGGCAAACTCGGCGCAACGTTCGCCGGTGTTCGCTGGAACTGGGTTGCGGCGGGCGCGGTCGCGACGGTCATCCAGATCGTGATGTTCGGTATCGCCTGGCGAACGGGATTGCGCGCGGCGGGTGTGGGCGACGTCGCGCTCCGACACGTGATCGGGGCGACCTGGATCGGCCGCGCAGGCAATGCGGTGCTGCCGGCGCGGATGGGCGAGGTGGCTCGCGTCGTGGTGATCCGGCGCCACCTGTCGGCGCAGGACGGTTCGATCCCACGGCTCGCCGGCACACTGATCGCGCAACGCATCCTCGGAAGTCTCGCCACACTCATCATCGTCGTACTCGTCGCGGCGACGATGCCGCTCCTCGTGCCACTTCCCAATCTTTCGAACGTCGGCGCGGCCGCGGGCATCATCGTGCTGCTTGCGATCGCGCTTCGCGGTCGCGTGCGGCTGGGGTCGCGATTGAAGGTGATCGTTCCCCGGCGGCTGCGTGGGCTGTTCGGCTCGGTCGTCGATGGCGCCGGCATCCTGCGCCTTCGCGGGCCCGCCATCGCCTCCGTGGGTATGCATCTGGTCGCGTCGGTTGCGCAACTTACGACTGTGGAATGCCTGCTGCGCGCGTTCGGCGTTGCTGCACCGGCGTCTGCTCCGCTCGTGGTCGTTGCAATGGTTGCGCTCGCTGGACTGCTTCCGACCTCACCCGGTGGAATCGGGTTGGCGCAAGCGGCGATCGTTGCACCGCTCGGAACCACCTACGGCGTGTCGGCGGACCTGGCGCTGGGCTTCGCCCTCGGGCTTCAGGCGACCGTCCTTCTCGTGGCGGTTTCCGGCGGCCTGCTCGGCCTGACACATCAACGCCTCTCCAGGCGCGGCATACCTCACGTCGCGTGACGCGCTCCGTACGACCATCTGATCCGAGGCGTCCCCGCGTCCTGATCCTTGGCCCTGGGCCGAAGTCGCCGGGCGGAATGTGGTCGATGGTCGACACGGCCCTGCATTCGCCCCTTCGCGATCGCTACGACATGGCGCGCATCAGCACCCACCGCGAGGGGCCCGTCGCGCTCCGCGTGGCCGTCGCCGCCCGCGCAGGCGCACTGCTTCTCGCACGATTGATTGCCAGACGGCCCGACCTGCTGTGGATTCACATGTCGGCTCGGGGGTCGGTGCAGCGAAAGGCCTTGCTCATGGCGGTCGCGCGTCCGTTTCGCGTGCCGGTGATCGTCCACTCCCACGGGTCGCAGTTCGGCGACTACTACCGCGACACCACGAAACCCCGTCGGGCGGTCGTCCGCTGGGTGCTTCGCAACGCGGATCTGGTGATCGCGCTCGGTCCAAGCTGGGACGCCCGTATCCAGGAGATGACGCCCTGCACCGTCGCGCAGGTGCTGAATCCCGTCGCCGTCCCGGCGACCATCGATCATGACGCCAAGGATCCCGGCCTCATCGTCTGCACCGGCAGGCTCGGTGATCGCAAGGGCTCGGCGACCCTGGTGCGCGCCTTTGCACTCGTGGCCGACCGCTTCCCGTCTGCACGGCTGGTGCTCGCAGGTGACGGCGATGCCGACCCCGTGCGCGCACTCGCCTCGGAGCTCGGCGTCGCTGATCGTGTGGACCTTCCAGGATGGGTGTCGGCGGCGGACGTCACCAAACTTCTGTCGCGTGCAAGCGTATTTGCACTGCCCTCGCGCAACGAGGGATTGCCCATCGCGATGCTTGAGGCGATGGCGCACGGCGTTCCGTGCATCGTGACCCCAGTCGGTGGCATCCCGGACGTCGTGACCGATGGCGAACAGGCGCTGCTTGTCGCGCCCGACGATCCGACCGCATTGTCCGCCGCGCTGACCACGATCCTCGCCGACGACACTCAGGCACGCACACTGGGTGATGCGGGCCGCGCGATGGTGCGCGATCGCTGCAGCACCCCGGTCATCGCCGAGCGGCTCGCCGAATGTTTCGACACTGTGCTCGGGTCCCGTCGGAGGGCGGAGTGACCCATATGATTGGAAGGACAAGCGACGAGCAAGCGGTGCTGGTGTGTCGAACACAGTGAACGTGGTGGTTGAGTTTGCCGGCGATCTGGACGTGCGAACCTGGCGGGCACGCCATTCGCGCGGCGAGGTACCCGACCAGGTGCCGTTCGGACTGCACGCCATGGCAACAGATGATGTGGACGTCACGTTCCGAGTCCCGTCGCGTATCGGCGCACTGCGAACCGTCGCTCGCAAGGTGCAGGGACGCGCAGGTGGTTTTGACTTGGTCGGTGAGGTCGTGGGGCGCTGCCAGGCGGCGCGCTGCCGCGCCGATGTCGTGCTGTGCATGGACGAGCGCGCCGGACTTCCCGCAGCATGGGCCAAGATGCGTACGCCGGTCATCTCCGGGATCGCCTGGATCGACGAGCCGCGGCGCAACCGCTCGGCCGCCATGGTTCGCCACGGCCTGAAGCGGCTCGACGCGATGTTCAGCCCGATCCAGGAACATCTGGATTCGCTGGCCGACGGGTGGGGGCTCGATCCCGCCCGTCTGCATGTCGTGAAGGTCGGAATCGACACCGACCACTTCTCCGTCGCCCCGTATCCCAATGACAGCTCGACGGTGTTCTCCGTGGGCGACGACCGGTTTCGCGACTTCCCGACGTTGGTGCGTGCCCTCGGTGCGCTGCGCGAGCGTGGGGCGCAGACCACCGCTGAGATCGCGACGACCCTGCCGGTGACCATGCCGGACGCCTACGGCACCATCCATCGCCAGCGCGTCGACAGCACCGTCCGGTCACACATCGCCGCAGCCGGTGTCGTGGCGGTCCCCAACCATCACAACCGGGTGGGGTCGGGATTGACCACGATCTTGCAGGCGATGGCGGTCGGTCGACCGGTCGTGGTGAGCTCAAGCCCGGGCATGGACGAGTACGTGCTGGACGGTGTGACCGGCTACCTGGTGCCACCCGGCGATCCGGGTGCCATGGCCGACGCCCTGCAGTCGCTCCTCGACGACCGCGACCGCGCCCGAGAAATGGGCGAGGCCGGGGCACGTCACGTGCGCGAGCATTTCACGTCGGCGCAGGCGGCCGTCCAGCTTCGTGAGCTGGCACGGCTCGTCGCCCGCACCTGAGAACTACTCGTACTGCAGTGCGTCGAGTGGCCGAAGCTTGGCCGCACGCATCGCCGGCAGGAAGGCCGCGATCAGCCCGGCGAAGATCGTGAGCACGAGCACCACGACCAGTGTGACGTAGGGCACGGAGAACGCAATTCCCTCGCTCTCGAGCCCCTTCGTGACGAGCCCACCGAGCAGTAGACCGACGAACAACCCCACGATGCCGCCGATCAAGCACGTGATGACACCTTCATGCAGGATCATCGCTCGCACCTGACCGCGGGTCGTGCCGACGGCGCGCATCATGCCGATTTCGCGGGTGCGTTCGTAGATGGCCAGCAGCAGGGTGATGATCACGCCGATGAGCGAGATGATCACCGACAGCGCAAGCAGCGCGTAGAGCACGTACAGGAACACCGACAACTGCGTGTTGATGAAGTCCTTGTACTCGCTGCGCGTTCTGACCTTTGCGGTCGGGTAGCTCGCAGTCAGCGCGTCGTTCAGCTGCGCGGTGCCCACCGTCAAGTCGACTCCGGGCCGAAGCTTCGTCAATAGCACCGCCACCGTGGGTGTCTCGGTCAGACGTCGCAGCCCCTCGGTGGTGATCGTGTAGCCGGTGAACAGCTGCGGATCGCGGTAGATCCCCTTGACGGTGAACGTTGCGCGTTGTCCATCGATGGCTTCGACTTCGAACGTCGAGCCGACCTTCAATGCGCGATCCTGCGCGAATGACTCCTCGATCACCGCGCCGTCGGATCCAAGTTGATCCAACAGGGCGTTGCTGCCCCCGTCGCGCCAGTCGAAGTTGACGAGGCTGGTGGCGGCCGCCGGGTCGATGGCGCTGATCGGCGCATTCGAACCATCGACCTGGGTCTCGACCGTGCCGATGCCCATCGCCGACTCCACCTCCGGCACCGCACGGGCGGCGGCCACAATGCCAAGCGGCATCGGGCTGAAGTTCTCGTTCAGCGTGACCTCGTCGGCACGCAGGGTGGTGTCGAGCGCGTCGAAGAGCGACACCTTGATTCCATGGACGAACACGGCGATGAACACGACGAGTCCAACGCCGATCATCAGCGCGGTCGCCGTGCTTGCCGTTCGTGTCGTGTCACGGGTCGCGTTGCGACGGGCGATGGCCGCGCTGTTTCCGAAGACGGCTTCGAGTGGTGCTCCGACGGCACCGGCGATCGGACGGATCATCAGACGCATGGCGAGGCCGATGCCGATGACGATGAGCGCCGCACCGAATCCGATGGTCTTGAGTCGGGAGCTGAGTGACGCGTCGCTTGTGAACCCGACGGCCACGAGCGCAATGCCGATCAGGGTCGCGACGATACCGATGTAGGGCATATACGGTGCGAGCCTGGACTTGGGTAACACCGCGCCCTCACGCAACGCCGAGACCGGCGGGATCCGCGTGGCGCGGGTGGCCGGGATGATCGCCGCCAGGAAGGTCGCGATCGTGCCCACGAGCAGCGGGACAATGACCGTGCGCGGAAGCACGCGAAGTGACGCGGTCGGAAGTCCGATGCCGCCCTTGTCGAACGCCCACTTGAGTCCCATGGCAAGCAGTACGCCGAACGCGATGCCAATGAGCGACGCCACCACGCCGAGAATCAGCGCCTCGATGATGACGGACCGGCGCAGTTGCGCACGGCTGGCGCCGATGGTGCGCAACATCGCGATCTCACGAATGCGTTGCGCGATCGTGATGGAGAACACGTTGAAGATCACGAACGACCCGACGAGGATGGCGATCAGGGCGAAGATGCTCAGCGTGGTCCGTAGGAACCCGATGCCGTCGTTGATCGTGGTGGCCTGGCGATCGGCGCTTTCGGCGCCGGTTTCCACGCGGTAGCGATCCTGCGGCAGGATCTTCCCGATTCGGGACTTCAACAACGCCGGATCGGTGCCGACACGTCCGGCGACGGCGATTGTCGTGACCTTGCCCGGCAGGTCGAGCCACTTCTGTGCGTCCTGCACGGTCACAGCAGTGAGCGTCGTCCCGCCGAGCGAACCCGAGTCGCCGAACTTGAAGATGCCGACGAGCGTCGCGGGGTGAAGTCCCGTCGGCGTGGACACCTCCACACGCTGTCCCACGGAGACCTTCGCCCGCTTGGCGTACGCCTCGTCGACGGAGATCTCGCCGGGTGCGCTCGGCGCCCGACCGGCGACCGCCGGGATCGACGAGTTGAAGCGTGGCTCGACGGCAGTGGTGACGAGCAGCGACGGCGCCCCGCCGATGGAGGCGATGCTCTTCCCATCGACCACAAGCGACGCGGTTCCTTGGAGCTGCCCTTCGGCGGCGTCCACCCCGTCGACCGCCTTGACCTGGGCGACGACGCTCTGGTCGATCGGCGCAGGTGCCGCGCCCTGCTGGGAGTCGAACTTCTGTTGGCGGGCGATGATGACATCGACACCCTCATTGGCTTTCGCGAAAATCTCGTCGAAGGCGCCGGTGATCTGGTCGGTCAGCACGTACGTGCCGCTCATCATCGCCGTGCCGAGGATGATGGCGATGGCCGTGAGCGCAAAGCGGAGCTTGCGCGCCATGATGTTTCGAAGGGCGAGGCGCAGCATTATTCGAGCGTCTTCATCACGTCGAAGATGGCGTCCCCGTCCATGTGCTGCTCCACGCGGACGATGTGGCCGTCCTGGAGGAACATCACCTGATCCGCGATTGCCGCGGCCTTCGGGTCGTGCGTGACCATCACGATCGTCTGACCGAACTCGTCGACGGACTGGCGAAGCAGGTTCAGGATCTCAGTGCCGTTCTTCGAATCCAGGTTGCCGGTCGGTTCGTCGGCGAACACCACGGCCGGGCGGTTGATGAGCGCCCGCGCGATGGCGACACGCTGCTGCTGCCCGCCTGAGAGCTCCGACGGACGGTGCGACAGGCGGTCGCCGAGTCCGACCACGTCGACCAGGTGGCGCCGCCACTCGGCGTCGGGCTTCGACCCTGCGATCGACAGCGGCAGGTCGAGATTCTCGGCGGCGGTCAGCATCGGCAGAAGGTTGAAGAACTGGAACACGAAGCCCACGTTCGTGCGTCGAAAGAGCGTGAGCGCCTTGTCCTTGATGGCGGTGATCTCGGTGCCGTTCACCCAGACCGTCCCGGCGGTCGGCGTGTCGATACCGGCCAGGATGTGCATCAGCGTCGACTTGCCCGAACCGGATGGACCCATGATGGCGATGAAACTGCCGCGCTCCAGGTCCAGATCGACGCCCCGCAACGCCTCCACCGCCGTGTCGCCCTCTCCAAACCGGCGGATGATTCCGCGGGCGGAAACCACAGCAGTGCTCGGGGGTGACGGCGGCAACGCCTCAGCCGTGCTCACATGTACTCCAGTGTGTCGTGTCCATGATGGCGGCCATCGGGGTGGCCGCCTGCTGCGAGTCAGCATACCCAGGCGGGTGGCGACCGCTTGATCGACTTGGTGAAGAATCGCCGAAGAAGACACGCGGGCGCAGCTCGGCGAGGTGGGGTTTTCGTTGCGCACACTTGTGACTACACTCGATCCATGCGCATCACACGTGCCACGCTTGCGCTGGTCATCTGGCTGATCCCGACAAGTGGCGCCGTGGCCACCGACACCGCCATGCTGACTGCGGCAGGGCGTGCGGCCGGCGTGGAGCGGGCGACGGCTGCGGCATCCGCGTCGTCGCCGGCATCGGTACAGCTTGCGTACGACCGTGCCCGTGGAATGCGTGAGGCGTTGCGCGCAGCCGGGGCGGTGTCCGCCACCTGCCAGGCATACGGAGGGTGGGCCGTCCGGTTCGCCGAGGCGAGCACGGCCATCGCCGACGGCTACGACCGCCTGTCTCCGACACGAGTCCGTGCTGCCCGGACCGCCGCCGCAGCGGCCCGTTCCAAGATGCGGTCGACCCGCAGCGCATGCCGTGCCGGATCGAGTCCTGTCGTGAAACCACCTCCGACCTTGCGCGAGCCGCGGCCGGGCGCAGCGTTCTTCGGTCAGATGATCGCGCGCCGCCCCACAGGGGCCACGTCTGCGGAACTTGTGATCGGCGGGCGCGTGGTCGGGCCGCTGCAGTTGCGAAGCGATGGCACCGCGTGGGCGCGCCTGGTGGCGGCTCCCGGCCGCTACGACCTGCAGGTCCGCTTTCGCCGCGACGGTCGTGTCATCGCCACCGCGCGCTCGTCCCGCGTGTGGTTGTTGCCCACCAGCGCACGCCACTCGGTGCAGCCCGCCACCGCAAGCAGCGCGCTGCAGAGCCGTCTTCGTGCAGCGGCCGGCAGGTTCAACGGGATCTCGGGCATCTGGGTGCATGACCTCGAGTCCGGAGTCGCCGGCAGCTGGAACGCCGGTGCGAAGTTCCCGGCGGCGTCGACCGTCAAACTCGGTGTCATGGTGGAGGCCATGCGGCGTACCGGTGTTCGACCCGAACAGTCGCCACTCGCGGTCGACATCGCGTCCATCGGTGGCTGGAGTTCGAACCTGGCGCCCAACCGCCTGATGAACGCCATCGGCGGACCGTCCGGCGCCCAAGCCGGGTTGGCTCGCCTGGGCGCCGTGAACTCCACCTACCCCGGCAACTACATCGTCGCGACGGCTGCGCCTCCGGTGACGACGGTCAACCAACCCCCGCTTCGCACCGGTCGCGTCACCACCGCAGCCGACATGGGTCGTGCCATCACGACCATTCATCGCGCCGCGCGCGGCGAGTCAGCGGCACTGAGCGCCACCGGGATGACCGTCGCTCAGGCCCGACTGCTGCTCGGCAATCTGCTTTCGGCACAGGCGGAAGCGGACAACATCGGCATCGTACGGCAGGGATTTGCCGCGGCGATACCGGTGGCGCAGAAGCACGGGTGGATCTCCAACACCCGCAACAGCGTCGCGATCGCCTTCGCCCCGCGGGGTCCGGTGGTGGTCGTGGTGCTGACCAACCATTCAGGCCTCACCCGCGCGCAGGCGGCCGCGCTCGGAAGCGATGTCGTACGAGCCATCACGGAGACCGCAGGCTGACCCGTCGCCTCATGTTCGACGCGCGTCGTGTCGATCATTGGAGATGCGACATCATCCAGCAGGGGGAGGCTCCGGCTTCGTGTCCGGTTCGGACAAACCGACAAACAGGCCGCAGCGCGCCCGATTGGGTCGCGTGTTGCTCGAAATGGGGCTCATCTCCGACGAGGAGCTCGCCGACCTGCTGACACGTCAGCGGGCCGAAGGCGGTCGGCTGGGCGAGCTGCTGATCGCCGACAAGCGGTTGACGCCCGAACAGGTGGCGCAGGCCGTTGCCAAGCGGCTTGGTGTCGAGTACCTGTCGATGTCGACGCCCCCGGCCGCGGAGCTCGTCGGTCGCCTGGCACCCGATGTGGCGCGGCGCTACCTGGCGCTCCCCGCCCGCCGTGATGGTGACGGCACGATCGTGGTGGCCATGGCAGACCCCACGGATCTGACGGTCATCGACGATCTGCAGCTGCTGCTCGGGGAGAGCATCCGTCCTGGTCTTGCGATGCCGGAGGCGATCATCGCCCACATCGGTGTCGGCGGCAATGTCGAGGCGCTTGCCGCCGAGATGGATGCCGACGCGAGCGAGCCGGTGCACATCGGCGAACACGACGTGGCGGTCGGTGAGAACGACGGCCCGGTGATCCGCTTCGTCAACACGGTCATCGCCCGCGCAGTGTCCGAGGGGGCTTCGGACATTCACATGGAACCTCAGCAGGGCGAGCTGATGGTGCGCTTTCGCATCGATGGACTGCTTCGTGCCGTCACATCCGTGCCGATCTCCCGCGGACCGGCCATCATCAGTCGGCTCAAGGTGCTCGCCGAGCTCGACATCGCCGAACGCCGGGTCCCCCAAGATGGGCGCGTCGCGATTCGCGTTGGACGTCGCGCACTCGATCTGCGCATCGCGACACTGCCGATCGTGGGTGGCGAGAGCGTCGTGATCCGCATCCTCGATCAGTCGAACGCGATGGTGGACATCGGCGCGCTTGGCTTCTCCAAGCTCACGGTTGACCGCTATGAGCAAGCGTTCACCCAGATGCACGGTCTGGTGCTCGTCACCGGTCCGACGGGATCGGGCAAGACCAGCACGCTCTACGCGACGCTCCATCGTCTGAACGGGGTGGAGCGAAAGATCATGACCGTGGAAGACCCTGTCGAGTATCGCCTTGCCGGTGTCAACCAGGTGCAGGTGCGGCCGAAGGCGGGGCTGACGTTTGCGAGCGGGTTGCGCTCCATGCTGCGCTGCGATCCCGACGTCATCATGATCGGCGAGGTGCGTGACGTCGAGACGGCGCGCATCGCGGTGGAAGCCGCGCTCACGGGCCATCTCGTGCTTGCGACCCTTCACACCAACGACGCGGGATCGGCAATCGCCCGCCTGACCGAGATGGGCATCGAGCCGTTTCTGATCACGAGCGCCGTCCGCGGGGTGCTTGCACAGCGCCTGGTGCGCCGGTTGTGTCCTGCGTGCAAAGAGCCATTTCCGGAAGGCGAGGTGTCACTTCAGGAGATCGTGGCGCGCCACAGCCTGCAATTCGAACGCACGTCCACCACGCTGTTTCGTGCACGCGGTTGCGCAGAGTGTTCCGGCAGCGGCTACCGGGGGCGTTTCAGCGTGGCCGAAGCGCTGCTGATGAGCCCGTCGATCGAACGACTGACGCTTGGACGCTCATCGCCGAGCGAGATCGCGCTGCAGGCGCAGGCGGAAGGCATGCGCCCGATGCTGGAAGACGGCTTGCAAGCCGTCATCGCCGGCGAGACCAGCCTGGATGAGCTCACGCGCGTGGTGCACTGACGCGCGAGTGCGTCAGGCGCGTACCTGATCCTCGCTGACATGCAGGCCGAGCACCTTGATGACGTCGCGCATCGAGAGGATTCCGACCAGGTGGGCCTCTTCGAAGACGACGATATGGCGGATATGGTGCTTCATCATCTTCTCGGCCGCCTGGGTTGCCGGCCAACTCGGTGACGCCGCGATGAGCTGGCTGTGCATGAAGTCCCCGACCCGTGCTTCATCGGGATCGTGGCCCTCGGCGAGCGCACGAAGGATGTCGCGTTCGGTGACGATGCCCGGCCCCGGCAAGGTGGGGTCGATCACCAACGCGGCGCCGGTGCGGTACTGGCCCATGCGTACGGCGGCCTGACGGAGCGTGGCATCGGCACCGACCGTTGCTTCGATGGGCGACATGATCTCGGACACTGGGACAGACATATTCGGACCATACCGATCGTGCAAAGGTTTGTCACGTCTGCCACTTGCTGCCGGCTGGATGTCGGATTGCGTCCTCAAAAGTGGTTGGATCGGAGGCCCTGAAGCGAACGTGGCAACATCGAGGAGGATTGGATGAGCGACGCGTGGCGCATTGTCGAAGATGACCTGAGCGATCCCAAGGTGCACGCACTCCTGAACACGCATTTGAGTGCCATGTATGCGACGTCACCGCCCGAGAGCGTGCATGCCCTCGACCTCGGGGAACTGCGCTCACCGGATGTGACGCTGTGGACCGCGTGGGACGGCGACGATCTGATGGGATGCGCGGCGCTCAAGGCGTTGGACGACACGCACGGTGAGGTCAAGTCGATGAGGACGTCTGAACGCCATCTTCGCCGTGGTGTCGCGGCTGCGCTGCTTGCACATCTCCTCGACGTTGCGCGGCGGCGCGGCTACACGCGGGTGAGCCTCGAGACCGGTCCCGAGGAATCGTTCGGACCGGCACGCCGTCTGTACACGCGGTTCGGATTCGTGCCATGTGAGGCCTATGGGTCCTATCCCGCGGACGATCCGTTCAGTTCGTTCTTCACGCTGGAGCTGTGAGGCAGGCAGTCGTCGGTTGCGGTCGCAGTGAGCAAAGCTGCGCCGCCCGAGGTGTGTCAGCCACGGGTCACGGGCGGATCGAAGAAGGCGAGCCTCACCTCGTGGGGCAACTGCGGACCGCCGGCGAACGACGTGCGATGGGCACGTTGCAACAGCTGCCAGAAGTAGCGGTAGCTCGCGCGATCGTGCAGCTGCTCGCGTCCCGGTGAGCCGTGACGGATCGGTGCCCAGTGCGCGTCGCGCGCGGCGGTGAGGATCGCGATCGCCTGGTCGATCTCCTGCGCCGTCGGCGTGAAGGCGTCGACGATCGGGCGGATCTGGTCAGGATGAATGCTCCACATCCGTGTGTAGCCGAGCTGCCTGGCAGCTTGCTCGGCCGCGGTCCGCAGCGCGGCAGTGTCCGTGAACTCGGTCACCACGCAGTGCGACGGCACCTTGGCGTGGCCGTGGCAGGCGGCCGCGATCTCGACCTTGGCACGCACCACCAGCGGGTGGTCGAACTGGCCCGTGGCGGTCATCGCCGTCTGGGGGATCGCGCCCCGATGTGCAGACACGAAATCCATCAGACCGAACGACAGCGACTCGATGCGCGGGTGCGCTG
This sequence comes from uncultured Actinomycetes bacterium, assembly GCA_937871165.1. Classification (GTDB taxonomy): domain Bacteria; phylum Actinomycetota; class Thermoleophilia; order Miltoncostaeales; family Miltoncostaeaceae; genus CALMEC01. Next base: position 21,611 of record CALMXK010000120.1, read on the forward strand.
CCATCGCCTGCACCTCGCGCAGGGCACCGTGCGTCTCGACCAACGCATGCAACGGGACGCGGTGCGTCAGGCCGGCTTCGGCGGCGACGCGATCCACGGCTGCGGCTGCGGCGTCAATGTCCGCTACGCCACGTGGCTTTGGGATCATCAGGTAGGCAAGGCGCGCGCCCGCGCGCGGCAGCAGGGCGGCAAGCATGGGCTCGAAGGCCGGATGAGCGATCGGCACGAGGCGCGCCCCGACGCGGTCGAAGGCGTTCAGCGGCGAATCGATCAGCTCGGCCATCAAGTGCGCGTGTTCGACCTCCCCACCGACCGGCGCTCCGTCTTCGCCGTCCAGCGTCACGTCGAACACCGGTCCCATCTCGGCCTGCAGCTGAAGGCTCTTTCGCATGCGGGACTCGACGCCGCAGTAGTGGTCGCAGACGGGAAGGTCGGGCACCTGCTCGTCGGTGTCGAACAGGGCCTCGCGCGGGTGGAGGGAATCCGGGGTGCTCATGGTTCGGGATTCTCGCGCAGCGACGGTGCGACGGCGCGGGAACGCCACCACCGGCAGGTCGTCACAGCAGCGCCGGGACGCGCGGTCGGCGGGGTGAGGTCACACACGAGCCACCCGCGGGGCGTCATCTCCGCGAAGTTCGAGTGCACGGAGCCCGGTGGTGAAGCCCACGCGGATCAATGCGGCCTCGATCGGCGTGCCGAACACCGGCTCGCCGTTGACGCGCTCGATCGCCACCTTGCGCGTACGCGCCGCCCGGATCCATTCGGCAAGCGCGTCGAGTGCGATCGCCACGCGGGCATCATCGAGCGCCGTGAGGATAAGCAGTCGTTTGCCGCCGCGTTCCAAAAAGACGACCACCTCGCCGTCCACCAGCACCACCTGGGCGCCGAAGGTCCGCGACGGGCCGCGCGCGTCGGTTCGTGCCGGCCACGGCACCGAGGCTCCATACGGCTGGGCGGGATCGGCGGCGCCGATGACAAGCGCCGTCGGCTCACCCTCCGGTGGCTCGCGCATGTCGCGCAGCCGCTCCACCGCTCCCGGGAGCGCGAACTGTGCGCCGCCCATCCCCGCCAGGAAGTACCCGCGGCGAGCCCGTCCCAACGTCTCGACCTCGCCGAGCGCCCGGTAGATGCCGGCGAAGCCACCCGGCAGCCCATCGGCAAGAACTCCCGAGCGCGTGACGACCCCGTGGCGCTCCAGGACGATCTCCGCGTGGGCGCGCGCCCGCGCATCCGCATCGGCGCCACGTGCGAACAGGCGGTCAGTGAGCGACCACCGGCCGGACGTCGCGCCGTGAGCGGCGCCGCCCCCACGTGCCCCACGTCGACTGAAGCGTCCGCTCATCGGTCGCACCGCCGGCAGGCGACGCGGTGCGCGCAGCGGCATCCACAGATCGTTGGTGACCTCGCCGGCCCACACCAGCTGCCACAGCGTCGTGAAGATCTCCTGCGAAGCGCCGTCGGTGCCCGCCAGGATGTCGTCCCAAAATGCCGCGCCCGTTGCGAGTGCGCCACGGATGGCGTCGGCGATCGGTCCGTCGGGCGCCGGGTCCGACGGCGGTGGGCCGAGAAGCGGGGCGTCATCGCGGAAGTACAGCGCGATGCGACCGGCGTCGCGGCCCATGGCTCCGGCGCCGACCCAGACGACCTCACCGGCACCGGCCAGCTGGTCGAGCCACGTCGTGGAATAGCTGCCAAGGCGTGCGGGGAACACCTCCGTTTCCCACTGCGCAACCGGCAGTGCGAGACCCTGGAGCGGAACGATCAGATCGCGCAGCGCATCGGGGCCGGGCGCGCGGTGGGGGCGACCGATGCCGTGCCACTGCGGGAGGAACCGACCGAGGACCTGCGGATCCACCGGCTCCACCTCACGGCGCGCCACGGCGAGGCTCGCCCGGCGGAGTCGTCGCAGCACGTCGGCGTCGCACCACTCCCGGCCCGCGCCTCCTGGGCGAAGTTCCCCGCGCACGAGCGTGCCGATCTCCTCCAGCTGCACCAGATCCTGGGTGACCTCGGCCACATCGATGCCGAGACGTGCCGCCACCTCGACCGGGGTGAACGGTCCGTGCGTGCGTGCGTACCGGCCCACCAGGCCGCGGCGCGCATCGGTGGTCGGTTCCAGGAAGGCGTCGGGCAGACCGGTCGGCGGGACCGCACCGATGCCGTCGCGGTAGCGCGCAGCGTCTTCTGCGGCGATCCACCGCTCCTCGCCCGCAACGCGGATCTGTGCGGCGCGGCGCTCGGCCGTGAGCGTGGCGAGCCACTCGGTCGCGTGTTCAGGTTCGCGAACGCGCTCGGCGACCTCGGCGGCGCTCAGGTCGCCCACCCGGCGAAGGACGTCGTGCAGGCCGTCGATTCCGTACGCGCGCGTGCGCTCGGAGCGGTGTTGCAGATCGTCTTCCAGGTCGCCGAGCGCCCCCGGGTCGATCAGGTCGCGCAGCTCCTCCTGGCCGAGCAGTTCACGAAGCAGGTCGCGATCGAGCGACAATGCAGTTGCCCGCCGCTCCGCCGCCGGCGTGTCGTCCTCGTACATGTAGGTGGCCACATACTCGAACAGCAGCGACCCGGCGAACGGCGACGCGGTGGCGGTCTCGGCGGCGATCACGGCGATCTCACGCGACCCGATACGGCGCAGGATGTCGCGCAGGGCGGGCAGGTCGAACCAGTCGTTCAGGCATTCGCGATACGTCTCGAGGATGATCGGGAAGCTGCCGTAGCGGCGAGCGACCTCCAGCAGGGACGCGGCCTTCAGACGCTGCTGCCACAGCGGCGTGCGCTTGCCCGGCCCTCGGCGAGGGATGAGCAGGGCGCGCGCAGCGTTCTCCCGAAAGCGCGCACCGAACAGGGCCGTGGCGCCGAGCTCGCCCACCACGATGTCTTCGATCTCAGCCGGATCGAACAGCATGATGTCGGCGTCCGGTGGCGTGTCGGCGTCGGGCAGGTGGACGGCGATGCCGTCGTCGGTCCAGATCGCGTGAGCGGTCAGCCCGGCCTGATCGCGAAGCCGCGCCTGCAGCGCCATGGCCCACGGCGCGTGCACCCGCGCACCGAACGGGGTCAACACGCACACGCGCCAGTCCCCGATTTCGTCGCGAAACCGCTCGATGACGATGGTCGTGTCGCTCGGCACGGCGGTGGTGGCGTCAACCTGGTCGTGCAGATACGCCATCAGGTTGCGCGCGGCCCGCGCGTCGAACGCCGACTCCTCGACGAGCCTGCGTTCCGCCACCGCGGGACGCGCCGCCACGAGTTCCCGCGCCAGCCGCCCCACCTGAACACCGAGCTCGACGGGGCGTCCAACGCCCTCGCCTTTCCAGAACGGGATGGCGCCTGGTGCGCCCGGTGCCGGGGAGACGATGACCCGGTCGCGAGTGATCTGTTCGATCCGCCACGTCGTCGCCCCCAGCAGAAACGTCTGGCCGTTTCGCGCCTCGTAGACCATCTCCTCATCCAGCTCGCCGACCCGCGTGTTGCCGTCGAGCAGGTACACCCCGTACATGCCGCGGTCGGGAATCGTGCCGGCGTTTTGGACGGCAAGTTGTCGCGCGCCGCGTCGTCCCCGCACGACCCCGTCGGTGCGGTCCCAGATCACCCGCGGCGCGAGCTCGGCGAACTCGTCGCTGGGGTAGCGGCCCGCGAGCATGTCGATCACACCCTCCAGCTGATCGCGGCTGAGCTCGGCGAACGGGTACGCGCCGCGCGCCAGTGCGTACAGGTCGTCGACGCTCCATGGCGTGTCGGCGACGGTCGCCACGATTTGTTGGGCGAGCACGTCGAGCGGCAGGCGTGGGACGTGCGTGGACTCGATGTCGGCCGTTCGCATGTTGGCGACCACGGCCGCACACTCGAGCAGGTCACCACGGTACTTGGGGAAGATCTTGCCGCGACTCGACCCGCCCACGTGATGGCCCGAACGGCCGACACGCTGAATGCCGCGAGCCACGCTTCGTGGACTTTCCACCTGGATCACCAGGTCGATGGCGCCCATGTCGATGCCGAGCTCCAGGCTGCTGGTCGCGATCAGTGCGGGCAGACGTCCGGCTTTGAGCTCCTCCTCGATCATCACGCGTTGCGCCGCCGCCAGCGAGCCGTGGTGCGCGCGAGCGACCTCCTCCTCGGCAAGTTCGTTCAGCCGCAGCGCCAGCCGCTCGGCCAGGCGCCGGTTGTTGACGAACACAAGGGTGGAGCGGTGCGCGCGGATCAGGTCGAGCAGCGCGGGATACATGGCGGGCCAGATTGAGTTGCGCGTGGGTCCGTCACCGGCGATGTGCAACGGATCAGGGATCGTCGGTGCGCCGGGGTTCGCGAGGTCGGCCATGTCGTCGACGGGAACGACGACCTCCAGGTCGAGCGGCTTTCGCTGACCCGCGTCGACGATCGTCACGGACCGCGGCGCGTCCCCGTCCTGCCCGCCGAGGAAACGGGCGATCTCCGCAAGGGGTCGCTGCGTCGCCGACAAGCCGATGCGCTGCACCGGCGTGTCCGATGCGCGTGTCAGGCGTTCCAGGCTGAGCGCCAGGTGGGCGCCGCGTTTGGTGGCGGCGACCGCGTGAATCTCGTCGACGATGACACTCGTGGCGCCCGCCAGGATGTCGATGCCGCGCGAGGTGAGCAGCAGGTACAGGCTCTCGGGTGTGGTGATGAGGATGTCCGGCGGGGTGCGCAACATGCGCTGGCGATCGCGCTGCGGGGTGTCTCCCGTCCGAACCCCGACGCTGATCGGCGGCAGCTCCAGTCCGTGGCGACGGGCCGCGTCGGCGATGCCCACCAGCGGCCCGCGCAGGTTGCGCTCGACGTCGTAGTTGAGTGCCTTGAGTGGGGAGATGTAGATGAGCCGCCCGGTTTCGTCGCCCGCCAGACGGCGCTCCACCAGGTCGTTGATCCCCCACAGGAATGCGGCGAGTGTCTTGCCGCTGCCGGTCGGTGCGACGATCAGTGTGTGGTTGCCGGCGGCGATCGCGGGCCACCCGATGCGCTGCGCGTCGGTGGGCGCGGCGAACGCACGCCCGAACCAATCGGCGACGACGGGGTGAAACGCGGCGGCGGGGGCGAGCGCCATCCGACCATCGTAGAGGGAACCTGCGTTCGGTGTCGCAGGCGGGCATGGCATTGTCGGCGATCGCCGCTCGACCGCGTGACGCAGCCCTGCGTCGTCCCTGGGGCATATGCTTGTGCCATGCGTGTCGCGATCTGCGGTGGCGGGCTGGTGGGGCTGACGCTCGGGCGTCTGTTGGCGCTGCACGGACACGACGCCGTCATCTTGGAACGAATGACGCCCGGCAAGTTTGTGCCGCGTGGCTTCATGCTCGGCCACCACGGTTTTGGAGCCGTGCAGGAGCTTGGTCTGTTGGACGATCTGCAGGCGCGTGGCCGAGCGATCGGAACGCAGCCGGACGGCACGCCGGCCGCGATTGCCGTCGCTGTCGGCTGGCTGTTGCACCAACTCGCCGACGGCGCGCCGGCCCGCTACGGCGTGAGCGTGAACGGGCTGGTGCACGACGACACGGGCCGAGTGACCGGCGTTCAGATCGACGGCGACGGTGGCTCTGAGATGGTCGCGGCGGACCTGGTGGTCGCGTGCGACGGGCGCAACTCACGGGTGCGGCAGATGGCCGGGTTGACCGCGGAAGTCGTCACTACGGCGGAGGGCAAGATCGAGTGGATGAGCGACGTGCCGAGCCCGGTGTCGTTCGCGATGGCGTACATGTCGAATGGTGGCCACATCGGACTGCTCAGCTGGCCGGAAGGGTCGTTCGGATGGCGCTCAACCGATCCGGTGGGACGTGAGGCCGCGCTCGCTCCCGGTCGCGACGCGTTGATCGCGTCGTGGGAACGGCTGCTTCCCGAAGCGGCCGATGCGGTCCGCGGGGTACGTTCCATGGACGAGGTCTTCTACGACCAGCCGCAGCTGCTTCGTTGCCCACAATGGTGGACTCCCGGGGTGGTACTGATCGGTGATGCGGCGCACTTCTTCGGTCCGGAGACCGGGGCGAGCGCAGGAGTCGGCATGGCCGACGCACATGCGCTGGCACAGGCGATCACCGCCCACCGCGGCGATCCGGACGCCGCGTGCGCCACCTACGAGACGTGGCGTGCCCCGGCGATTCGTCCGCTGGAGGCGATGGACCCGTCGCGCGCCAGGTGCGATCCGGCGACCATCGCGCCCGCCGCCGCGCAGGAGCGCTGGCCCCTGTCTCTTATACACATCTCCGAGCCCACGAGACTAAGGCGAATCTCGTATGCCGTCTTC
>CALMXK010000121.1 GCA_937871165.1 uncultured Actinomycetes bacterium
TTTTCAAGCAGAAGACGGCATACGAGATTCGCCTTAGTCTCGTGGGCTCGGAGATGTGTATAAGAGACAGGAACGTCACCAGTGCCACGCCGGGATGTCGGCTGAGCCCCCTCGACACCCGAAACGCTACGAACGCACCAGCTCGATCACCGGGATGCGTCGGGCCGTCTGCTGCGCATAGTCGGCGAAGCTCGGGATCCGTGATGCCTGCATCGAATAGACCCGTTCGTGCTCGACCGCGTCCTCGACCTCGACTGCCGTCGCGTCGAACGTCTCCATCAGATGTTCAACCCGCACCGCCGGGTTGGCTTTCAGGTTGTGGTACCAGTCCGGGTTTCGCGGAGCGCCACCATTCGACGCGAACACGTACATCCGCGCCCCGTCGATCAACGGCACCAGCGGGTTCTCGCGCGCCGTCCCTGTCTTGGCGCCCGTCGTATGGACCACCACGAGGGGTGAGCCCTCGAACATTCCACCGACCCTGCCACCATTCGCCCGGAACTCGTCGATGATCTTCCGGTTCCAGGCGTTGAAGTCTGCTGACATCGCACTCTCCTGCTGTACGGCAGCGTTCTCGGTGAACGGGTCAACGTATATCACCGATCGCAACGATCAGCCAAGGGCCGCAACCGCGATCGGTCAGGACACGATCAGGGGCGCGACGACACACGCGCACACGTTCCGGAAACCGTCAGCCGGTGACCTTGCCGGTCTTCTCCGTCTTGTCCCACTTCATCTCCGCCCCGAGCAGTTCCTTCATGTAGGAGCCGAACGTGACCGCACACAGGAACGAGCCGTATCCGCCGATGTACAGCGCGATTGGCGCCAGCTTTTTGAACTTGGTTCCCTCGAGCGCCTTCCCGCTATACGAGACCAGCATCGACAGGGTGAGCCACGAGTAGAGGAAGAGCGCGATCGCCATGTTGGTCCACCCATGGGCCCTGGGATTCACCACGCCGGCGAGTGGCGCGAACAAGAATGGGAACAGGGCGTACAGGTTCACGCCGAGCGAGATGAGCCCGGGGAACAGGAGCCCTTCCCACCATGACTTCTTCGCCGATTCGTCGTCGACCACGAACGACGTCATCGTGACGATCAGATAGACGATGCCCGAAAACACCCAGTACGCCGTGAACATGCGCCAGGCGGCCGGCGGGTTGAGGAAGTAGAGCACGATCAGACCGGTGCTGGCACCGATCTGAAAGAGCGGCATCAAGAAGATGGAGAACCACATCAACGCCATCCCCCACGACCCCATCGTGGGATGCGCGGAGCGGTTGAACCACAGGTCGCGGAACACTTGGGTGATCTGCACGTTGCCGCGCCCCCACCGAACGCGCTGCTTCCACAGGCCCACGAGGCTGTCCGGCTCCTCGGCGTACACGAGTGCGTTGGCCTCGAAGATTGCACGGCGCCCCTGAAGCTGCGTGCGGAAGGTGGTGAACGTATCTTCCGCCAACGTGTCACTGAAGATCTGTCCGCCGATCGCCATCAGGTTCTCGCGGCTGTGCAGCTGCGCACCGCCCGACAGGCAGGCCAGGAACCCGAGGCTGTTCTGCGCGCGTCGCGACGCACCCGTGGCGGTGATGTACTCGAAGGTCACGAATCGCTGCACCCAGTTGGGGTTGGCGCTGCCCTCCTTGATGTAGGCGGTCACCGCCCCGATCTCAGGATCCGCCAAGTGGCGCGCCATCTTCGTCAGCGAGTCCGCCGAGTAGATCACGTCGGCGTCCATGATGAGCACCGCCTCGGTCCATGGTCCTTGCCACAGGACCTCGAGGCCGAAGTTCAGCGTGTGCGCCTTGCCTTCCCCGCCTGCCACCCGTCGCAGGTGGTAGACGTTGCCCGGATACTCGCGCGACTTGTCGATCACCACCCGCGGCGTCTCGTCGGTCGATCCGTCGTCGACCACGTACACACGCAGCCGCTCCGGCGGGTAGCGCAGTGCCATCAGACGATCGATCGTCGCGGCGATCACCGCACCCTCGTTCCATGCCGGAATCAGGATGCTGATGTTGGGCTCGAACTTGTCGACGGCCTCAAGGTGGGTCGCAAAGACCGAGCGACCCACCGAAGCGAATTGGTAGACCCCGGTGAACAACGGGAGCGAGCTCAGCAGCACCAGGAAGACGCAGACGGAGATGACCGCCCATTCCAGGAGACCGGTCAATGTCCGTCGCCGTCCTCGGCGGTCGTGTCCGGACGAGGCGGGAAGTACTCGATGTGCGAGTAACCGACCCGCAGTTTCAGGCGACGGATGCGCCACACGATGAACACCGCGATCAGGATGGCTGCGATGCAGCCGACCGAGATCAGCAGATCCACCGTCGTCATCGCACGACCCGACGTGATCGAAGCGGAGGTCGTGAGACCGTCGCCAATCGACGGTTGAATGAAGTGGGCGATCATTTTCGCGGGCGCACGGCCACGTCCTGGAATCGCCGTGCCTCCGATTTATCGGCACGAACCTGCCCTGCCATGACCTCGCAACGGGGCCGACGAGGACATTCGCCGATGATGGCGTAGCTTTGTCAAGGCCGTCTCTACGACCGCACCCGATGACTGACGCTCCCCCTGACCATCTGCGACACAAACGCGCCGAGCTCGCAGGCCTCCAGCGCGCAACCCGTCGTACCCGCACGATGGTGATCATTTTGGCGGTCGTCGAAATCGCATGTGTCGTGGCGTTCGGGTTCGGATGGTTCGGGAAGGGATGAGCGCCATCCCTAAGAATGCCCCCGAGCCGGTTCCACCCGACGAACCCGGCCGCACCACGTCCGAGGACGCGGACCTTGACGAACTTCGCGGACTTGCACGGACGCTTGCGCAAACGCTCGCACCCGGAGGGAGCGCACCGGACGACGCGGCGGCGCTCCAAGGCTGGGTCGAGGGAACCACCGGGCAACAGATCCGGATCAGCCAGTCGCAGATCGAGGCCCTCATCGCACTCGGTGCATTCGGCCGGGTGGTCGGTGAGGGACGGACACGGCTCGTCGCCATCACCCAGCCGACGATTGGCCGTGGCTCCAGCGTCGACAACGAGATCGACCAGCTGTCGGCACTGGCCGACAGCCTCGGCGCGGCGATGCCGCGTGGTGGAAGTATCGCGGACAGCGTCGACGAGGTCTCCTCACTGATCGGCGAGCAGATGTCGGTCAGCGCACGCCATTTGGAAGCGCTTGTGGCGCTTGGCATCGTCGGCCGCATCACGAGCGCCGGGCAGACCCGCCTCGTGTGGATGCGAGACGACGAGATCGGGGCGACGTCGACGCTCGATCCGGGCACCGAGGAGTTTCGACTCGACATCGCGATCGACCTCGAACATGAGCGGCGGCTGCTCTACCGCGTCACGTTGATCTTCGAGCTCGTGATGCTGATCGTGATCATCCGCCAGATCATCCTGGGGATCATCTGATGGAAATGACCCTTGCGTACCTGCGCGAGACCGTCGACGTGATCGCGGGCAACGGCTTCACGTCGAACGAAACCGTCGAAACCGTCACCAACGGCGCAGGCGCCCCCCTCTATGACCGCCACGCGTTCGAGCTTCGCCGGAGCACCAACGAGGACCTGGTGCTGGAGTGTCTGATCTATCCCGACGGGACCGAGACGTACTGGTTGGAGCTGCGTCGGATGCACCGGCTGAAAACGTTTCCATTTCAGATCGACTCATGGAAACATCACGCCGACCGCATCGAGTTTCGCTACTACGCACGGGACGACGGGGTGGCGCTGACGATCGAGATGGCGTTCGCCGACCCGACCTGAGCCGGGGCGCAAACCTTTGACCTTTCTCGTCCGGATCTTGATGGTGACGAGAGGATCGGTTGCGGTGTTTCAGAGGGTCTGAGTCGATACTCATCGCATGAACCGATCCTCTGAACACCGAGACCAGAACACACCACCTATCGAGTTCCGATCAGCGGCCGAAATCGTCCGCCCGTTGCAGATCCTTGTCGTCGAGGATGACCCGCTCACCGGCGCGCTCGCCGTCAACTTCGCCGAGCAGCTTGGCGCAATCGTCATGTTGGTCACCTCCGGCGAGGCCGCCGTCTCCCTGCTTGGCGAGCAGGAGTGGGACATCGTGCTCGTCGACGTCGGCCTTCCGGGCCTGTGCGGCACCGATGTCGTGGAGTACGGAAAGCGCATCAAGCCGGATCTGCCGTTCCTGATGATCTCGTCGAAGACCGACGCCGGCAGCCTGATCGACGCCATGCAGCGCGGGGCGGAGGATTACATCGTCAAGCCGCTGAGCGCAGAGGGTGTGCGCGCCGCGATCGGCCGTGCGATCAGTCGTCCACGGGCCAAGGGTCGCACCGCCGAGCGTGTGCTTGCCATCGGGGCCCACCCCGATGACGTCGAGATCGGTATCGGGGGCATCCTTCGCCGTCACTCCCACGCGGGTGACGACGTCACCATTCTCACGCTCACGGGCGGCGAGGCTGGGGGCGACTCCGGCCAGCGCGTCCGCGAGGCGCACCGCGCCGCCGAAATTCTCGGTGCACGCCTGATCATCCACGGCCTCGAGGACACGATGATCTCGCATGGCCCGGAGACGATCAACGTGATCTCCAACGTCATCGCCGAGGTGGATCCGCAGATCGTTTACACGCACACGCCGAACGATGCACATCAGGATCACCGCAGCGCGCACACCGCAACCATGATCGCGGCGCGCCGCGTGTCGCGCATCTACTCCTACCAGGCGCCATCCACGACGATCGACTTTCGTCCGGCCCGGTTCGTGCGGATCGACGACTACATGCAGGCAAAGCTGGACGCGATCGCGGCGCACGCCACACAGGGCGCTCGCCCGTACCTGACACCTGAGCTGATGCACGCGACCGCCCGCTACTGGGGTCGGTTCGCGGGGCACGGACTCGTCGAGCCGCTCGAAGTGGCACGACACACCGAGGTGGACGCACCCACCACACGCTTCACCACCACTGCGGAACAAACACGTGCAGGACGCACGAAGGAGCTCGTCGCATGACCAGAATCGCAATCACAGGCGCCGGCGGAGCCGCCGCAATCGGACTGATGCGCGCCATCGCCGACGAGCCGTTCGAGATCTTCGCACTCGACGCCGATCCGTTCGCAGCAGGCCTTTACCTGGTCGACGAGGATCGCCGCGCACTCGCGCCACTGGGCCGCGACCCCGATTTCGCCGACTGGATGATCGCTTGGTGCGTGGAGCACGAGATCGATCTGCTTGTTCCGACGGTGGAGGACGAGTTCTCACCGCTGTCCAGCCGCTGGCAGGATTTTGCCACGGTCGGCACCCGCCTTCTGCTTGAGGCACCGCCCACCATCAACATGTGCACCGACAAGTGGTCGCTCGCGACGAGCATGGGCCTCAGTGTCCCGCAAGCAAGGACCGCGCTGATCGACGAGCATTTCGACGCGAGGGACTGGGCGCTGCCGTTCATGGCAAAGCCACGGCGTGCAAGCGGATCGCGCGGCATCGTCTGCGTCGAGACACAGAACCAGATCGACGCGCTCCCGCGTGACGGATCGATGATCGCCCAGCAGTTTCTGCCCGGCGCCGAGTACTCCGTCGACGTGTTGTGCGACGGGCCGGGCGTCGTCCTTGCGGCGGTGCCGCGGGAGCGACTGAAGGTGGACTCCGGGATTGCGGTCGCCGCGCGCACCGTGTTCGACGAGGAACTGATCACCGTCGCCACCGCTGCCGCACGCGCCGCGGGCATCAGCCACATGGGCAACGTCCAGCTTCGCCGCGATGCCAACGGCCGGGCGCGACTGCTCGAAATCAACGCACGGATTCCGGGGACGGTCGCGCTGACCGTGGCCGCCGGCATCAACATGCCGCGCTACATCGTCCGTGCGGCGCTTGGACTTCCAAACGGCCATATCACCGGCGCGTTCGAGGAGGTCGCAATGGTGCGCATGTTGCAGGACGTCGTGGTTCCCGGTGCCGAATTCCTCGACACGGCGGTCGCCACGATGGAGTGTGCCGCATGATGGGCCCGTTCCCCAGCCAGGACATGCACGTCCATTCCACGTTTTCGGATGGACGTGCGACGATCGGCGAGAACGTCGTGCGCGCGATCGCCCTCGGCTTGGATGAGCTGACGCTCGTCGACCACGTTCGCGTCGGCACCGACTGGGTGCCGCAGTTCGTCGCCGCCGTCGCCGAACTTCGCGGGCGCCTGCCGATCCGGCTGCACTGCGGTGTCGAGGCGAAGATCCTCAACATCGACGGCGCGCTTGACCTGCCGGACACCCTCGACGGAGTCGATCACGTCTACATCGCCGATCACCAGGTCCCCGGACCTGACGGTCCGCTGCATCCGAACGACGTGCGCAACGGGCTCGACGACGGGACGTTGAATCGGGAGCAGGTGGTCGAGTGGATCGTCGACGGCACGATCAACGCGATGCTCGGCCGCCGCGGCAGTGTGCTCGCACATCTGTTCAGCATCCTTCCGAAGATCGGCCTGGACGAATGTGCCGTCAGCGACGACCAGATCCGCTGGCTCGCCTCCACGGCGCGTCACACCGATACGACGGTGGAAGTGTCCGAACGGTGGCGTTGTCCCGGTCCCCGGACGATCGCCGCGTTCGCCGAAGCCGGCGTCAACATCGTGACGAGCACTGATAGTCATGCTCTGGACACTCTCGGCCGATACACATGGTGCCGCACAACTTGGGAGCAGGCTGATTCCCTGCTCGCACATCCCAACGGCCGGGACGTGCATCGCGCAGCGATGATCTAAAACCGCGCATCGGCCGTTGTTCCCGGGAGCACCAGCGCCGATGTCCGCACCCCTTGTCACCACCAATTCTCGCGCCAGAGTCCTCGTCGTCGAAGACGCCGAAGAGCTTCGCGCAATCATCTCCAGATCGCTCGTCGCCGACGGCTTCGATGTGGACATGGCAGTCGATGGACCTGCCGCCGTCACGACGATGCGGGCCGCTCCGGCGGACATCGTCGTGCTCGACATCGGTCTGCCCGGGATGAGCGGCGTTGAGGTCTGCCGCCAGATCCGGACGTTCAGCGACGCCTACATCGTCATGCTGACCGCCCAGACCGATGAGACCGACAAGATCGTGGGACTCTCGGTCGGCGCCGACGACTACATGACAAAGCCGTTCTCGCCGCGTGAGCTGAGCGCCCGGCTGAACGCCATGTTGCGCCGGCCACGTGCAGGACAGGCACCGGTACCCTCAGCAGCTGACGCCCCCGGCGATCTGGTGGTTGACGAGGACGCCCGTGAGGTGCTCGTCCGCGGAACCACGCTGGAGCTGACGCGAATCGAATTCGATCTGCTCGCGACCCTTGCGCGGCGCCCGCGAAAGGTGTTGAGTCGCCGGCGACTTGTCGACGAGGTCTGGGGTGCCGAGTGGTTCGGTGAGGATCACGTCGTCGAAGTGCACGTCTCGAACCTGCGCCGCAAACTGGACGCACTGACGTCGCATCGCTACATCGCGACCGTCCGCGGCGTCGGATACCGCTTCGAGCCGACAAGTGAAGTCCTCACGCACTAACCCGCCCTTGAGCAGGTCTTGAGGGAAAGCACGGTCCAACTTGAGGCGTCGCGCCGATGCAGTTCATGAACGACCGAACAACGATTAATCGAGGTCCAGAATGAGCAGCACTCAGCAGACGATCCAGCGGCGCCCTCCGACCCCCGTCGCCCGCCCTGCGTTGTTTTCGGCGATCGTCGTTGAGGATGACCCGGTCACCTCGCGGCTGCTTGCCATGGCGCTTGACCGCCACCTTGGCGCGATCGTCCGCACCGCGCCGAGCGCCGAGGAGGCAGTGCCGTTTCTCGCCGCTCAGATCGACTGGGATGCCGTGTTCATCGACATCGGCCTGCCGAACGCCGACGGCCTGGCACTGCTGTCGTTCAGCAAGAAGCACCGCCCGGACGCCATGCACATCATCATCAGCTCGCGCCGGGGTATGGAAGACCAGCGCAAGGCCCAGGAGGCCGGCGCCGACGCGTACCTGGTGAAGCCGGTCGACACCGCCACGTTGGTGCGCACGGTCGATGCGATCACCGCTCGCCGCGCCGCCCTGGACACCCCGCCGTCAGATTGGGCCGCGTGATGTCGGGCGAGCGTTGGGCCGGCACCGGCCATTCCACCACGTCATCATCCGAACAGGCGGCAACCGAGGCGACGACCGCGGCCATCGCCGGACGCGAGAACGCCAAGCTGCTGATCGTCTTCGCATCTGAGCGCCACGACCTGCAGACCCTCGTCACCGCGATCAACACGACATCGGGCGGGGTTCCGCTGATCGGTTGTTCGACCGCAGGTGAGATCGCAACAACCGGCCCGGGTGACGCCAGCGTTGTCGTCTTCGCGATCGGCGGCGACGGGTTCGCCGTCACCACCGCCGACCAACGGGGAATCGGTGCCCGTCTGCGTCAGGCCGGCGCCGATCTGGCGACCGCGATGGAGCGCGCCGATCGCCGCAACCATCAAACGCTCGTCCTGTTGACCGATGCCCTTGCCGGTGACCAGCAGGAGATCGTGCGCGGCATCTACTCGGTGTTCGGCGCATCCGTGCCGCTCGTCGGCGGCTGTGCCGGCGACGACCTGAACATGACGGCCACCTACCAGTTCCACAACGACGAGGTGATGACCGACGCGCTCGTGTCCGCATTCATCGCGTCGGACGCGCCGATGGGAATCGGCGTCCGCCACGGATGGCAGCCGGTCGGCACGCCGATGCTCGTGACCGCGAGTCAGGACAACGTCGTTCTGGAACTCGACGGTCGCCCGGCGTTGGAGGTCTACCTGGAGCGACTCGAGGCGACGGGCGACACCCGCCACGATCCGGCGACGTTCACGCGCTTTGCGATCAATCACCCCCTCGGCCTTGCACGACGCAGCGGTGAGGCCCATGTTCGGTTCATCGGGGAGGCCGACTTCGAGCGCCGCGCGCTCGTGTGTATCGCGTCGGTCACCGAGGGCTCAAGCGTCTGGGTGATGCGAGGTGACGAGGATTCCGTCGCCGCGGCCACCACGGAGGCCTGCCAAGACGCCCTCGACGGGCTGCACGGACAGCCCGCCATCGGCGCGCTCGCCTTCGACTGCATTGCACGCCGCAGCGTGCTCGGTGAGCACGGAATCATCAACGAGGTGGCTCAGCTCGCCGAGCGCCTTGACGGCGCGCCCGTCGCAGGGTTCTACACCTACGGCGAGATCGCCCGCACTCAGGGAGTCAGTGGCTTCCACAACGAGACGCTCGTCGTCCTGGCTTTGGCGTAAACGCATCATGGAAACCGACTTCACAAACAGCTGGGCGGTTCAGAAGCTCGCCGACTTTTTGGCGGGCATCAACACCAGCGACGTTGAACGTGAAGTCTTCGACACGGCGGCCGAAATGGCCGCCGATGCGCTCGATGCGGAGCTCGGGGCCATCGAGGGCGAAGGTGTGCTCCTCGCCTGTTTCGGCGCGGGAACGTCAAGCGACGTGCGCGACCCGCTGCTCGATGCGCTCGATCACGGATCGACGTTCACGCTTCCAGGGGTCGGCGCCTGCGTCACCGCCGAGTCGCATCTGGACGGGTTGGACGGGCGGTTGGTGCTGGCGCGACGGGAGAGCGAGCCGTTCTCCTCCGGCGAGCTGGTCCTGCTTCGGTCCATGGCGCGTGCACTCAGCATGGCCGTCACCTCGCTGCGCCTGCTCAACACGACACGCGAACACGAGCGCAAGTTCGCGGCGGTCATCCGCTCCTCACTCGACTGCATCGTCTCGATGGGCATCGATGGGCTGATCACCGAATGGAACCCCGCGGCGGAGACGACGTTCGGCTATTCCCGCGCGGAGGCCATGGGCCAGCCGATGGACCAGCTGGTCATCCCTGAACGCTTTCGTGAAGCGCACCGTGCGGGGCTCAAACATTTCCTCTCAAGCGGCACGGGTCCGATCATCGAAAGCCGGATCGAGATCCCGGCGCTGCGCAAGGACGGCACGGAGTTTCCGGCCGAGCTCGCGGTGACCGTGGTGCAGGGCACGGAGCCGAGGTTCACCGCCTACCTGCGCGACATCAGTGAACGTCAGGCGGCGACGGCGCACCTGACGGAAACGACACAGCGTCTGTCGGCGCTCGTGGACTCCCTGAACGCCGCGGTGGTCGTGGAGACCGAAGAACGCACGGTTGGACTGGCCAACACCCGGTTTTGCGAAATCTTTCAGTGCCCGATGGTGCCGGATGAACTCGCCGGCGCCAGCTGTGCAGCCGCCGCCGCGCAGGCCAGCCTGGTGCTGAAGCACCCGGACGAATTCATGGCCCGCACGGAGGAGATCTTCGACGCCGGCCGCCCGGTGTTCGATGACGTGGTGCAGTTCGCAGACGGCCGCACATTCGAACGCGATCACATTCCGATCATCGCGGACGGCAAGATGCAAGGGCGACTGTGGGTGTACCGCGACGTCACCGCCCGAATCGAGTTTGAGAAGGACCTCGCCGAGGCGCGCGACAACGCGCTTGCGGCGTCGCGACTGAAGTCGAGTTTCCTGGCGACCATGAGCCACGAGATCCGTACGCCGATGAACGGTGTCGTCGGGCTCGTGGACCTGCTGAGCGGAAGTCCGCTCAACCCGCAGCAGACGGAGCTCGTGCGGATGCTCGACCACTCGGCGGAGCATCTGATCGGAGTGATCGACGACATCCTCGACTTCTCACGTATCGAAGCCGGTGAGCTCAGGGTCGAATCAATTCCGTTCACACCCGCGGTGGTGATCAACGACGTCGTCCAGCTGTTCTCCCACCGGGCCAAGAAGAACGACATCACCCTCGAAACCGAGATTGCGCCCGAACTGTCCGGGTCCTACCTGTCGGATCCCGGTCGTCTGCGTCAGATCTTGCAGAACCTGATCGGCAACGCGCTGAAGTTCACCCACCACGGCTCAATCTCGGTGCAGGCGAGCATGAGGACGGACCCGGACGGGCTGGGCCGGAAGCTCCACCTGTCGGTTTCCGACACGGGCATCGGCATCCCCCCGGAGATCTGCGAGCG
>CALMXK010000122.1 GCA_937871165.1 uncultured Actinomycetes bacterium
GCAGCCGACCGGCAGTGGGCCTACAGCCGGACGGGCTTGCGGGGTCCGTGCTGAGGCACGGGCCGATGTTCAAGAACTGGCAGGGCATCGGTGATGGGAGGCAGTGCCGGCCGGGTCGCCACGACCGCGGGTCGCGTGACAGCAGGTGCGTGCGGGTGCGGGTGCGGCTGCGTGGCACGCGACGCCTGGATGCGCTTCATCGTGAGCCAGCCGACGATGCCGATGCTCGCCGCGTAGACCGGCCACGCCCAGATCTGGGAAGTGTCGGTGCCACCGAAGATGCCGTGGGCCATCGCCATCACATAGGCCACGAATGCCAGAGCGTGGAGCGACCGCCACCGTGCATGGCCGATCTTGGCGCGATTGATCGAGCTCACCCACACGACGACGAGGGCAAGAACCGCGATCGTTCCGACGCCCATGGCGATCGGTTGCGAGCTCGCCATGAACGGAATGACGAGGTCGCGAAGGCGGATGCCCGAAACCTCGTCGACGATGAGCAGCGCAAGGTGAGCGCCGGTTACCCACAGCGCCAGCGACGTGACGAACTGGTGGATGTCATTGGTGACCACGGCGGGCCAGCGCTTGGGCCGCATCCGAAGCGACATCATCAGTCCAAGCACCATCGACGCGGTGAGCAGCACCACTGCGCTCATTCCGGTCGCGCGAATCAGGATCCATTCGATGGTGTTCACTGTGCGATCTCCTGTGACGGCCACTGGCCGATCCGAATTGTCGTCCCGTCGGTCCCGCTCATCAGTCCAGCGAAGCCCAGGCGCTCGAGGAAACGCGCGCCGCCGACGGGTCCAAGAATGAGGGCCGTCTTGGCGGCCACCTCGGCGTGGGCGCACGAGGCCGCGGCCACCGACACCGACCACACACCCGAGCGGCTTGGTCCGCCGGTGCGGGGGTCGAGCAGGTGGTGCTGGTCCTCGCTGCCGACGCGCCACCGTCGACGTGCCGTGCTCGACGTGGCGACGGCGCCGTCGACGAGCATCAAGAACTGACCAGGTGCGTCGGTCAACCCGACCGGCCAGCCGGCCTCACCCGCAGTGATGGCACGCATGTCGCCTCCGGCGTTCACCAGAGCGCTCGTCGCGCCGCCCGCGTTCAGCACCGCGATCGCGGCGTCGACCGCCATCCCTTTCGCGATGCCGCCGAAGTCCAAGGCGACGCCACGTGGGACCCTGATCGTCTGCGCCGCGTCGTCCACCTCGATGTCACGCCAGGCGCCCCCGGGTCGTGGCGAGCTCACACGAAACTGCGTGGTGGACGGAAGGTCGAACGACTGCGCGTAGCCTGCCGCGACGAGTTGCTTGCCAAGTGCGGGATCAAACACCCCGTCGGTCGCGCGAGCAGCGCGCAGCGCCTCGCAGATCACACGGTGCACCAGCGGACTGACGCGCACCGTGGTTCCCGCCGCGGCGTTGATGCGCGAGAGCTCCGAATCGGGGAGGAAACGACTCAGCACCGCCTCCCAATGCTCGAACAGGTCGCGCACCTCGGCGACCAGGGCGGCCGGTGTCTCGTGGCCCACCCGCACAGCGATCTCGGTGCCCATTGCGCGGAAGGTCGTGCCGGAGGTCGTGAGATTGGTCATCACGAGCCACCTGACATGGACGGGCCGGTACCGCCCGGTCCCACGCCCGGCTGCGGCGGCGCAACGGTGCCGCTCTGTGCGCCGGAGCCGTCTTGATTGAAGAAGTCGTCCTGAGAGGGGGTCGCAGTGGTGTCGGGCACCTGTGTGAACCCGTCGTCAAGTCCCTGCACCTGGTCTTGCACCTGCTGCTCGGTGGCGGGCGGCGTCGTGCTCTGTGTGACCTGGGTGTTGGATGCCGCGAGCACTGTGAATGCGCCGACCGATGCGAGGGTGCCGGCCACGGCGAGCGAGCGAAGATGCGACTTGCGTTCGTTCGTGCGTGCGGCACGGTCGGTGGGGTTTGGCGGTGTGGTGTCCCGACGTTGGATGGGGTTGTGTTCAGCCATGGTCGGAAGCATCGTTCGGCGAGCTTTGACGGCCCTCTGAGAACTCTGTGGGTCTGCTGAGAGATCACCAAACGCGGTCAACGCTCGCGCACAGGATGTTCACAGGGAATACTCAGACATGCGTCGTAGCGTCCGACGCGAGATTGAGTGCGTTCTCCAACCGGGAGTCAGGATGGGAATCGATAACGGCACGACAGGCGAGGCCCGTGTATTGGTCGTGGACGACGAGGACAGCATCACGCAGTTGCTGTCCACCGCGCTTCGCTACGAGGGCTTCGAGGTCGAGACCAGCGCCACGGGACGTGGCGGGTTGAGCGCGGCGGAATCGTTCCGCCCCGATCTGGTGCTGCTCGACATCATGCTTCCCGACCTGGACGGGTTCGAGGTGCAGCGACGCCTCCCCAACGGGGCGAACGGTCGCCTGCCGGTCATCTTCCTGACGGCGCGTCGCGACACCGACGATCGCGTGCGTGGACTCACCGTCGGCGCCGACGACTACATCACCAAGCCCTTCAGCTTGGAGGAGGTCATCGCCCGTGTGCGCGCCGTGCTTCGGCGCACCAAGGGTGAGGAGCGCACCGGCAAGCAACTCGCCTACGCGGACCTGGAACTTGACGAGGACACCCACGAGGTGCGCCGCAGCGGCGAACTCGTGGACTTGACGCCCACCGAATTCAACCTGCTTCGCTACCTGCTCGCCAACGCCGGCCGTGTGCTCAGCAAGCCGCAGATCCTGGACCATGTGTGGCGCTACGACTTCGGCGGCGACGCCAACGTGGTGGAGACCTACATCAGCTACCTGCGCAAGAAGGTGGACGGTGATCGCAGCCCGTTGATCCAGACCGTGCGCGGCGTCGGCTACACCATTCGCCAACGTGCATAGGCCAGCCTCGCTTCGAGCACGTCTCGTGCTCGTCTCCGTGATCCTGACGCTGATCGGGTTGACCGTGGCCGGCGCGGCCACCTACGGGTCGCTGCGATCCTTCATGAGCTCGCGTGTGGACGATCAGCTGGACGCGGCGCTGGCCGACCCCCGAGGACTCGACCGGCCAGACCCGGGCCACAACGAGCCGGACTTCGGTGGCTCGGCCCGACGGACTGCCGGGCTCTACGACTTGGACGGGTCACTCACTGCATCGTTGAGTTACGTCGATCCTCCCGGCCGTATCGAGAAGGGAACCAGTCAACGGACCATCGACGGGACCACGTTTCGATTCCGCACGCGCCTTGTTCGAACGAACTACTACGGCAATCAATACCTGGCCGTCGGTGTTCCGCTGACCGAGATGAACGCGACGCTCACTCGCCTCCTGTGGTTGGAGCTTGCGATCGGCGCTCTCGCCCTGGCTGCGGCGGCCGCCATCGGCTGGCGTTTGGTGCGCGTCGCGATGAAGCCGCTTGAACACATCGAGGCGACAGCAGGTGCGATCGCCGAAGGTGACTTGACCCAACGCGTGGCCGATGAGGACCGCTCGACCGAGGTCGGTCGCCTGGGGCATTCGCTCAACGTGATGCTCGGCCGGATCGAAGAGTCCTTCGCCGAGCGTGAAGCATCGGAGAAGCGGCTGCGCCAGTTCGTGGCCGACGCCTCCCACGAACTGCAAACACCGCTCACGTCGGTGCGCGGCTACGCGGAGCTCTTTCGTCGCGGCGCCGTCGACCGCCCCGAGGACCTGGCCAACGCGATGCGCCGCATCGAGGCCGAGTCCGAACGCATGGGCGTGTTGGTCGACGACCTGCTGCTGCTCGCCCGACTCGACCAGGGCCGCCCGCTCATTCGTGAGCGCGTCGATCTGGGAGCGGCGGCACGTGAGCTTGTGGGCGACGCCCAGATCGTCTCCCAGGACCATCCGATCGACGTCACGGTGGACGGCGACGTGACCGTCACCGGCGACGGCGTGCGACTGCGTCAGATCATCAGCAACCTGCTGAGCAACGCCCGCACCCACACGCCGGCCGGTACGCCGGTCCACGTGGCCGTGCGACGGATGGGTGCCGATGTGATGTTGGAGGTGACCGACACCGGCCCCGGGTTGTCCGACGCCCACCTGGAGAAGGTCTTCGAGCGCTTCTTTCGCGCGGACCCGTCGAGGGCCCGCACGAGTGGGGGCACGGGTCTGGGACTCTCAATCGTGGCGGCCATCGCTCGTGCACATGGCGGGGAAGCCGGCGTCGAGTCGTCGGTGGGCTCGGGAGCGACGTTCTTCGTACGCCTGCCGGTCGACGGTCCAACCGAAACGGTCGATCAGCCACCGCTGGCGTCCGGCGTCGAGGACGCCGAAACTCCCAGCTGATTCCAAGCTTCGTCTGATTCGATTCACATGTCACCGGACGACACTCTCGGTATGACCATCGACGAAGGGATGACATCCGATGCTTGATACGACCAAACGTACGCTCGCCACGCTGACCGCCGCGACGTTCCTCGGAGCTGGGGGCTGGGCCGTTGCCCAGAGCACCAGCACGACGCCGAACGCACAGAGCCAAGGCTCCACCACGCAGGCGCCAAGCGGATACGGCTACGGGCGCAGCGGGGGAAGTCATCGCGGCATGGGTGAGACGGTCAGCGCCGACGTGCTCGCCAAGATCACCGCCGCGGTGCAAGCGAAGCTCGCGGGGTCCACCGTCGAGCGGGCCATGAAGGCGCCGGACGGCACCTACCACGCCCACGTCGTCCAGAAGGACGGCACGCCTGTGCACGTCGCGCTGAGCAGCGCGTTCGCCGTCACCTCGGTTGACCAGGGTATGCGCGGTGGACCGGGTCGTCACGGTGGCCAGATGGGCACGGCCGCCTCGGCAGCCGAGCTTGCAAAGGTGAAGGCGGCGGTCGTCGCGAAGCTTCCCGGGGCGACCGTGGGTCGCGCCATGAAGAAGTCGGACGGAACCTTCCATGCCCACGTCACCAAGTCCGACGGCACGGAGGTGCACGTCACGCTGAGCAGCGCCTTCGCAGTGACCCAGGTGGACACGCTGATGGGTTCGGGACGCGGCGGTCCGGGCGGTCGCCATGGCCAGGAGACCCCGCTGACCGGTGAGACCGCAGCCAAGGTGAAGGCTGCCGCCCTTGCCAAGTTGCCCGGCGCAACCGTGGATCGCCTTGAGACCGACGCGGACGGTGGCAAGTACGAGGCCCACGTCACCAAGGCCGACGGCACCCATGCAACGGTCAAAGTTGACGCCTCCTTCACCGTGACGGCTGTCGAGAACCACTGACACCGGAACTGCGTTTCATGCATGGGGCGGGGCCAAACGGCTCCGCCCCGCGTCGTTGTGGGCTTTTCGGCTCATTTCCCGGTCCCGCGATTTACCGCAAATAGCGAGCATTTATCGTTGCATGTGGGCAGAATGCGGTCATTCAGGGGCGATTTGGCTGTTTGCCGTCGGAAGGGCTGGGTAACGTCCAATCGTCCGAGTTGTCGATTAGGAGGGTTCTCGGTTGAACAAGTCTGAATTCGTGGCCGCTATTGCGAGTCGCACTGGGGGCACGCAGGCAGACGCCGCGCGGTTCCTCGACGCCATGATCGAAGAGGTGCAGTCCACGCTTGCCAAGGGCGGCGAGGTTTCGATCACCGGATTCGGGAAGTTTGCGACGACCAAGCGTGCAGCCCGCACGGGTCGCAACCCGCAGACTGGTGAGGCGATCAAGATCGCTGCGTCAACTCTTCCCAAGTTCACCGCCGGCGCTGTTCTGAAGGCCGCGGTTTCGAAGAAGAAGAAGTAACTCGATCGACGACCTGCGTGGCCGGTCTGCAAACCGGCCACGCCCGTCGAATCGTGAGGTGTTTGCACAGGCGAACGGGAGGGCCACGGAATGGCAGCCTCCGCTGCGGGAGCGTCCTAGAGTCGGCCTTCTGCACGCAGGTGATCGACGATCGCATTGGCGATCACGCCGGCCACGAAGTCCTTGCGCTTCAGGAAGGCCGCATCGGTGCCGACCGCACCGCACTCCACAAGCACCCGTGCGGGCGCGGTGGAACGGTAGTAGCCGTAGTAGCGCATCATGCGACGGTTGCCGGTTGACGTGACCAGCTGGACCGGGCCGCTGCGGGCGCCGTTTGCCGGTGTGAAGACACGGGTGTACCTGGCGGCCAGACGCTTGGCGAGGCGCGTGGATGCCGCATCGACGCCGCGCGAGACACGCGTGGCGACACGGTGGGGGACGGTGTCCGAATACGGAGTGGAACTCGGCAGGCCAAACCCGTCGCCGTGGTAGTAGTTCTCGCCGTATCCCGCGATGGCGTGGCCCACTGCGGCGTGCCCACTTGGGATGTCGTAGTGGATCGAGATGAACACGGCGCCCGGAGCGGGGTTCGGCGTGACCAGGCCGGCGGTGTGGCGGGCGTCGACGCCCTTGCGGCGCAGCCGGTACTCGACTTTGGCGGCGATCGCCTGTGTCCACGCGGCCTCGCCGGACGCTCCCGTCTGTGCGCGGTAGCCGGGTTCGCGCGGCCCCTGGTGGCCCGCCTGCACGTACACGACAGGGCGCGCATGGAGGGTCTTCGGTGCCGGGGCGGTCGTCGGGGCGCCGATGGTGAGGACGGCGGCGAGCGTTGGAGCGATTACCACGTGGCTGATTCCTCCAGGAAGGTGGTGAGCGCCGCAAGCGTCTCCCGGGGCTGCTCCTCGGGAATGAAGTGTCCGCAGTCGGCGGCGACGGCACGGACGTCGATGGCCCGATCACGCCATGTTGCCGCAACGTCGTACAGCCGGTGCATGGCGCCGGTGCGACCCCACATCACCAGCAATGGGCAGGTGATGCGCGCGTCGATGTCGGCGCGGTCGTGCTCCAGATCGATGGCGGCTGCCGCCCGGTAGTCGTCACAGCTGGCGCGGATCGTGTCGGCGTCGAAGGCGGCGACGTAGCGGGCCAGTGTGTCCTCGTCGTAGGTGAACCCGGGAGCGCTCCAGCGCTCGAGCGTAGTGCGCAGGAAGTACTCGGGATCCGCACCGATCATGCGCTCCGGCAGATCAGGCGCCTGGATCAGGAAGAACCAGTGGTAGTAGGCGGTGGCGAAGGCCTGGTCGGTGTCGTCGAACAGCCGAAGCGTCGGAACGATGTCGAGCACCGCCGCGGCCACCACCGCGTCCGGGTGATCCAGGCACATGCGGTGTGTCACGCGGGCGCCCCGGTCATGGCCGATCACCGCGAAGCGCTCATGGCCAAATGAGCGCATCACGGCCACCTGGTCGGCAGCCATCGCCCGTTTGGAGTAGCCCGCCCCGTCGGCGCCGGCTCGCGGGGCGGAACTTTCGCCGTAGCCACGAAGGTCCGGCACCACAACCGTGTAGCGGGTCGCGAGCTCCGGGGCGACGTGACGCCACATGTAGCGGTGCTGCGGGTATCCATGCAACAACAGCACCGGTGGACCGGATCCCCCGACGCTCGCCGCGATCGTGACGTCTCCGGGGACGTCGATTTTCACCGTCTGGAAGCCCTTGATCACGCCGGGATCCAATCACGTTCGACACCCTGGCGACGGGTGTAGGCTCGCCCCACGGTCGCCCCGGGGGCGGCGGTACCGACGACCACAGGAGGATCACACCATGTCTGTTGCCAAGGTTGAGGAGATCAGCGCAGTCTCCACCACGAGCTTTGACGATGCGATCAAACTCGGAATCGCACGCGCCACCAAGACCCTTCGCGGGGTGAAGGGTGCGTGGATCAAGGAGCAGTACATCCGCATCGACGATTCCGGCAAGATCACCGAATACCAGGTGAACATGAAGGTCACCTTCGTGCTGGAGGACTAACCGCCGCCTGTGAGGACGGCTGACGCTCGACCGGGCGTCAGCCCTCCCGCGCGGCGGTGGTGGCGAGATGGGCGAGCACCGCCTCGGCCGCTTCGTCCCCCGAACTGATGCAGTCGGGGATTCCGATGCCGCGGTAGGTGGCGCCGGCCACTGCGAGGCCGGGCAGGCGGGTCAGTCGCGCCTTGATCAGCGCGACGCGATCCTTGTGGCCCACGTCGTATTGCGGGATCGCCTCAGGCCAGCGGTATACGCGGGCCATCGTGGGTCGGGACGTCACGCCGAGTTTCGCGCGCAGTTCGTCGTGGACCAGGTCCACCAGTTCGTCGTCGCTTCGCAGGCACGGGTCGGCCTCGCCGACACGTCCGATGTGCGCGCGGATCAGGACGGTGCCCGGGCGGGCCCGCACCGGGAACTTCGTCGAGGTGATGCTGCATGCGACGATGGGACTGCCTTCGACACGCGGGTTGACGTAGCCGTGGCCGTCGATCGGCGCCGTGACGGCGTCCTGCGGATACACGACGCTGACCGTGGCCACCGACACCGACTCCACCGCGGCGAGCTCGCGGGTGAGCGCGCCGTCCAAGGTGCGTGTGAGCTTCGCGGCCACCGAAGCGGGCGTGGCGAGCACCACGGCGTCAGCCGTGGTCGCCGTGCCGAAGCGGTCGTGAACCGTCCATCCGCCGCCGGTGCGTTCCAACGCGGTGACCTCTGTTCCGGTTCGCAGATCGGCGCCGCTCGACAGTGCGTCTTCCAGGGCGGCCACGATGGCGCCGAGGCCTTCAGCCGTCGTCAGGAACATCGGCCCGGGCGGTGGCTGGCGACCCGCCTTGCGGGCGGCAAGCCCGGCGCGGATCAGACTGCCATGCTCACGCTCTGCGTCGATCAACATCGGGAACGTCGCTCGAACCGCGAGCTTCGTCCCGTCCCCGGCGTACACACCCGTCACGAGCGGCTCGACGATGCGCTCCCACACCTGTCGGCCGGTGCGGCGGCGAACGAAGCGCGCAAGCGACTCCTCGGACTCGTCGATGCGTCGCGGAATCGCCCACTCCAGCATCAGCCGCGTTTTGCCCGACAACGACAGAATGGGTGAGCGCAGTGTCGGCACGAAGCGGCGGGGGACCACCCCGGCGATGCCGTCCGGCAAGGGAAACAGACGTCCATTGCGCGCGATGTAGGCGCGCTTTGCATCCTCGTTCGAGCCGACCGTGGTCAGCTCGAGCTGGTCGCAAAGCGCCTTGCCGCGGGGCTTCCATGACAAGAACGCGTCAGGCCCAGCCTCGATCACGAACCCGTCGACCGACTCGGTCAGGATCTTGCCGCCGACCCGATCGTCGCGCTCAATGACGGTCACCAGCATGCCGTCCTGCACCAATCGGTAGGCGGCGGCGAGCCCGGCGATGCCGGCGCCGATCACCACGACATGGGGACGGTCACTCAATCCGCGCATCCGCGGAAGGCTATCCCACGTAGCGCTTCAGAAACGCCTGAATGGCTTCGCGCTTTCCGGAGGACGCGGCATCGGCGAACATGGCGGCCAGATGTTCGCCACCGTCGGAGGTGCGGACGACCCGGGCGGGGATGCGTTGCCATCCCATGTCGTGCAGGTCGATCTCGATGTCGTGCGGCGTGGCCGCATCGAGGTTGTCACCGCGTACGAGAAGGCCGTCGACACTGAGGTTGACGGTTTCCACATCGACGACCGAGTGATCCGTGTGCAGTCGCGCTGGCAGACGAATATCGACGCGGGGTGACGCGCGGGGAGGCTCGAAGGGTTCACTCATGAGAGTCCGGTTCGCCGCACCCACTGGTGATCCTGCACAGTCGAGTCATGTCGAGAGCCTAGTAGGCTGCGTGCCGTGTTGCATCTTCCTCGCACGAATCATGCAGATCTCCACCGATGACTGAGGCGTCGGCGCTGGTCCAGATGCAGACACGAGTCGCCCAGGTAGCGGGCCGTGGCGTGTCGTCCGCAGACGTCGGCTCAGCCGATCCTCAGAGTGCCGACAGCTTCGAGGCGACCATCGGATGGGTCAGTTCGGCGCCCCTGCTTCCGGGCCGCACCTATGACCTGCGCCTCGGCGACCAGCAGGTGGCCGCCGCCATCCAGCGCCCCAAGTTCCGCGTGGACGAGGCCACGGGCGAGCACTTGCCCGGACGGACGCTGGTCGCCGACGAGATCGGCGTGTGCGCCCTGACCACCGACGAGCGCATCGTGTTTCACCCGTTCGCGCACGACCAGACGGGTGGTGTGTTCACCCTCGCCGACCGTTTGAGCGGCGAGGTCGTGGCTGCCGGAGCGATCCACTTCGCGCTTCGTCGCAGCCAGAACGTCCATTGGCAGGCCCTCGACATCGACCGTGGCGCACGTGCCCACCTGAAGGACCAGCGACCGATGCTGCTGTGGTTCACCGGCCTGTCCGGATCGGGCAAGTCGACGATCGCCAACCTCGTCGAGAAGCGTCTGCACGCGCTCGGCAAGCACACGTTTCTGCCTGTCTCTTATACACATCTGACGCTGCCGACGAGCGATCTAGTG
>CALMXK010000123.1 GCA_937871165.1 uncultured Actinomycetes bacterium
GGGTGCGACGTGCGATTCGTCTGCCGGTGGTTTCCCAGAAAACCTCATCCTCGGGATCCCACTCGGTCAGCCAGTCTTTCGACCGAGGCGGCGGGTCCAGCGCAACAGCGTCGCTCATGATCTACATCTCTCCATGGTGTGCGTCCGCGTGGATACGCGCGACGGCGATCGACAACGTCAAGGTGCTGACAATCCCCAGGCCGACCATCACGTACCAGGTGCTCTCCGGCCGTCCGGTCTGTTCCTTCGCCCAGGCAAACAGCAGTGGCAACACGAATCCCCCGAGGCCACCGACCGCACCGACCAAACCACCGACGGTGCCGACGTCCTTGGGGAAGTACTGCGGGATGTAGGTGTAGACCGACGCCTTGCCGATCCCCATGCCCACGCCGAGAAGAACGACGAGGATGGTGAATGGGACGACACCCATGGGGATCGACAAAGCGAAGGCCGTCGCAGTGATGACCGCGAACGAGATCGCAGTGATCACTCGGGCGCCGAATCGGTCGGACAGCCATCCGCCGAACGGACGCAAGAGACTTGCCGGGAAGATGAACAGCGCCGTCATGAAACCGGCGGTGACAAGTCGAAAGCCGTAGACGTCGACGAAGTACTTCGGCAGCCACAGTGACAAACCGACATACGCGCCGAACACCGTCACGTAGTAAAAGCCGAAGCGCCACACCCGGGCGACCATCATCGGCCGACTCATCTCGGCGAGGCTTCGCCCCTTGGACGGGTGCTTGTCATGGCGTGGTGTGACGAACGGCAACGCGATGGCGCACAGCACGAGCAGGATGGCGTAGAGGGCAGGGACGAAGCGCCATCCGCCGGCGATGATCCCGCCGGCCAGCCCACCGGCGCCGACGAGGGTCACAAGCGTGGGCGCAAGCAGCTTCGTGATGGAGGCGCCGACGTTGCCCATGCCGAACACTCCGAGCGCGAAGCCCTGGGTCTCCGGTGGCTGCCAGGCCGACACCCAGGCCACGCCGATCGCGAAGGACGTGCCGGCGAGTCCCAGACCGAGCGCCAGCCACAACGCCTGTTGGTAGCTGTCGACACGGCTGATGAGGAAGGTCGGGATCGCCGTGATGATCAGCAGACCCATCATGGCGGCCCGCCCGCCGATCTTGTCGGTCAACATGCCCACCGGCACGCGCAGGACGGATCCGGTGAGGATCGGAATGGCGGCAAGAAACGCGAACTCGCTTTCGCTGAGACCGAACTCCTTGCGCATCGGAAGTCCGACGATCGCGAACATCACCCAGACGGCGAAGAAGATCGTGAAAAGTACGGTCGCGACCACCATCACCCGGGTGGCGTCGGCGTACTCGGCGTGACGTGTGGCCTCCCGATCTCGTGTCGCGCGAACGGATGTACTCGTCTGCGTCGCCACTGGATTGTCGGTGCTCACACGCCCACCACCTTTTAACCAATATGAATATGTAAACACCACAAGCGTAGGCCGATGGATTTACGTTCGCGCCTGTCTTTACACACAAAAGATGTGCAAAACGTCCCGAGCGGGATTTGAAGGTTCGTTGGACCATTTGCGGTTAAGGAGCAGGCGCCTCGTGCCGATGAAAAGGGCACACACCGGTCGCAACTCCCGCGGCCAACCTCTCGCGATCCATGGAAGGAAAGCGGCAGATGTTCAAGCCTCACGGCGCCAGGATGGCGCTGCGTGTTCCCATCGCCCTGGCCGGAATCGGTCTTGCGTCGGCAGGCTCCGCCCTCGGCGCAGTCAACCCGGACGACCCGCAGTCGGTGCGCGACGCGTTCGCCACGACCATCCTCGCCAACGACAAGATCTCCCCATCGTGGACCGGCTCGGTCAGCGGGTGCCAGGCAGGTGCCGAATCGCCCACCTCGGCCGCGGCCACCATCGCGAACGTCAACTTCTTCCGATCGATGAACCGCCTGACGCCCGTGACGCTCGCAGGCGCCGCCATCAACGCCAAAGCCCAGGCCGCCGCCTTGATGTTCGAGGCCAACAGCAACCTGAGCCACACTCCTGGAAGCAACTGGACGTGCGCGACCGCAGGCGGGATCGAGGCCGCGGGACGGTCCAACATCGCGCTCGGTATCGCGGGCGCCCAGACGGTCAGCGCCTACATGGAAGATGCCGGCGACTTCAACGACGCAGCCGGTCATCGCCGGTGGATCCTCTACCCGCGAGCACGGACGTTCGGAACCGGCTCGACCACACGGGCGAATGCACTCTGGGTGATCGAGTCGACCGACGGGTCACGCCCGGCCACCGATCTGGTCGCCTGGCCGTCCAAGGGCTACGTGCCATGGCCGCTCGTGTTCGAACGCTGGACCGTGTCATCCAACGCGGCACCCGACGCCGACTACACGGCGGCGCGTGTCACCGTGAGCACCGGCGGAACCCAGCTCACCGTCGCAAAAGAATCCGTCCATGACGGCTACGCGGACAACACGCTCGTCTTCAACGTCTCGATTCCGCCGGCGCTGCGGTCCGCCGGTGCGGAGACGGCCTTCGACGTCACCGTGTCCAACGTGCTGGTGAACGGCGTGGCGCGAACCCTGCGCTACCGCACCATCGCAATCGCCACCGACACCACGAATGCGCCGGCCACGGTCACCACCAGTGTCGCGGCCGACCTTGCGACCATCGACTGGACCTCACCCGACGCGCCGACGAGCGATGTGACCGGCTACCGCGTCACCGTCGTCGACGGCCGAGGCACCCCGGTCTTCTCGCAGGACGTGGCATCGGATGTCGCCCAGCTCACCGTGCCGAACCTGCCCGTGGCCTTCTACCGTGCAGACGTCCGCACCATGACCGCACAGGGCACAAGCGCACCGACCTCGCGGGTGTTCGCGATCGGCAACCCGCTGCCGCAAAGCACGAGCCCCGCCGCAGCCGCCGTCGGCCGCGCCCAAATCGTGCGCACCGGCGCACGCAGCCGCATCGTGCGCTTGTCGCTTCGCACCAACACCCGGGTCATCGCCACGGTCCAGCGTCTGAGCTGGACGGGCCGCTGGGTCACCATCCGTCGGCTCCCGCATCGATCGCTCCAGGCTGGAGTCGTCAAGATGCGCATCGGTCGGTACACCCCCGGCCGGTACCGGTTGGTCGTCAGAACCCCCGCCACGAGCAGCCGCACGGCAGGCAAGGTGGCCGTTCGCTTCCGGGTCAGGTAGCGCCGGTCGGCAGCCCCAGGTTGGCGTAGATCTCACGGATCGACTGTGCCCGGTTCATCGCATACAAATGCACACCGGGCACGTCGAGCTCAAGCAGCCGCTCGACCAGATCGGTCGCGACCGCGACGCCGAGCGCCCGGGTCGCCTTAGGATCGCCGGCGACCGCATGCATCCGCTCGACCAGCGCCGACGGGATCGTCGTTCCGTTCATGGCGGCCATCCGCCGGGTTCCGTCCACGCTCACAAACGGCATCACACCGGGGATGACCGGGGTGTCGCACCCGAGCGCGTCCAGGTCGTCCACGAGCGCGCGATATCGGTCCGCGTCAAAGAAGAACTGTGTCAGCCCGAAGTCGGCCAGCGCGAGCTTGTCGGCGAGTCGCGCCCGGTCCGCCGCCACATCGGTCGACCGCGGATGCCCTTCCGGAAACGCCGCGACGCCGACACTGAAATCACCCGTCTCACGAATCAGCTCCACGAGTTCGGTCGCATACAGGAAGTCGCCCTGGCGGCCGTCGTCGGTGGGATCACCGGCAAGCGCCAGGATGTTCTCGACCCCGCCGTCGCGATAGGTCCCCAGAAGCTCGGCCAGCTCCGCGCGCGTATGGCCGACGCACGTCAGGTGCGGCATGGCCGGGTACTCGTGCTCCGCATTGACCCTCAACACCACGTCGCGCGTCAGATGCCGAACCCCACCGAGCGCCCCGTAGGTCACCGACACATACGACGGTGCCAGCTGCGACAGCTCGCCGACAGCGCGGCTGAACTCCCGCTCGCCGTCAGGCGTCTTCGGCGGGAAGAACTCGAATGACCAGGTTCGGCCCTGGCGCAGAAGGTGGTCGATGCGCATCGCCCCGCCAGGGTAGCGGCCGCGCGCAAAACGCGGCCGTCAATCGTCCTGGGCCGGCACCGACAGATCACCCTCACGCACGACACGGTCGCGTCCCAGTTGCTTTGCGCGATAGAGCGCCCGATCGGACGCCGCGAGCAGATCCGAGAAGGTCGTGTGGTCCTTCGTCAAGGTCGCGACACCGGCACTTGCGGTGACGCGCGTCGACAGCGGGAACTCTCTGACGGCCTGCAACGCACGGCTTGCCACGGCCTGCGCCTCTGGGCCACCGGCGTCGGGCATCACGATCACGAACTCGTCACCGGCGAACCGACCGACGACGTCGTCCCGACGCACGGCACCGCTCAACGCGTCGGCGATCGTGCGAAGCACGTCGTCGCCGACAAGGTGACCGTGCGTGTCGTTGATCTCCTTGAACTTGTCGACGTCGACGATCGCCACCGACAGCATCCGCGCGCCCGCCTGCGCCCGCTGGAACAGCATTCCTCCAACCGACTCGAGCTCCCGACGGTTCGACAAGCCGGTCAGCCCGTCAGACGCCGCGCTGAGCGCCAGCCCGCCGAGCGGACGGGTAAGCGCCGCAGCGAGGATCATGGCCAGGCACAGCGCCACCACCCCCAGCAGGATGATTTTGACGAGGCCGCGACGGCCGGTCTGGGTCGCGTCCGAGGCGAACTCGTTGGCCGGCCCGTAGAGGGCGACACTCCAGACACCTGTGCCCACGGGAACCTTGGTCACGGCCACCGCAGTGCGACCCGAGCCGCTGCCGACCTCGGAGATCGATTGCACCGCACCGACCTTGGCTTCCTTCATCGGCGCGGCGAGTGCCGGAATCGGCGCGGGAAACGCGTCCAGATGTGGCAGCACCGGCTTGCCGTCGGAGTCCTCGGTGATCCGATCATCCAGACCAGGGGCCGCGATGACCGACCCGTCGCCGGCCATGATGAGGGTGGAGCCGCTTGGACCGACCCTGATCTGGCGTGCGAACTCGCCCAGGTTCTCGATGCCGAAGTCCATGCCGATCACCCGCTTGACCCCGCGAAGGTCGGACGTCTCGGTGGCGACCGTGAGCCCCGGCTGGCGCGAGGTGAAGAAGATGTACGGGTCGGTCCAGATCCTGTCTCTTATACACATCTCCGAGCCCACGAGACTAAGGCGAATCTCGTATGCC
>CALMXK010000124.1 GCA_937871165.1 uncultured Actinomycetes bacterium
TATAAGAGACAGGATGAACCCGATCTCACCACGGCCGTCGGCGAATCGGAACACCCGTGCAGTTGCGTGCGCCTCGCGGTCGATCGGCACCAGGGGGTACGCGGCGTCGATCAGCGCGTGCAGCTCGTCGCCGGTCAACAGGTCCTCGATTCGCCAGCTGCGGTCGGCGCCAAGTGGCATCTGCTCGATGAACCGCACCTGGAACGGCTCGGACCGGGCGAGTTCGGCGAACCCGACGGCCTCCTGTTCGGTCACTCCGCGGATGGCCACGGCGTTGACCTTGATCGTGCGCTCACCGGGCAGGTCACGCAGGAAGCGCAGGCCCTCGAGCACGCGCTCGAGCGAATCGCGCCGCGTGACCTGATGAAAACGTTCACGGGTCAGCGCGTCCAGACTGACGTTGAACCGGCGGATCCCGGCATCCACAAGCGCCTGCCCGTCGCGCACCAGCAGCAAGCCGTTCGTCGTGACCGACAAGTCGGCGATCGCCGGGTTCTCGGCAATCCGCGCGGCCAGCGTCGGAAAGTCGCGGCGCACGAGCGGCTCCCCGCCGGTCAGGCGCACGTCGGTGATGCCAAGTGTCGTGAACACCCCGACCAACCGGACGATCTCCTCGAACGTGAGGATCTCGGACCGGGGCTGCCAGGCGACACCCTCCTCGGGCATGCAGTAGTGACAGCGCAGGTTGCACAGGTCGGTCACCGAGACGCGCAGATCGTCGATCACACGGCCGTGGCCGTCGCGAAGCGGTTCGACGGCCGGAACAACGTTCATGAGTGCGCCCGGGATTCGTCGGGCAGAACCCACTCCGCACGGTCGCCGTCGACTTCGCGTTTCCAGATCGGGACGTCGGCCTTGATGCGATCCATCGCGTCGCGCGCGCCGTCGAACGCCTCCGGTCGGTGCGCGGCCGACACCGCCACGATCACGCACGGCTCCCCGATCGGCACTGGCCCGATGCGATGCTCCGCCGCCGCGGCGATCAGACCGTGGGTCGTTGCCAGCTCCGTGAGGATGGCGCGCATCCGATCCTCCGCCATCTCGGTGTATGCCTCGTAGTCCAGCACGTCCACGTTGCGCGGCTCGCCCTGGAAGGTGACGATGGCGCCGGCACCGGGGTCGCGAACCAATTGGACCAACGTGTCGAGTGAGAGCCGGTCCGAAGTGACGGCGACATGGATGCGCGCGCCGGCCCCTCCACTGACGGGCGGAATCAACGCGACCTCGTCGCCGTCGCGAAGCGGGGTGTCGTCGTCGGCATATGTGCGGTTGACGGCGATCGCCACCCGCATCTGCGCGAGCATCTCGCCGATTCCGACACTGGCGGCCGCCAGCGCGGCGGCGGCTCCGGCGGTGGGCGCGTCGGCGTACGGCAACTCGACCGTCGTCACACCGGCCCGCTCGCGCAACATTGCAAAGAGTCGAACGGTCACTGCCATGAACGCACTTTGCCCAACGTCGATGTATTAAGTACTGCTTCGCAGCCTGACGGTGATCGCAAACGGTCAACCGACCCTGCTGGACAGGTACTTTATGCAAGTGAGCGCTGATCCACCCTCCGACCTGTCGCACATCGACGCCTCCGGCGCGGCGCGCATGGTGGACGTCAGTGGCAAGAACGTCACCGAACGCCGTGCAGTCGCCCGCGCCCGCGTCCAGATGTCGCCGTCCACCGCGCTGCGTGTCGAACGCGCAGACGGGCCCAAAGGCGACGTGATCGGCCCGGCGCGCCTTGCGGGGATCATGGCGGCCAAGCGCACCGGTGAGCTGATCCCCTTGTGCCACCCCCTCGGGCTCGACTTCATCGACGTCCGCGCCACGATCGACACCGAGCACGGCGTCGTGGAGCTCATCGCCGAGGCGCGCTGCATCGGGCGCACGGGAATCGAGATGGAAGCGATGATGGCGGCATCGATCGCCGCCCTCACCGTGTACGACATGGTCAAGGGCGTTGAACGCGGCGTCAGCGTGGAACGGGTCGAGTTGCTCGAGAAGACCGGCGGCAAGCAGGACTGGCGCCGCGAGGAGGACTAGGTGCGGGTTGCGACACTTTCCATCTCCACCAGCCGTGCCCGAGGCACGAGCGACGCGCCCGACCGCGCCGCCCCGGCACTCCACGAGTATGTGACGGCCCTCGGCGCCACGGTGGTCGCAACGGACCTCGTGCCGGACGATCGCACGATCATCGGCGCCCGCCTCGCAGGATGGGCCGACGGTGGCCAGGTGGACCTGATCCTCACCTCCGGCGGCACCGGCCTTGCCGAGAGCGACGTCACCCCCGAGGCGACCCGCGACGTGATCGACCGCGAGGCGCCCGGCATCGCCGAAGCCATGCGCCTGGCATCCCAACCGCACACCAAGTACTGGATGATGTCGCGCGGGGTCGCGGGCCTTCGCGGACGCGTATTGATCATCAACTTCCCCGGCAACCCCAAGGCGATCGCCGAAGCCGGGGCGCCGCTGCTCGACACGTTGCGTCACGCCATGGCCCTGCTGATCGATCCCGACCAGCACTGATGGCCATCTCGCTGAACGATGCGCTTGCCGCGGTGCTTGCCGCGGTGCATGTGATGGACGCGGAGGTGCTCGCCACCGAGGACGCAGCCGGACGGATCGTCGCGCGCGACGTCGTAAGCGCCATCGACCTGCCGCCGTTTGCCAACTCGGCGATGGACGGGTTCGCGGTGCGCGCGGCCGACACCGCGATGTCCGGGCGCGGCTCGGTCAGCCTCCCGATCCACGGGGAGTCGCGCGCCGGCCAACCGTCGGACGAACCCTTGCACCCGGGCAGTGCCGCACGGATCTCGACCGGCGCCACGCTTCCCGAGGGCGCCGACGCCGTGGTGCGCATCGAGGACGTCGCCCTTGCCGATGGCGCCATCCAACTGACCGAAACGGTGCAGCGCGGCACCCATATCCGACGGGCCGGCGACGACATCGTGCGCGGCGCCGTCGTGGTTCCCGCGGGCACCCTCGTGCGCGCCGGCGAGCTCGCCATGTTGGCGGCCACCGGCCATACGCAGGTCACGGTCCACCGCCGTCCGACAGTCGCCGTGCTCACCACTGGCGACGAGGTGGTGCCGGCGGGGACGCCGCTCGGGCCCGGCCAGATCCACGAGTCGAATTCGGTCATGCTCGCCGCGCAGGCACGCGAGGCCGGTGCAACGCCGACCATGGTCGTGGGTGGCGTCGGCGACGACCTGGCGGTCACGATCGATGCGATCGACCGCGCGCTCGACGCCGCCGATGTCGTGGTCATCTCCGGCGGCGTGTCGAAGGGCGATCACGATCACGTCAAGCCGGCGCTTGAGGCGCTCGGCGTGCAGCGCATCTTTTGGCAGATCGCACTCCGACCGGGACACCCCACCCTGTTCGGCACCGTCGAACGCGCAGGACGGACCAAACTGGTCTTTGGACTGCCCGGCAATCCGGTGTCCGCCTACGTCACCTTCCAACTGCTCGTGGCCGAAGCGATCGCCCGGATGTGCGGCGTCGGCCGGTCGTTCCTTGAGTTGCCCGCCGTCTACAGCGGGCCGACGCAACACAAGCCGATCGGGATGAGCCTGGCGTTGCGGTGCCGCATCGACACCGGCCCGTTCGGAGTGCTTGCGATGTTGACGAGCGCCAGTCAGCGTTCCCACATCATCGGGTCACTGGTCGCAGCCGACGGCATTGCCATCGTGGCGCCCGCCCGTGACCGCGTCGAGGATGGCGACCACGTGATGGTGCGGCTGCCAACCTGACCAACGCGGGCCAAGGGCGGACCGCGTCTGAAGCGTCCTGCGAGAATGACGGCGTGCCACACCCTCTTTTGGCGTCGCGGTCCGCAGGCGTCCTCCTCCACGTCACGTCCCTCGCCCACGGCGTGTTGGACGACGAGGCGGAGCGCTTCATCGACTGGCTCGCCGAGGCCGGCCAGCGCTGGTGGCAGATCTTGCCGCTCGCCCCACCCGACCACTACGGCTCCCCATACGCGGGACTGTCCGCGTTCGCCGCATGCGAAGGGCTGGTCCCGCCGACCGCAGCCGATTCCGCAACCGATGACGACGTGGCGGCGTTTCGCGCCGAACATCACATCTGGGCCGACGGGTGGGAGACCTTCGCCGGCCCCGGCTCCCTGGTCGGGCAGGTGCGGTTCAAACGCCGGTGGGATCAGATCCGCCGGTATGCGGCCGACCGCGACATCCACATCATGGGCGACCTTCCGCTGTACGTCGCACAAAACGGCGCCGATCGGCGTGCCGCTCCGGAGTTCTTTCGCAACGACGGCGTCGCCGGCTGCCCTCCGGACTACTTCGCCGAAGACGGGCAGCTGTGGGGCAACCCGCTCTACGACTGGGAGCGGATGCACGCCGACGGGTTCACGTGGTGGGTGGATCGGGTTCGGCGCGCGTTCGAGTTGTTCGACGCGGTCCGGATCGACCACTTCCGTGGCCTCGCCGCATGTTGGGATATCCCGATCGGCGCGCAAACGGCACGCGAGGGCAGCTGGCAGCCCGCCCCCGGGCACGAGCTGCTGTCAACAATCAACGCCCAGCTCGGCACCCCGGCGCTGATCGCGGAGGACCTCGGCGTCATCACCCCGGACGTCGACGAGCTGCGCCTGGCCTTCGATCTGCCCGGGATGGCCGTCCTTCAGTTCGAGGTGGAGCACCACCCGGCGCAAGAGGGACGGCTGTGGCACGAACCGGTGCGCATCGTCTACCCGGGTACGCATGACAACGCCACCGCCGCACAGTGGCTCGCACTGGCGAGCGATCATCAGCGGTGGTGTGTGGACGAAAGTGTCCGGCTCGCAGGGGCCGATCCCGTCGGGGGCGCCTGGTCATTCGTGCAGCTTGCCCACGCAGCGCCGGCCACCACCGCGATCGTCGCCGCGCAAGATCTGCTCGGCCTCGGCGACGAAGCACGGATGAACACTCCGGGCACCACGACCGGCAACTGGTCGTGGCGACTTCGGCCGGGCGAGCTGACCCGCGACCTCGCCCATCGCTTGCGCGACCTGACCGAGGCGACCGGGCGGATCTGACCGGGCGGCGCCTCAGCCCATGGCGGAGCGCGACGCCTTTGCAGCCAGAATGTTCGCCCGAACGCCCGCAAGTCCATCGAGCGCTTCATGCTCGGCGTCGGTGAGACCGGTGGCGAGGGGCCGCTCCGGTGGACCGATCAGGGTGGTGAGCCACGCGTCCATCGACGCGGCCGGACCACCGCCGTGGCGACTTTCCACGACCGCGCCCTGCTGCACAAGTACAAGGACCGGCACGCTGGCACGGCTGATGCGAATGTCGCGCGGCCAGAGCACCGTCTCACGCGCATCCCAATCAGCCTGCGAGTCCATCGTCGCGAGCAGCACCCGAAGCGTCGGACGCGCATCGGCGATCGCACCCAGTGTGACCTTCAACAGTTCGCACGACGGGCACACCGGGATTCCCAACGCGAGGAGTGCCACCGGGGCGGCGAACGCCTGCTCCACGGCGTCGACGAGCGGCGTCGGTTCAATCGGGAGTGGGATGCGATCAGACATCGCTCTTGCCCGTCTCGGCGGTCTCTGCGGCCAGCAATCGATTCGTCGTTCGCACCCTGCGGTGTTCATAGCCGGCAACAGCTAAGCCCATGAGCAGCGCAACGCCGATCGCCACGCCCAACCCCAGCAGGTGGTTGTCCTTGAACAGGTTGCCGAAGGCGTAGCCGAGCAGCGCCGCCTGCGCCGACCAGACGGATGCGCCAAGTGCGTTGAACGTGGCGAACTTCTTCCAACTCATGTTGCCGGCCCCGCACGAAAGGTTGATCGCAAGGCGAATGCCGGGAAGAAACCGGCCGGCGGTCACGAGGACGGCGCCGCGCTCCTGCACCATCCGATCGGCGGCCGCCACGCGGTGTGCGCCAGCCACCTTTCGGAAGAATCGGTGGATGCGCTCACCACCGAGGCGCCCGATCCAGTAGGCGATGTTGTCACCGACGATCGCTCCGACGAAGCCGGCGACGATGACGAGCAGCAACGACAGCTTGCCCTGGTTGGCGATGTTGCCTCCGGTCACCACCACGGTCTCGCCGGGAAAGAGCGGTATCACGCCGTCGCCCGCGACGATGACCATGATCGCCGGATAGCCGTGATCGACCGCCCAGTTGGCGGCGCTGTCGGACCAGCGCGCAAGGGTTCCGAGCCCAAGCGCTCCAAACGAATTCCACATGTTCGGTGCGATCAATTCTTACGTCCCCGCAAGTTGGGATTCAGGTCTTTGCTGCTACCGTCGAAACTATGTTCATGATCATCTCATCCTCATGGGTCAGGACGACCGCCCGCCGGGTTGTGCTGGCGGCTGCAGGAACCTTGATCTTCTCAGCCGGCCTCGGTCTGGCACAGGACACGACGTCCACGTCGACGAGCACGACGGGGACGACCACGGGCCTCGACGCCGTCACGACGACGACAAGTGGCACGACGACCACGTCGACCACCACGACGTCGACGACCACCACGACGACGACGCCAACAACAACGACGACGACGACGACGCCCATCGCGCCGACGGGTCCGTCCAAGCCGACGAGGGCGCTCGCCTGGAATGCACGGGTGCTTGCGCCCGTCTACGCTCGCGCCGAGCCGAGCCCCACGGCCCGCAAGGTCATGTTTGTCAGCCCGATCGCCCCGTACACCCACGGGCCGACCATCCTGCTCGTCATGGACCACAGAGTGGTCGACGGACTCGCATGGACCAAGTTGCTCCTTCCGAAGCGTCCGAACGGCAGCACCGGGTGGGTGCGCTCGGACTACCTGCGGTTCTGGAAGCAGACCACGCGCGTCGTGATCGATCAGAGCGAGCGCATGACGTACGTCTTCCGCAGTGGCAAGCTCCTGTACCGCACGCGCAACGCCGTCGGAACGGCTGCCACGCCCACGCCGAACGGCTACTTCGCGGTCGCCGAGAAGGCGTACCTCCCAAGCTGGGGGTTCCTCGGGCCGGTTGTGCTGGTGACGACGGGGTACTCGGAGGTTCTCAACGAGTACGCGGGCGGCAACGGACGGTTCGCACTCCACGGAACCAGCCAGCCCTGGCTGATCGGCACACGTGCAAGCCACGGGTGCATCCGCCACCGCAACAAGAGCATCCTTGCGCTCAACAAAATGGTGCCGATCGGCACACCGGTGCGAATCCACGCATGATCGAGTGACGGTCGTGTGCGTCGACTCATCTCGGCGCGTACGACCGTCATCATCTGACCGGACCAGGGAAGCGCATGCACCGCGCGAACTACTATGGCGCCATGACTCCATTCGTTCGCGTTCTCGCCACCCTCGTCCTTTCACTGGCCATGACATCGCTGGGCACAGCCGCGAGCAAACCGCCGATCACCGTCGACGAGTTGCTCGCGTCCACCGTCACGGTGGCACCCGGTGCGACGGCGACCCCCGACGAGCAAAGCCGATTGGAGCAGGCGGCGAAGGATCTCGCAGCGCCCGACAGCGCCGGTGAGAGCTTTCCCACGCGGTTCGTGCTGGTGCCCGCCCCGAAGGCCGGCGACGATCTGAACGACCAGGCGAACCAGCTGTGGGCGTCGGCCAAGACGAAACTGGGCGACCCGGAGGCGTTGGACGCGGTGGTGTTCCTCGCTCCGCGAGAGATCGGGATCGCCGCAAACGCCTTCGCCAGTGAAATCACCGCGGCGTTGGGCACTGCGCGTCCAACCCTCACGGCCGACCGGGTCGCCGGAGCCATCGAGGTCATGCAGACGCTGAAGCGCCTCGACGCCGAAAATGCGCTGCCCGACGGCTCCACCACCAGCGATGCCTCAGAGACGCGCGGCCGGGCCACCCTGTTGTGGATCAGCAGCGCGATCATCGTGTTGCTCGGAGCGATCGGCGTCATCGCCTCGCGACGGCTCGCGGTCAAAACTGCACGCCGGCTCGCCGAACAGGATTCCGCCGACGCGGCCCGTGCGGCCGACGACGGGGCGCCGCCGGTCGACGACCGTCAGTAGAGCGTCTGCGCCAACCGCCGACGGAACTTGACCGTCAGCGGATGCTGATCACCAAGCTCGCCGAAGATGCCGATCATCGTCTGACGCACCAGATCCCGCAGCTCACCCTCACTCGTGCGAACCGCGTCCAACAGGTGGGTGAGCGCCGTCTCACGGTCATCTCGAGCCAGCGCGGCCAGGCCGGCGGCGATGTCGGGGGTGTCGCTTTGGAGCAGACGGATCCGGGCCATCAGCCCTTGCGCGCCGTGGTCGTGTGCCGCCGGTTTCAAGACCTCAAGCGCCTCGTCCACACGCCCGTCGGCGATCAGGATGCGGCCGAGTGCGAGCCGGGCGTCGGTGCGCCCCGCATCGCGGGTCAGCGCCTCACGCAGTGAATCCTCGTCACCCTCCTCGATCAGCCGATCGACCTCCGAGGGCACGATGTTGTTGAAGAACGCTTCAATCGCCGGCTGCGGGATGAGCCCGTCGAACGAACCGACGATCTCACCGTCACGGAACCCGCGAACCGCAGGGATGCTCTGGATGCGGTACTTCTGCGCGAGCGTCGGATTGGCGTCGATGTCCACCTTGGCCAGCACGATCTCGCCGTCGCGGCGGGCCGCAACCGACTCGATCAGTGGACCGAGCTGGCGACACGGGCCGCACCAGGCGGCCCAGAAGTCCACCACCACCGGAATCTCATACGAGCGTTGGATGACCTCGTCGTTGAATGTCTGATCCGTGACGTCCATGTCAGAAGGGTAGTGGTTCGGCACGTAAATGGCCGGCTCTTTCGCGTGAGCGAGAGCGAGTCAGGGGTGGAACGCAGGCCGTGGGGAATACCGGGGGTATTTCCCATGCCGAGGACCGCTCCTGGCGACGCACGCAGCCACGCGAAAACCCGCGCTCTTCACGTGCCGAGCCACACGGTTCGGCACGTAAATGGCCGCCTCGTTCGCGTGAGCGAGAGCGAGTCAGGGCGGAACGCAGACCGTGAGGACGACCGGCAGCTACTTGCCGAGGACGACCACGAGCTTCGCTCCCGCGGCAGCCGTCGCAATCGGCGAGTCAGCGAGCGGTGCGGTTCGGGTGACCTGCAAGTCCGTGCCGAGCTGCGTCGCGGCGGCCTGGGCCGTATCCGCGTAGTAGATGGTGGTGCCGGTGACGGTGGCGCCATTGTCCACGCTCACGCTCGTGTAGCCCTTGCCGGTCAGGAGGCCTTTGGTCTTGGCCGCGAGGCCCGCGACCCCGCTCGCATTCAGGACGAGGATCGGAAGGCTCTTCGGATCGACGGCGGTGGACGCGGTGCCGGTGCTTGGCTGGCCGGTTTCGTCGCTCGTCACCGGATTCGGCTTGGCGACGGTCACATCCAGGTTGGCATCGGGAAGTGCGATCGTTTTGCCGCCGAGATTGGCGACGCTCCATCCTCCGACGAAGCCGAGCACGAGGCAGGAGATGGCGAGCACCAGCCCGCGAGTCATATTGGCGCCGTTCATCGCAGGAACCCTAACGATCGGATGTGACGACGCCCCCGGACGGTGTTCGCCGTGGGTGCGGGGCCCTGGCTGAACCGTGTGGACGCAATTATTTGACTATTGCGCCGCAGTGGCTGATAACATTCCCGACATCGCGCCGTTGGGGCGCCTTCCGGTCGGTTCCAGTCCCTGGCCACCATGCCACGGAAACCACCCAACCCGAGACGTTCGGCTTGGAACCCGCATGCACCGGAGGCGGTTGTGCTCACCCCTTCCGCGTTACCCCTGTGACCGAATGAGCGAATCCACCATCGCGGCCAGCCCGCGAGCCGAAGCACTGAGACAGGCCCTCCAGGACCCGACGACGTCGTGGCCAGGCGTGACCTTGCGCGAGCACCAACTGGAGGCGCTCGACGAACTCGCGACCCACCTGGCAATGGGCGCCTCGCGAACATGGGTGCACGCCCCGACCGGGTCGGGCAAGACGATCACCTTCTGTGCACTTGCCGCCGCGCTGAACGTGCCGACATTGGTGCTCGTGCCACGGCGCAACCTGGCCGATCAGACCGCCGCGGCGATCGTGCGCTACTTCCCCGGTGTGGATTTCAACATGGACGGCCCCGAGGCCGTCGGGCGTCCAGGCGTCACCATCGCCACCTACCAGGCGTGCCTTCGCCACCAGTCCGACATGGACTGGGACGCGGTCGGCCTCGTCATCTGCGACGAGGCGCACACCACACTGGGTGCGCAAACTCGGGCGCTCCTGGACCGTGCGAAGAACGCCATCCTGGTCGGCTTCACCGCCACCCCGGCCACCACGACGGGCCACGTGGAGCAGGTGCTCGGCCCGGTGGCAGCCACCCTCGACCGACTCGAGGCGATCAAACGCGGCATCCTGGCGCCGCTTCGCAGTCTGCGGGTGGAGCGCGCGGTCGACCTTTCCGACGTCGTTCGCGTTCGCGGCGACTTCGATCAGGCAAGCCTCGGCCGTGCACTCGACCGCGCGCTGTGGCACAAGGCGTGCGCCGACGTGTGGATGGAACACTTCGCCCCGCTCGGGCTGGCGGGCGTCGCCTACACCGCCACCGTGGCGCAGGCGCATGCGCTCGCGGACGAGCTCACCGCACATGACGTGAGTGCGGCCGCGGTATCGGGGCAAACGCCGCTCAAGGAACTCGGCTCGATCCTGAAGAAGTTCGGCAAGGGCGACATCGACGTGCTGTGCAACGCCGACCTGCTGACGGAAGGGTGGGACGAAACCCGCGCCGCCGTGGTGATGCATCTGGCCCCCACCACCTCCGAGCGCGTGTTCGTGCAGCGCCTCGGCCGCGTGATGCGCCCGGACCCGGGCAAAGAGGCCGTCTCGGTCGAGTTCCTGCCGGCCGGCGATCCGATGGGCGTGCAGACCAGC
Source organism: uncultured Actinomycetes bacterium (assembly GCA_937871165.1). Lineage (GTDB taxonomy): Bacteria > Actinomycetota > Thermoleophilia > Miltoncostaeales > Miltoncostaeaceae > CALMEC01. The sequence goes on from CALMXK010000124.1 coordinate 10,846, forward strand.
CACGACCTGTACGGCATGGGGTGGTACAAGCCACTCGCACGTGTCGCCGGTCCACCTGACACCGCCGAGTCCGGCAAGCTGGCGGCAGCCGCCAAGCTCCTGGCCGACAAGGACGGCGGCGTCGCGAAGCTCGTGAACCCTGCGGCGAGCCCCGCCAACATCGCCGCGGGCCTCGCCGACGGCGGCTGGCGCGGCGCCGACCCAGGGGTGCTTCCCCGTGGCGCCCAGGAGGACTGGATCGCCGCGGCGGGCAAGGAGATCGCGATCCCCGAGTTGGTCGACGCCATCACGGCCGGCGTGAGCGAGATGGCAGCCGAGGCGTGGTGGTCACTCACCGGCGTGGTCACGCGAAAGTGCGCCGAAGGCCAGGATCAGCCGGTGTGGCGCGCCTGGGCGACGGCGATGCTGATCCAGCCGGACATGCGCACCGGCCTTCCGGTCGACGTGCCCCGCGCGATCCTCGACCGCCTGCGAATGACCACCCGTGAGCGACTTCGCAGCCTGTGGTGGCATGTCGACAAGGCCGGCAAGTGGGACCGGATCGCGGCACTCGACCAAGTGGCGCGCTCCAGTGAGCGCCGCCGCCGGTGGGCCGCGCTCGACGAAGCCTCCAGTTGGGCGCCCTCGTGGGCGTGGGACGTCTCACGGTCGCTCGCCGACCTGCGCCCCGGACGCAACCAAGAGCTCCACCGCATCGCCGCATGGGAAGCGCGCCACATCATCTCCAACGGCGGCGAGCTTGCGCTGATCGCACTGTGGTTGCGCGCCGCCGGTGGCGCCCCGCCGGACCCGGAGCCGTCGGAGACGGCGCCGACCCTGCGTCTGGGACAGGCCGCACGCCTGGTGCTGATGCTCGGGCCGGGCGACGTGCCGTCGCGTGCGGAGAACCTGCGGATGTGTGCGCGCGGCGCCGCGGCGTGCGGCGGGTGGGCCGGACTGCGCGCCTACCTGGATTCGATCGACTGGTCCACCCCGGATGCTGTTCGTTCGCTGCGAGCCGCCGTCGGCGCGATGGCGCAGCGCGCACTGTCGAGCGGCAAGGCCTGGAATGCGCAGCGCGCCAGATCCCCCCGTCTTCCCGAAGCGAGCATCGTGGGCGTGGCCGACGAGGGCGAGAGCAGGTCACGACGTCGACGTCGACGTCGACGCCTGTCCACCGCATCCGTGGAGGCCGGATCCGTCGCGACCGAGGCCGAGAGTGTGGAGGATCAGGACTCCGAGCCGGTCGACGACGAGGCCGGTGACGAGACGACAGCCGTGGCGAGCGCCGACACGCCGGCCCGCAAGCGCCGCCGACGCCGCCGACGCCGCCGAAGTGCAGCGTCCGCCGCCGAGGGCACCGCGAACACCGACGCCGGTGGTGGCGGCGATGACGACGAGGCGAGCTCCGACAGCCCCGACCAGGACGACGCTGAAGCCGAGGGCCGTCCGCAGCGTGCCGTCCGGCGCCGCGTCAGTAGCCCAGACGGTCCCGAATAATCGCGAGGCCGTGGTGCATCTGTGTCTCGTCGAACGTGTAGATCTCGGCGTTCTGCACGTCCTTGACCGGGCCGTCCAGCGGATCGGCACCCATCACGGCGTTCGCGAGAAAGCGAATCGTCACGTCGTGCAGCACCGCCAGCACGCAGGACGCGTCCTCGTCGAGCATTCGCTCGAATCCCCGCAGGTACCGGTACAGCACGTCGACCCGACTCTCGCCTTCACCGGGCGGCGGATCGGTGGGCGTGTGCGAGTAGCGCCACTCACGGTACTCGGCGACCGGGCGCCCTTCGAAGATGCCCAGGTGGACATCGTCCAGTTCCGGATAGACCTCGATCGGGACCTCAGATCCGCCGAGCAGGATCCCGAGCGTCTGCCGTGTGCGCGAAAAGCGCGTGTGGATCGCCAGATCGAAGTCGAACTCGTCGAGCGCACCACATGCGGCGGTCGCCTGTTCCACGCCAAGGTCGGTGAGGTACACCGGCACGCTCGGGTCGCCGTTGACCAGTCCTTGGACGTTGTATGTGCTCTGTCCGTGGCGGACCAGGGTGAACGTGCGGGCCACAAGCGCCAGCCTACTCCGCGCCGCGACCAATAGTCTGCCGCGCAATGGCTGCACACTCCGGTGGGGACATCTCAGGGTTCGGTGGCGGGGACGGCGTGGCCGACGACCAGTGGCAGCGCGTCCGGGCGATGGCCGAGCGGGTGGCGGCCCTTGAAGAGGCCGTGGCGGAGATGATCGACCCGGACCCAGACTCCCTGGCCCGCCTGGACCGCGCTCGCATCAAGGCCGCGCGCGCCGCACAGCGCGCAAAGCTGGCCGACGAACTGGCCGAAGCCTTGGAGGACATGCGGGCGGCACGTCGCCGACCGCGACGCTGAGCGAGGGGACCCGAATACTTACGTAGGAAATCGTCGTACGTGTCGAACGTTGTGAGTGAACGCATCACCTACACCGTGAGGAGTGAGACATGCACGAACCATCAGCGCAGAATCGGCGCTTTACACCATCCCCGTCAATGGCCGTCGCGCTCGCCGCCTTGTTTGTGGCCCTCGGAGGTACCGGCTACGCAGCAGTCGTCGCAGCCAACTCGGTCAACTCCCGAAGTATCGTCGATCGCAGCGTCCAGAAGGTGGACATCGCCAACGGGGCCGTGACGAATGCAAAGCTTGCGAACAGTGCGGTCAATTCGACGAAGGTCGCCGACGGCAGTCTGGCCGCCGCGGACCTGAGCACGGCTGCCAAGTCGGCGATTCGCGACACGAAGTGGGCGTTGGTCGCCGCCAACGGCACGGTCATCAAGACCAACGCCGGAGTGACCGCCTCGACGAGCACGACCGGCGAGTACCTCGTCAACTTCAACACGCCGACAGCGGGCAAACTCGTCATCGCGAGTCTGTCCGAGCGCGACAACACGGCCCAGCCGTTCGCAATTCAAGCGTCGCCGTGTGGCGTTGCGTCCGGCGCAACATCCGACACCTACACCAACTGCTCCAACATCGTGTTCAAGAACTCCGTCCATGTGCTGATCAAGCGCTCGGACACGAACGTCTTCGCAAACAACTCGTTCTACGTCGCGCTGATGCCATGAGCCGGACGCCGGTGCGCTCTTCGGAAGCGCACCGGCCCACCGCGTTCACAGGAAACTCTGAGGTGAACTTCAGCATTCGCTCATGTCGTTCCGCCAAATTCGCGATACAACATGAACGTGCCGAACGAACTTCCCCCACTTGGACCCCGACCGGACGTCGACGCCGGTGGCTTGCCACCGCTGCGACCGACCGGCCAGAGCGCTCCCGTGCCACCCCCCGCGGCGCACGACGAGCGCACCCGTGAGATCCCTCGTCCCGAGCCGCCCCGTCACGTCGAACCGCTGAGCGCCCCCAAACGGACGGCGGCACCCACGCCGCCCGGCCCGACACCGGTGGCGCACACGGCACGGCGCGGCGGCGCGGTGGCGCTGATCGCAGCCGCGGCCATCGCCGGCGGTGTCGCCGGCCACTTCACCGGCGGGCGCGACGAAGCCTCCACGGCTGTCTCTTATACACATCTCCG
>CALMXK010000125.1 GCA_937871165.1 uncultured Actinomycetes bacterium
TCGCGGTCGCGACGCTCCAGGACGCGCTCGGGCTGCTCCAGCGTGCGCGCCAGTTGGCGGCCAACCTGGACAGCATCGAGGTCATCTTCCCGGCCGCGCTTGAGATGGTGGCCACCCATCTGGGACGGTCCGCGCCGGTGACGCTGGGCGCCCAAGGGTGCGCAGTCATTGTCGAGTGCGCGGCGCACAGCGACCCGACCGATGAGGTGGCTGCGGTGCTGGATGACGCGTCGGGCCTCGGCGAGGTCGCTCTTGCCACCGATGCGGCCAGCCGTGCCACGCTCACTGCATTTCGCGACATGGTGAGCGAGTCGATCGCCGCCGAGTCGACCCGCATCGGGACGCCCACGTACAAGCTGGACGTGGCAGTGCCGGTCGCGTCGTTGCCGGATCTCTTGAACGTCGCCGAAGACGCAGCTGCCGCGGACGGGTGTCGACTGATCCCCTTCGGCCACCTGGCCGAAGGCAACATCCACCTGAACTACGTGGGCACGCGCGAACCCTCGCACATCGCCGACCGCGTTCTTGGCGCTGTGGCCCAGATGGGTGGCGCGATCTCGGCCGAACACGGTATCGGCCGGGCGAAGGCGGGAAGCCTGCACCTGATTCGATCGCCGGGAGACTTGGCCGCGCAGCGCGCCATCCGGAGGGCGCTCGATCCGACGGCGATCCTGAACGCCGGAGTGCTGGACGCCGACTTGCCGTAGCTGTCCTGTGACGTGCCCGCACCACGGTGGACATTGCGTGGGTCATGCATGCGATACGGTCGCCACATGAGCGAAACGTCACTGAACTACAAAGCCGGCTACGACGACAAGGGGGCCTTCGTGCGGCGCGACAGTGCCTTTCGCCGGTGGGTCAGCGCCGACGGATCGTCCGAGTTTCCCGCCGAAGCTGGGCGCTACCACCTGTATGTGTCGCTCGCGTGTCCGTGGGCGCACCGCACCGTCATCATGCGGCGCCTGAAGGGTCTCGAGGATGTGATCTCGCTGAGCGTGGTCGATCCGATCCGCGACGCTCGCGGCTGGGCGTTTCGCGACGTCGCCGGTGCGCAGCTCGACCCGGTCAACGGTTTTGACTTCCTGTCACAGGCGTACATGGCGACCGAGGCGGGCTACGACGGCAACGTCACAGTGCCCGTCCTGTGGGACAAGGCCACCGGGCAGATCGTCAACAACGAGTCGAGCGAAGTGATCCGCATGTTGAACGCGGCGTTCGATGCGTTCACCCCCGGCACCGACGACTACTACCCGGCTGAGCTGCGCGATGAGATCGACCAAGTGAACGCCCGGGTCTATCCGACGGTCAACAACGGGGTGTACCGCTGCGGGTTCGCGCGTTCGCAAGGCGCCTACGAGCGGGCGTTCGGCGAGTTGTTTGAGAGTCTCGACTGGTTGGAGGAGCGCCTTTCGTCGCGACGGTACCTGTGCGGCGATCGGCTGACGGAAGCCGACTGGCGCCTGTTCACCACGCTGCTGCGCTTCGACGCCGTGTACGTCGGCCACTTCAAGACCAACCGCAACCGGATCGTCGACATGCCGAACCTCTGGGCCTACGCGCGTGAGCTGTACCAGTGGCCCGGTGTTGCCGAGACGGTCAACTGGGATCACATCAAGCGCCACTACTACGTGACGCATACATCGATCAACCCGAGTGGCATCGTGCCACTTGGCCCGCGCACAGATTGGACCGTGCCGCACGGGCGGGGATGAGGTCGCCACAGTTAACCGTTCTGGTGTCTGACACCAGAACGGTTAACTAGAACGCCTGCAAATCGAGGGAAAACTGCTCAGTGCGCCCCGGCTGCCGCACCCTTGCGCCGGTGGATCCACATGATCACGCTGGCCACGATCGCGCCCACCGCGAGGCCGATGAATGCCGACACGGCGGTGTTGACCAGCCAGCCGAGCAGCCCACCCACCACCGGCACTGAATGCGCCACTGCGTGCTCCCAGTCATGAACCAACCCGTAGGGGCCATGCCAGCCGAGCTCATCGGCGCCGACCAACAGGATGTGGCCACCCACCCAAATCATCGCCGCGATCCCCACCACCGTCAGCACACTGAGGACCTTCGGCATACCGGCCACGAGCATTCGCCCAAGACGTTGCCGCGCCGGCGACTCCTTCATCGTGAGCGTCAAGCCGAAGTCGTCCATCTTCACGATCAACCCGACGACGCCGTACACAAGCATCGTGATCGCAAAGGCAACCACGATCAGGATGATCGCGCGTGAGAGAAACGGCTGATCGTCGACCTCGTTCAGCGCGATCACCATGATTTCCGACGACAAGATGAAGTCGGTGCGAATCGCACCCTTCACCATGCCCTCCTCCTCCGAAACGCCCTCCATGGCGGCCGGGGCATGCGCTTCAGCATGACCCGAGAGCTTCTCCCAAACCTTCTCGGTGCCCTCGAAACACAGATACAACCCACCCACCATCAGCAGCGGCTGCAGCAGCCACGGAAGGAACTGGCTGAGAAGCAACGCGCCGGGCAGGATGAACAGCAGCTTGTTGCGCAGCGACCCGAGCGCGATCTTCTTGACCACCGGGATCTCGCGCTCCGCAGCGAAGCCGTGCAAGTAGCGCGGCGTCACCGCGGTGTCGTCGATCACGACACCGGCAGCTTTGGCGCTCGCCCGTCCGGCGGCGGCACCGACATCGTCGATGGAGGCCGCCGCCAGGCGAGCCAACGAAGCGATGTCATCCAGTAGCGCTGCGAGCCCACCGCTCATTTCGTCCCCCGGCGTTCGGTCATTGGGGCAGGGTAGCGGGCGCGCGCCCAGAGGCCGAGTGCCAGATGTCCAACCCGATTCGGCACCAATTGGCACCATGCCCATCGGTCTATATAAGAACTTGAAATCAGGAATCGCTGATCGCATAATCACAGGTACGTCCCAACGACGAAGGAGCCCCATGGCGGCACGGCAGATCGGCACGGTGCGTGCACACATCGAACGTCAGCGTCCACCCGTGCGACATGCAACGTTCGAGCTCACCGGCGAAACCGCCTCCTACGGCGTGCCGGCATTCCAGGCGGAGTTCTATGGAATGCCGTCGGAGGGACCGCACCAGGAACACGCGAGCACCTTCGACCATGTGCTCGGCGCGCTCTCGGCATGCCTGACCGGCACGCTCGGCAAAGCGCTCGCGGTGCGAGGCATCGATCCCGAGGACGACCGCCTGACCGCCACCGCCGAAGGCGACATCGAGATCGACGACGACGGCATCATGATCATGCACCACGTGCGCGTGCACTACCGGCTCCTCGCACCCGAGGACAAGCGCGCGGCGGCCGAACGCGCCCATCGCCATCACGTGGGGGCGTGCGGCGTCGCCCGCTCGCTGCAGGCGGCGCTCGACATCAGCACCGAACTCGAGATCGTGCCGACCCCGCACGCGGTGGCTGTCCCCACAGCCTGATCGACCCCCCGGGAGGCGGCGGCGAACACACGTCACTCGGGGACGTGTCGACGCCGCCGCCGTCCGCGCCACGTTCACATGCCCCACCGGTCCGGGACATCCGCGCACGGCCGGGTCGGTAAGATCGCCCGGTGAAGCTCCTCGTCCAAGGCAAGGTCCGTGACGTCCACGACCTCGGCGATGAGCGTCTGCTTGTCATCACGAGCGATCGCATCAGCGCATACGACGCGGTCATGCCGACGCTCATCCCGGACAAGGGACGCGTGCTGACCGGCATCAGCGCGCACTGGTTCGCCCACACCGGCGACATCATCCCCAACCACCTGATCTCCGCTCGGCTGGCCGACGTGCCAGAGCAGGTGCGCACACCGAACATGGCTGGACGCACGATGGTGGTCCGCAAGCTCGCGATGCTGCCGATCGAATGTGTGGTGCGCGGGTACCTGGCGGGCAGCGGCTGGAAGGACTACCAGTCCACGGGCGCCGTCTGCGGCCACGTTCTTCCCGCCGGACTGCGCCAGGCCGAACAGCTGCCCCAGCCGATCTTCACACCGGCCACCAAGGCGCACGAGGGCCACGACGAAAACATCACGCGCGACCAGGCGGCGCAGCTTGTGGGCGCAGATCTGTTCGAGCAGGCCGAGGCGGCATGCCTTTCTCTCTACATGCGCGCGGCCGAGCACTGCGCCACCAAGGGCATCATCCTTGCCGACACCAAGTTCGAACTCGGCGTCGACGGCGACGGCACGCTTGTGCTGGGCGACGAGGCCTGCACGCCCGACTCCTCACGTTTTTGGCCCAAGGACCACTACGCCTTGGACACCAGCCCACCCTCCTTCGACAAGCAGTACCTGCGGGACTGGCTTGACGCGAGCGGATGGGATCACACACCACCGGCCCCGGCACTTCCCGACGAGGTCGTGCAAGGCACCCGCGCCCGCTACAGCGAGGCGTACGAGCGCATCACCGGCGCCACCGTCGACGATTGGATCAAGGAGTGCGAGCAGTGAGCAAGGTCACCATCACCGTCATGCCCAGGGTCGAGACCCTCGATCCCCAAGGCCAGGCGGTCGCGGGTGCGCTGTCGCACCTGGGCTTCGACACCGTCGGCGACGTCCGCATCGGCAAGCACATCGTGCTGGAGATCACCGGTGACGACCCGGCTGCACAGGCGCACGCCATGTGCGACAAGCTGCTCGTCAACAAGTTGATCGAGGACTACACGGTCTCCATCGATGACTGATCACATCGCGGTTATCCGCTTCCCCGGCTCGTTGGATCATGAGGCCGCGGGGCGCGTGTTGCGTGAGGCCGGCGCCACCACGATCGTCGTGAGCCATCACGATCATCAGCTTCCCCAAGGCACCACCGGCGTGGTGCTGCCCGGTGGATTCAGCTACGGAGACCACCTTCGCTGCGGCGCGATCGCCAGCCGCACCCCGATCATGGATGCGGTGCGCAGTTTCGCCGAGGCCGGCGGCCCGGTGCTCGGCATCTGCAACGGTTTCCAGATCCTGTGCGAGGCCGGTCTGCTCCCGGGCGCGCTGCTTTCCAACGACACGCAGTCGTTCATCTGCAAGCAGGTGGGACTTGAAGTGGTGGACGCCGACACCCGCTGGACCGGCGACGCCGCGGCGGGCAGCGAGATCAGCATTCCGATCAAGCACCACGACGGCGCCTGGCAAGGCGACCCCAGCCAGGGTCGCGTGATCTTCCGCTACGTCGGTGAGAACCCCAACGGCGCGCACGACGCGATCGCCGGCATCGCCAACATGGACGGCAACGTGATGGGGTTGATGCCCCATCCCGAGATGGCGTGCGAGGCGCTGCTCGGCTCGGCCGACGGCGCGCTGGTGATGGGCGGCGTGCTGGCGCAGGGGGTGGCCGCATGAGCGAGGTGCCACTTCACCGCCAGCTCGGCCTGACCGACTGGGAGAACGACCAGATCCCGACGCTGCTCGGCCGTGAGGCCACCGGCCCCGAGCTCGTCATGTTCAGCCTGATGTGGAGCGAGCACTGCTCCTACAAGCACTCCAAGCCGCTGCTTCGCAACTTCCCAACCGAGGGTCCGCACGTGCTGCAGGGCCCGGGGGAGAACGCCGGCGCCATCGACGTGGGCGGCGGACTCGCTGTCACGTTCAAGATCGAAAGTCACAACCATCCGTCGGCCGTGGAACCGTTCGAGGGTGCGGCCACCGGCGTGGGCGGCATCATCCGCGACATCCTGGCCATGGGCGCCAAGCCGATCGCGCTGCTCGACTCCCTGCGCTTCGGCAGCCTGGACAGCTCCCGCAGCCGCTACCTGTTCCGTCGCGCGGTCAACGGCATCGGCCACTACGGCAACTGCATCGGCATCCCCACCGTGGGTGGGGAAGTCGGCTTTGATGACCGCTACGAGGACTCGTGCCTGGTCAACGCCATGTGCGTCGGCATCGTGAGGCACGACCGCATCCTGCGCGCGGCGGCCAAGGGGATCGGCAACCGCCTGATCCTGTTCGGCAACCGCACCGGCAAGGACGGCATCGGCGGCGCCAGCGTGTTGGCGAGCGCCGAGTTCAGCCACGACGAGGACAAGCGCCCGTCGGTGCAGGTCAGCGACCCGTTCACCGAGCGCAAGCTGATGGACTGCTGTCAGGACCTTGCCGACCACGACCTGCTGGTGGCGCTGCAGGACCTTGGCGCCGCCGGTCTCACCTCGAGCTCCAGCGAGATGGCGAGCAAGGGTGGCGTCGGCCTGCACATCAACCTTGACAAGGTGCCGCTTCGCGAACAGGCGATGACGCCGGCCGAGATCCTGGTGAGCGAAAGCCAGGAACGCATGCTGGCCGTCGTCACGCCCGAGAACGTGCAAGCCGTCATCGACCTGTGCGAGTTCCACGAGCTCGACGCCACCGACATCGGCGAAGTGGTGGAAGGCGACGCCCTGATCGCGACGTTCAACGGCGAAGAGGTCGTCAACATCCCGGCGCACTTCCTGGCCGACGATGCTCCCGTGTACGAGGTGCCGCAGACGCCGGCCCCGCCGCCGACCCCGCTCGACCTGGCCACAGTGCCGGTGCCGACCGATCTGGTGGGCGCATGGCGGGATCTGCTTCGCGTGCCGAACATCGCCAGCAAGCGGTGGGTGTACCAGCAGTACGACCACCTGGTGGGCGCCAACACCGTCATCCGCCCCGGCGGCGATGCGGCTGTGGTGCGCATCCCCGACACGCAGATGGGCCTCGCCCTCACCACCGACTGCGCCGAGCGCCACTGTGAGCTCGACCCGCGGGGCGGCGGAGCGGCCGGAGTGTTCGAGGCGGCGCGCAACATCGCATGCACCGGTGCCGTGCCGTCGGCCATCACCAACTGCCTGAACTTCCCGAACCCGGAGAAGGGCCACACCGGCTGGCGCCTGGCACAGGCCATCGAAGGAATGGCCGACGCGTGCCGCGCGCTCGGCACGCCGGTCGTGTCCGGAAACGTGTCGCTCTACAACGAGAGCTCGGCGCGGATGATCTACCCCACGCCGGTGGTGGGCATGGTCGGCCTGATGGACGACGCCGCCAAGGCGGTCGGCGCAGCGTTCGTGTCCGAGGGCGACGTGGTGTTGCTCGCAGGCTCAGGGGCTCCTGAGCTCGACGCCAGCGAGTACCTCGGTCGCGCCGAGGGTGCGCCCACCGCACCGGACGCCGACGCCGAGGTGGCGCTCTGTCGGTTCCTTGCGGCTGCGGCGGAAAAGGAGCTTCTGGCCGGCGCCCATGACGTCAGCGCGGGTGGCCTTGCGGTCGCGCTTGCGGAGTCGGCGATGCTCGGCCGGGTTGGCGCAACGGTGACCGCCCCGGCGGCCGACCGTCCGGACACCGCCCTGTTCGGGGAGAGCGGCGCTCGCGTGATCGTCACGTGCTCACCCACCAACCTCGCGGCGCTGCAGGCGCTTGCGACCGACGTGCCGCTCACGCAGATCGGCACGGTCGCAGGTGACGACGTCCAGGTCACGGTTGACGGTGCCACCGTCCGCCTGTCGATCGCCGATGCGCGCAGCGCCTACGAGTCCGCCATTCCCGAAGCACTGATGTAACACCCGCTCGTCGATCCACTCAACCGGAGGCCCACGATGCTCATCACCACCACATCCACCCTCGACGGGCGACCCGTGCGGGATTATCTGGGCCTGGTGACCGGCGAGGCCATCATCGGCGCCAACATCTTTCGCGACCTGCTCGCCGGCATTCGGGACATCGTCGGCGGTCGGTCCGCCGCGTATGAGAAAGAACTCGCCAAGGCGCGCGAAATCGCGACGATGGAGATGACCACGCAGGCCGGAGAGCTCGGCGCCGACGCGATCATCGCAGTCGACATCGACTACGAAACCGTCGGCGCGGGGATGCTGATGGTCACCCTGAGCGGCACCGCCGTGCGGCTTTGAGGTGAGTTCGGTACTTAACCGTTCTGGTGTCAGACACCAGAACGGTTAACTGTCCGGCCCGCTCGCCGGGCGCTATTTGGGCCAATCTTCACCTGGAAGTGCCAGGAACCTGTCGCCACCACGACGCGGACGATGCGTTGGGATACGGTTTGGCGCGTCTTTGCGGTCCCGACGATGGAGCACCCTCAATGGGCCACCTGACGGTACACACCAAGATCCGCATCGCCCGACCGAGTCGCGATCTGGCTGCGGCACGCGCCTTCTATGTGGACGGCCTTGGCCTCAGTGTGCTGTACGAGGACCTGGACCATGACGCATTCGCCGAGATCGTCATGCTTGGCCTACCGGGCGCGCTGTGGCATCTGGAGCTCACCAATGCACGCGTCCACCACGTCATGCCGGTGCCGACGGAGGAGGACCTCCTTGTCCTCTACCTCGGCGCACCCGCCGAACCGGCCCTGATCGAGCGCCTCCAGACGCACGGCGGCACCGTCGTCCCAGCCCTCAATCCATACTGGGAGCGGTGGGCCGTCACGGTGGCGGATCCGGACGGATACCGACTGGTGCTGTCTGAACGCCACTGGACTCCGTAGTCGCGAAGCACACACGAGACAGTTGTATGACAAGCCAGATTCGTTCAACAACGTCGCCTGTACCGTCGACGAGCGACCGACGTCGTCTGGCGCATTTACACAAACGTCCACGATAAATATGAATTTTTACGCCTGAAATAGTTCTCTGGTTATCAAGAACATGCATTCTGCTTCCGATAGGTCGGTAGGCGCCGTGGACATGGCGCAAATCACACCTGTTGGAGGACGTTTCCATGATCAAGCGCACCACGCGCCGCAATGTGACCCTCGCCGCGGTCGTCGCACTGGCGTTCGCCGGTATCGCCGTGGCCTACTGGACTGCGGGCGGTTCTGGAACCGGTTCAGGCGTTGCCGCAAGTGGCCCCGCAGCGCTGACGGTCAACCAGACCACCACGCTTGACGCAATGTATCCGGGCGACAGCCCCCAGACGATTTCAGGCAACTTCGACAACCCGAACGCCGGGCCGATCCACGTCAGCACCGTCACCGTGAGCATCGATTCGGTGACCAAGGCGTCCGGAGCGCCAGCCGGCACGTGCGACGCCACGGACTTCACCCTGGCGAACGCGACGATGACCGTCGATGCGGAAATCGCGGCCGGCACGGCGCAGGGATCGTTCACCGGCGCAACGATCCAGTTCAACAACAAGACGACCAACCAGGACGCCTGCAAAGGCGCCACGGTCAACCTGAGCTACGCGATCGCCTAGCTCAGGCCAACGGTTCAGCCCAGGGGGGTTGGAGGGATGGGACGGTGCCGAGCCGTCCCATCCGACCTCCTGATCGGCTGGGTCAACGGGCCGCCCGCACCACCGCCACCATCATGACCTCGCGCACACGCAAACACACCTTCCGATCACTGATGATCATCGGTGTCGTCACGGCCACGGCAACGGCGGCAACCGCGTTGCGCGCACAGTCCATCGCGCCGGGCGGGGTGCACTTCGAGGTCACGCGCGATCTGCAGTATCCGATGAGCCCCGGCGTGAACCGCGGGCTCAACGTGCGCCTTCGAAACCCGAGCCGATACTGGCTGGCGATCACCAACATCACTGTCACGGTGTCGGTCGACCGCGCCCACCGTGCCGCCGGATGTTCGGCCAGTCGGGACTTCCTCATTCGTCAGATGCCGAAGCGGGTGTACCCGATCGTGCTGCGACCCGGGGCGAACACCCGGCTGCGGTCCCTCGGGGTCAATCTGGTGCCAAGGCTCTACATGCTCAACCTCCCGACGGTCAACCAGAACGCGTGCAAGGGCGCCAAGTTGACGTTCCATTTCACGGCTTCGTCCCGGGCCACGACATCACGTCCGGTACGACCACGTTGAAACGCCTCGCACCCTGGGTGGCCGCGCTCGCCGGCCTGATGTTCGTCGCCGCACCTGCCCATGCGTTCTGGGCGGCGAGCGGGTCCGGAACCCACCATGGGTCAGTCGCGACACTCCCAGGCGGGAACCAGCCGACCGTCACCGCGACGTTGCAGACGGTCACCGTCACGTGGACGCAAACAGCATTCCAGGGTTCGCGTGTCGGGCAGGTGAACGGCGGGTACCTGGTGCGCAGATACCCGAGCGGTGGTGGCGCTCCTGTCGACGCCACCGGCACGTGCGCCGGCACCGTCACCGGCCACTCGGCCACACTGACCTGCGAGGACTTCGGTGTGCCGGCAGGAGCGTGGGAGTACACCGTCACCCCGATCCTCAAGTCATGGACGGGCGCTGAAGGCCCCGTAAGCACCCCGGTCTCCGTCGTGGCACTCGCACCAAACCTGACGTCGGCGGTGGCCCTCGCCCCATCGGCCACGCAGACGACGGGCGGGGTCACGCTCACCTGGGATGCCATCAGCGGCGTGAGTGGCTACAACCTGTACCGCAGGACCTCAAGCGGCTCATACGACTTCGACGCTCCGCTCAACGGCGCCACCTTGATCGGGGCGACGTCCTACACCGACGACGGATCCGAACTTGCCCCCGCGACCACATACGGATATGTGGTTCGCGCGGTCGTGGGAACCGCGCAGAGCGGTGACAGCAACGAACTGACGGTCACGCCAATTTCACGTCCGGCCCCGCCAACCAATCCCAGCGCCGTCGCGACCGCCGGGGCCGACATCGACCTGGCGTGGACGGCCGTGTCCGGTGTCACCGGATACAACGTCTATCGTCGAACGGCATCAGGGGACTACGACTTCGCAAACCCGCTGAACGGGATTGCAGGCATCGCCGGCACGACGTTCACCGACTCGACGGCCCTCGATGGCACCCACTACCGGTACGTCATTCGATCGTACGTGGTCGATGGCACCGGCACGCGCCTTGAAAGCCTGGACAGCGCCGAGCGAAGCGTGACCGCCGACGGAAGCTCGCCCACCGCAACGTCGCTGGCCGATCCCGGCTCACCCCTCAAAGGCACGGTCACACTGTCGGCGACCGCAGTTGACGACGGTTCCGGAATTGCCACAGTGCGGTTCCAGGCAGCCGCGGCAGGTGGGTCCACGTGGACGGATCTGTGCGCCGAAACGACGGCTCCAAGCACTTGCGCCGTCGATACGACAACGTTCGGCGACGGGCTGTATGACCTGCGCGTCATCGCCACCGATGTGGCAGGCAACTCCGCGACATCCACAACCGTGGCCGGTCGGCGAATCGACAATACGGCGCCCACGGCGACCATGAGCGATCCCGGCTCACCACTTCGCGGTACCGTCACCCTGCAGGCGACTGCAGCCGACAGCGGATCTGGCCTCGCGCTGATCCGTGTGCAACGTGCCGCCACCGGCACCGGCATCTGGACGGACGTCTGCACGGCGACGACCAGTCCCGCGACGTGTTCGCTCACCACCACCACGCTGGCCGACGGTGGCTACGACCTGCGAGCGACGGTGACGGATCTCGCGGGCAACGTTGGCACCTCGGCGATTGTCAGCAATCGAATCATCGACAACACCGCGCCCACGGGAATGGACATCCAGACGGCGAACGTCAGCGGCACGCTCGCCAGGCCAGACACGGGTGACGTCATCACCTTTACGTTCTCGGAGGCGATTCGCCCGACATCCGTGCTGGCAGGGTGGAGTGGCGCGGCCACTGCAGTGCGGGTGCGCATCACCAACGGCAACCCCGACGTGGTGTCCATCTGGAACGCGGCAGGCACGGTCCGGCTGCCGCTTGGAACGTTCACGTCCGGCAAGAAGTACGTCACGCAAACCATGTCGTTCACCACGTCGACGATGCGCATGAGCGGCAACACGATCCTCGTCACGCTCGGCGGTCCCACGGGCACGACCCAGACCTCAGTCGGAAGCACCACGCTCCAGTGGACGATCAGCGGCGGCGTGACGGACCTGGCCGGCAACCCGATCACGGCGGCCACCGTCCCCGAAACCGGTGCTGCCGACCGGGACTTTTAGCGTCTCGACGTCGCCCAGCACCTCCGGGCGGCGACCGGATTCATCCTGGCGCGCAGGCACCCCTGACGGCTGACCCTGGTGAGGGATGGGCCCGATGCCGGTACACTCTCGGGTGGACGGCAGCCCAGCGGAGAAATGGTGCGAGTTTCAAGCGATCGCCTACAGCGAAACCCCCGGCGCACGCCAGATTGGCGTGGCCCCATGACAGCACAGCAGCAGCAGCGAACAGGTTCCCGCGAGATGCGAATCGCCCTGTGAGCCACGTGGACGTGAACCGCGACGACAAGCCAAAAGAGGAGTGCGGTGTCTTCGGTGCCGTTTCGGCCAACCGTGACGTCGCACGCCTGACGTTCTTCGCGCTGTGCGCGATCCAGCACCGCGGACAAGAGAGCGCGGGAATCGCGGTCTCCGACGACGGACATGTGATGGTCCAGCGCGATCTGGGTCTTGTGACCGACGTCTTTGACGAGCCGGCGCTTCGCACCCTGACCGGCACCATGGCGATCGGCCATGTGCGGTACTCCACCACGGGCGCCAACAAGTGGGACAACGCGCAGCCGGTGATCCGCACGCGCGGCGACGGCCTGATCGCCCTCGGCCACAACGGCAACCTGACCAACACCGCGCAGCTCCGTACCGAGCTTGGCGGCAAGGGGCTTGAACTTTCAGCCACCACCGACAGCGAGCTGATCGCAGCCACCATCGCGGAGGCCGAGGGCACGCTGCTCGACGCGGTGGCCACCGCGATGCCACGCCTTCGCGGCGCCTTCAGCGTCGTGGTGATGTCCTCCGACGAACTCGTGGCATTCCGCGACAGCTACGGAGTGCGTCCTTTGGTGCTCGGCCGGCTGCCCGAGGGCGGCTGGTGCGTGGCCTCCGAGACCTGCGCGTTCGACCAGATCGGCGCGCTCTTCGAGCGTGAGGTGCTGCCGGGCGAGGCCATCCGCATCACGGCAGACGGCGTCGAGTCCGTTCAGGCCATGCCAGAGGCCGGCCACAAGCTGTGCGTCTTCGAGACCATCTACTTCGCGCGTCCCGACAGCATCATGGAGGGGCAGGCGATGTGGGACGCCCGCCACGCCATGGGCATGCGGCTGGCCGTCGAAGCACCGGTCGAGGCCGACCTGGTGGTGGGGCTTCCCGACAGTGGCACGCCCGCCGCCATCGGCTTCGCCAACGCTTCGGGCATCCCCTACGGCGAAGCGGTGGTGCGAAGCCGCTACGTCGGTCGTACGTTCATCCAGCCTGAGCAGGATCAGCGCCGCACCAGTGTTCGCCGCAAGTTCAACCCGCTGCCGTCGATCATCACCGGCAAGCGGCTGGTGGTGGTGGACGACTCCATCGTGCGCGGCACCACCACCCAGGAGATCATCTCGATGCTGCGCGCCGCAGGCGCCGCCGAGATCCACCTGCGCATCTCGAGCCCCCCGATCATGTGGCCGTGCTACTACGGCATCGACATGGCGACGCGTGACGAGCTGATTGGCGCCAACAACACGGTCGAGGAGATCTCCCGGCACGTCGGCGCCACGAGTCTGGCCTACATCTCCCTCGACGGACTGCAGATCGCACTCGGCCGCCCGGCCAGTCGCTTCTGTCGCGCGTGTTTCACCGGCGAGTATCCGACACCGGTGCCCGGTGAGGCGCTGAAGCTCTCGTTCGAGGGCGGCACGGTGCACGCCAGCCAGACGGTTCGGGAGACGGTGTGAGCGGCGAGGTGACCTACGAGTCGGCGGGCGTCAGCCTGACCGCGGCGCGCGACCACACCGCCAACATCGCGTCGCTTGTGAGCGGCGGTATCGGCTTTGCGGGCGCCATGGCGTTGCCGCCAACCCGCGACGCCTTGATCGTGGGCTGCACCGACGGGGTGGGAACCAAGATCCAGCTGGCGCAGAAGCTCGGCCGCACCGAGGGACTTGGGCAAGATCTGGTCGCCATGTGCGTCAACGATTTGGCCTGCACCGGTGCGTCGCCGCTGTTCTTCCTGGACTACTTGGCGGTCGGCAAGTTGGATCCGACCGTCGCGGGCGCCTTTGTGACGGGCATCGCGCGTGCCTGCGAGGAGACCGGCTACGCACTGCTTGGCGGCGAGACCGCCGAGCACCCCGGAGTCGTCGCCCCCGACCACCTGGATGCCGCCGGCTTTGCCTGCGGCATCGTGGAGCGCGACGTCATGCTCGGCGAGCATCGTGTGGTGGACGGCGACGTCATCGTCGGCGTCGACTCCTCCGGGATCCACTCCAACGGCTTCAGCCTGATCCGGCGACTGGTGGACACCGGTGCCCTCGCTGCGGACGCCGATCTGCTGCTTGCGCCCACGCGCCTGTACACCGCCGACGTCGCCCGTCTGCAGCAGGCCGGCGTCGACCTGCACGCGGTGGCGCACATCACCGGCGGCGGCATGCCGGAGAATCTGCCGCGCGTCATCCCGACCGGCCTTCGCGCCCATGTGGATCCCACCACGTGGACGCCGAACGCCGCCATCCAAGCAGTGCTCGCCACCGGCCAGGTGCCCGAAGATGACTCCTGGGACACGTTCAACATGGGCATCGGCCTGTGC
>CALMXK010000126.1 GCA_937871165.1 uncultured Actinomycetes bacterium
AGTCTGCGCTCGACCAGTTGCGGCTGGGCGGAATCGACCTTGTTCTGCTGGATTTGATGCTGCCGACGATCGGCGGTCTCGACGTGTGCGCACGCATCCGAGAGTCCAACGGGTACGTCCCGATCATCATGGTGACGGCGATGGACGATGAGGAAAGTCGCATCGCCGGCCTTGAACACGGCGCGGACGACTACGTGACCAAGCCGTTTTCGGGCCGCGAACTCGTGGCGCGCGTTCGCGCGGTGCTTCGGCGCATCAGCGCACCGCAGGAGGTGCAGGGCACGCTGTCGGCAGGCGGACTCTCGTTGGAGCTCGAAAGCCGTCGCGCGCTGCTCGACGGCGACGAAGTCGCGCTGACCCGCCTTGAGTTCGATCTGCTGGCCGAGCTCACAGGCCATCCGCGGACGGTCTACAGTCGCGAACGCTTGCTCGAGAAGGTCTGGGGGTACCAGAACCCGATCGGTGGGAAGACGGTTGACGTCCACATCGCCAACATTCGACGCAAGCTGCAGGGGTGGGATGGGCTGGTGGCGGTGCGTGGAGTCGGGTACAAGGTCGACCCAGACGTCGCATGAACCGTCCGCGGTGGCTGCGGTCCCCCGCGACGCTGCAGGGGCGCATCGCCCTGGCAATCGCGGTTGTGGCACTCGCCAGTGTCGCCGGGCAGCAGCTGATCAGTCAGGCGATCGACCGACGGGTGCTCGAGAACGCTGAACGAGCGCTCCAGTCGCAGGCGCAGCTGATTGCGGACGACGTGAGTGCGGCCCGGGCCGACCAGAAGCTCGACCGTGCCTACCTGGCGGCGCGCTACCTGGTCAAGACGCGGCTTGTGGTGCGCTGGCCGACGAAGCCCGGTTTGTTCGTCAACGTCGTGCCATTGGCGCGCGAGGATGTGGTGGTGAGCGCGCGCTCGGGCGATGTGACGGTGCGCATGGCCCGCCAGGCCGACATCGGCAAGTTCCCGCGCTCGGCGATCACGGTTCTTTTGGCGTTGGTGGCGGTGGCAGCTGCGGGCGTCTGGGTACTTGCGGGGAGTCTGACGCGTCGGCTGGTGCGTCAAACCCGTCAGCTTGCTGGTGTGGCTGAGGCCATCGCGGCGGGTGATCCGAGCGTCCGGGCCACCGAAACGGAAGACGAGCTCGGTCGCGTGGCCCGCGCGTTCAACCGGATGGCGGGGCATCTGGAAGATGCCGACACACGCCAGCGGCGTCTGCTTGCGGACATCGCCCACGAGCTGCGCACACCGGTCACGGCCATCCACGGCTTCGCTGAAGCGCTGACGGACGGCACGGCCCAAACAGACGAGGACCGTGAGGAGGCCGCCCTCTTCATCACCGAGGAGGCCAACCGGTTGAGCGTGCTCGTCTCCGATCTTCGCCGACTCACGCTGCTCGATCTGGCCGCGGATCTGAACGTGTCGATGGTCGATCTGCTGTCGGTCGCAGAACGGGCCGCGGTGCGCTTCGCGTCGCTTGCGGCTGAGCGCGAGGTGTCGCTTCACACCAGTGGCGCGACCGAGGTGGTGTCATCGGACGCGACCCACATCGACACCATCATCGCCAACCTCGTGACCAATGCGATCAACGCGACACCGCCCGGTGGGCAGGTGAGCATCACCGTCGACGAGCAGGACGGCAAACGGACGCTTGCGGTGCGCGACACGGGTGTCGGGATCGGGCCCGCTGATCGGGAGCGGATCTTCGACCGCCTGTACCGGGTCGATCGCACGCGGGCGCGCACCGACGGGGGCAGCGGCCTGGGCCTCGCGATCGTTCGCCGTGTGGCGGATCTGCTCGGCATCGAGATCGCGCTGGAGTCGGAACTTGGCGCGGGCACCACCTTCACGTTGATCTTTCCCGATGAACCACCCGCGACGGCACGACCAGAGGAGCAGTGATGGACGACAAGACGATGCTTCGGCGAACCGAAGTGGCAATCGACAAGGTCGATGCGATCGCCGAGGAATTTCGTCGCGGATTCGCCGCGGTCGCGAAGATCGGCAAGCCCGGAGTGACCGTGTTCGGGTCGGCGCGCGTGAGCGAGGGCGACCCGGTGTACGACGGCGCGCGCGAATGTGGCCGATTGCTCGCCGAGGAGGATTTTGCCGTCGTGACCGGCGGCGGTCCCGGCGTCATGGAAGCCGCCAACCGCGGGGCTGCCGATCGCGGAGGCCGGTCGGTCGGGTTCAACATCGTCCTTCCGCACGAACAGCACGGCAACCCCTACGTGAACCTGGAAGAGACCTTTCAGAACTTCTACTCGCGCAAGGTGATGTTGGTGAAGGCGTCGGAAGGGTTCGTGATCTTCCCCGGCGGGTTCGGCACGTTCGACGAGCTGTTCGAAGCTCTCACGCTCATCCAGACCGGCAAGGTGGACCACTTCCCGGTGGTGCTCGTGGGACGTGCCTACTGGGGGCCGCTCATCGCGTGGATCAACGAGGTCGTCTCGGGTCGGTACATCTCACACGGCGACGTTGACCTTTTGGAGGTTGTCGACAGTCCGCAGGAAGCGGTCGCCCAGATCGTCGCCTGCTTTCGACGTGAGTGCGCACATGAGCTTGGCGCCACGCGCGCCGTGGGGTGACAGTGTCGTGACGGCGAGCGCGGTGCGGGTTTACCCGCGGACCGGCCTGGGTATGTTTCCCCGCGTCTCTCCACACCGAAAGGGGCATTTGCATGCTCAAGGAATTCAAAGATTGGATCATGAAGGGCAACCTTCTTGAGATCGCCATCGGCTTGGTTCTCGCCCTGGCGTTCGCATCTGTCGTCGAAGCGTTCACCAAGAACATCGTCACGCCGATCATCGGGGCGGTCGGCGGCACGCCGGACTTCGCGAACAAGACGTTCACGATCAACAAGTCCGTCTTCACCTACGGTCTTTTCATCAACGCACTGATCATGTTCATCATCACGGCATTCGTGCTGTTCCTCGTGATGAAGGCCGCATCCAAGATGATGAAGGCCAAGGAAGCCGCAGAGCCGACGCAGTACATCGTCGAGAAGGTCGACGCCGCTGCGCTCAACGCACGCTCGGCCGAAGGCTGGGAAGTCGTTTCGGCGACCGATCAGGGCGTCGTCCTGAAGAAGTAACACGTGTGCGGGTTCGTCCCGCCTTCGTGTGAAGCATCAGTGTGGCCGCGCGCCGAATCGACGTGCGGCCACACCGCATTTCAGGCCCGGCTACTCCTCGGGCGATTCCTCGTCATGCGGCTCCGAACCGCGACGGCGCTGGCTGCGCGCAACGCCGTACAGCAACAGCGTGCCGAGGATCAGATACGGCACGCCGAACAGGAAGCGGCGCTCGTCGAGGAAGATCATGAACGCGATGCCGCCGAGGGCGAAGATGGCGCCGATCGCGTAGCTGAACAGAAGACCGGTTGAGCTGCTCATTCGCCGAAGTGCTCCTCGATGATGCTGGTGATCGCGGGCAGCATCGACCCCCACTGCGCCGCATCCTCCACCGTGACGCTCACAAAGTCCGCGGTCAGGAACACGTTCGTCACGCCGCCGAGCGCGAAGATCTGCGCCCCGAGCGGTGAGTCGGCGGGGTCCGAGCCCGCCCGAAATGTTTCGGTGCGGCGGTCGGTGGCCGGCCGGTCGAGCTGGAACTTCAGCGCGTTCGGGTTGGGGGTGGGGGTTGGGGTGATCGCGACCAACGGAAACGTCCTCTCGTATAAATGCTGTTAAGGGTCTCAGATCGCGCAAGTTCGTGCCGATACGTACAGAGTAGGCGTGAATCGCGCCATGATCGAGAAGGGGGCTTCCCCATGTCCATCCCACACGACCCCTCGACGAAAAAGACCCAGCGTCCGGCGCGCGTGATGTCGCCGCAAGCGCCTGGTGTCTGTGGACTGTGCCTCGGTGCAGGCCAGTATCTGGAACCGCTGTGCGGTGATCCGACCGGTGAGCTCCTGCGGGTGCAGTGCGCCTGCTGTGAGGGTACCGGCCAGCGCCCGTCCGCCTGACCCACCCCCGCACCCGACAATCACGGGCTCGTGCCGGCAGGCTCGTTTCCGGACGGTCGCGTAGCATCGCGGCCAATGGATAGCGAACAGACACGTGCCCGCCTCAAGACCTTGCTTCACGACCGCGCGCTGATTCGCGAGTCGGTCGTTTTGGCTTCCGGCAAGCGCTCCTCCTACTACTGGGATGCCCGCCAAGTATTGCTCGACCCGGAGGGTGCGGCGCTCGCCGGACGCCTCGGGTACGAACAGCTTCGGGCATTCGGGCCGCTTGCGGTCGGTGGCCCCACCAGTGCGGCCGACCCCTTCATCTGTGCCATCACAGCAGCCGCCTTTGCGGCGGGTGACCACTGGACCGGATTCTTCGTGCGCAAAGAGGCGAAGAAGTACGGGCTGCAGAATTGGATCGAGGGTCCCTTCATCGAAGAAGGGACGCCGGTGGTGGTTGTCGACGACACCATGACAACCGGCGGCTCGGTGCTGCTTGCCATCGAGAAGGCGCGAGCGGCCGGCGCACAGGTGGTCGCGGCGATGGTTGTGATCGACCGCGAGGAGGGTGGGCGCGAGAACGTCGAACAAGTACTTGGTGGCGCGCCGTTCATGTCGTTGTTCACCGCTGCCGACATCATGGGCGACACCGCGCAGTAACCGGTGGCACGGGTGCGTTTGGGCTGACCCGCCCGGGCGAGTACGCTCGTGGCATGCGCCGCGCGCCCGCACGGATGCGGCCGGGCTCGGGAATTCCACTCATCCTATTTTCCGCGCGGACGAATAGACTTCGGAAAATGCACTAAAGGTCTGGAACACGGTATGGATCTCAGAGGCAATCGCGTCACATGGATCGGTCACGGCACCTGGCTGTGGCAAACCTCAGAGGGACGGCGCATCATGGTCGACCCCTGGCTCAAGGGAAATCCCTCGGCTCCAGCCGAGTTGCACAACCCGTGGCCGCTCGACGCCGTGTTGATCACCCATGCGCACTTCGACCATGTCGGTGACGCCGTTGAGACGATCAAGCAGACCGGTGCCCACGCCGTGGCCGTGTTCGAATGCGGCGCCTGGCTTGAGGCGCAGGGCTGCAAGAACGTGATCCAGATGAACATGGGCGGCACCGTCGAGGTCGCCGGCTGCCGTGTGACCATGGTGCAGGCGATTCACTCCTGCGGCTTGCTCGAAGGCGATCATCTCGTGGAGGGTGGCGACCCCGCCGGCTTCGTCATCGAATTCCCGGACGGCCTCGTCGTCTACCAGGCCGGTGACACCGACGTGTTCGGTGACATGGCACTGATCGGTGAGATCTACAAGCCGGATGTGGCCGTGCTGCCAATTGGCGATCACTTCACGATGGGGCCCCGTCAGGCCGCACATGCAGTGCGCCTGCTCGGCATCTCGCAGGTGATCTCGGGTCACTTCGGAACGTTCCCGATCCTGACCGGCACCCCGGAAGATCTGCGTGCGCTGGTCCCGTCAACGGTCGAGGTTCCCGACATGACACCGGGGATCACGCTTCCCTGATCTGCCAACGATGAGCGCCGTCGCGTCGCCGCAGGTCCTGCGCGTCTCAGGACCGACGGCGACGGTGACGCACGACGACGCGATCTTCGAGGCACGGATCGATCCGCGCACACCGGGGCGCCCGCTCGTGGTCGGTGACCGCGTCGAGTGGCGCGTCGTTGGCGATGAACGTGTGATCATGGCGATCTTGCCGCGCCAGACGCTGCTTGAGCGCGCGCACGGACTTGACGGTCCTCGGCGCCCGATCGTTGCCAACGCGGATCTGTTGATGATCGTGGAGTCGCTCCACAGCCCTCCACCGCGCCCGACCCTCATCGACCGGTATCTGGTGGCTGGGCACGTCGGGCAACTGACGCCGGTGATCGTACTGACGAAGTCCGATCTGGCCGACGCCGCGGTGCGCGATCCGCTGGTGGAGCTCTATCGCTCGCTGGGATTCGAGGTGCACGTGGGATGTGCCAAGGAGGAGGCGTTCGTCGAAGAGTTGCGTGCCACCATCGATGGACGTGTGGCCGCACTTGTCGGGCAGTCGGGTGTCGGCAAGTCGACGTTGACGCGGCGACTCACCGGGGTGGACCGCGCAGTCGGTGCAGTGAGTGATCTGATCGGTGGCCGGCACACCACCAGCGACCCTCGCCAGATCCCGCTGATCGGCGGCGGCTGGGTCGTCGACACGGCGGGTGTGCGATCGCTGTTTCTGCCGCCCCTCGATATGGAGGATGTGGGTGACGCCTACCCGGAGGTGCGGGAGGGTCGTGCCAACTGCCGATTTCGCGACTGCCGCCACCTGGATGACGCCGGTTGTGCCGTCAATCCTCTGTTTTCTCCCTCTCGTCGCGAGAGTTACCGGATTCTGGCGACCGGTCCTTGACGCATCGGGGTCTCGCGGGTAGGTTCGCGACAACAGGTACAAACGTTCCTGTTGTTCCTCCAACAACTCCTGCCCCTGTGCCCGAGGTGACGATGAGCCGCTCAACACGCCGTACGCGTTTCCTTCCGCCGATCGCCGGCGGTGCACCCACGACCGGGTGGGAAGCGCTCGACAAATGGGTTGGCAGTGATGCTGGGAGTTCCAGCACGGCTTCCGAACCTGACGCGGCGGCCTCGTCCGGCAAGACCGGTTGGGAGGCCCTCGAGAAGTGGGTCGGTGGAGGGTCCGCCACTGCGGCCGCGACGTCTGCCGATGCCGCTGCGCCTGCGTCGGGCAAGACCGGTTGGGAGGCGCTTGAGAAGTGGGTGGGCGGTGGAGCCGGTGCCGCTGCCGCCGCATCGGGTGGCGCTGCCGCAGCGGGTGGCAAAACCGGTTGGGAGGCGCTTGAGAAGTGGGTCGGCGGAGGCTCAGGCGCAACCGCGTCGGGTGCGACTGCCGAGGCATCTTCCGGCGGTGGCAAGACTGGCTGGGAAGCCCTCGACAAGTGGGTCGGCAAGGGCGACGGCGCCGGCGACGGCCAGGTGTCGGAGAAGGTCAGCGAAGTCGTTGACAATCTGCGCGACAAGGCCAACGAGGCCGCCACCGAGCTGAAGGAAGACCTCGCCAAGATCCGCGAGAACCTGCCGGAGTACCAGGACAAGCTCGAAGAGAAGGGCCGCGGTCTGGTTGCGGCTCTGAAGCGTCTGTTCGGCGGCAAGTAGCCCGCCACGGCATCGTGAGGTTCGTGTGGGGAGCCATGTGCTCCCCACACGTCATTTGGGGGCGGTGAGCGGCCGAGGTGGGCCGGCTCGGCCCGCATCACTGCACACGGCTACGAGGCGGGTGCCATCTCCTGGTGCCCCATCCGGTACAGCCACCGCGTATGCGACGAGATGGCCTTCCAGATGGTCGGGTGCGCCGAATAGTGGACTCCGTACTTCTCACACACCTCGCGCACGATCGGTGCGATCGACGGATAGTGGGTGTGGCAGACCTTGGTGAACAGGTGATGCTCGATCTGGAAGTTGAGTCCGCCCATGTAGTACGTCAGGAACGGGTTGCGCTGCGCGAAGTCCACCGTGGTCTCCACCTGATGGCGCGCCCAATCGACCTTGCCCTGCTCATGCATCTCGGCACGGCTGGGAAACTCGGCCTCCTCGACGCAGTGTGCGAGCTGAAAGGTGACCGTCATCGTTTGGCCCAGCACGAACGATCCGATGGCGTAGATCACAAGCACCTGCCACCACGAGTGAACCATCAACGGGATGAAGAGCGCCCAGCTGAAGAAGGCCAACTTGCCGATCCAAAAGCCGGCCAGGTCCTTGCCCTTCGGCCATGCGATCGGCGTCTCGCAGATATGACCGCCCACCAGACTCTCGAAGTCGCCCGAGGTGTGCCACTTGAGCGCCACGAGTCCGTACATCGGCCACAGGTAGATGTGCTGGAAGCGATGGAACCAGCGGCGGGGCTGCTCGGGTGCGAATCGGGCGAGCGGCAGCACCTCGATGTCGTCGTCGATGCCGGCCACGTTGGTGTACGTGTGATGAAGCACGTTGTGCTTCATGCGCCACACGTATGAACTTCCGCCGATCAGGTCGAACGCCCAGCGCATCGCACGGTTCGCCCGCGGGTTGGCCGACCATGCTCCGTGGTTGGCGTCGTGCACCACGCTGAAGCCGATACCGGCGATCGCGAGCGCAAGTGACACGACCCACAGCACCGCAAGCCACCACGTGTGCGACTGGAACATCAACAGGTACCACGAGCCGGCCGCCCATGTGAACAGCACGGCAGCTTTGCGATGCAGTGCCCGTCTGGCTTTCGTGGCGCGCGTCGGCTCGGAGACGAAAGCATTCACGCGCTGTTTGAGCTCGGTGTAGAAGTCCCCGCTGCCGCTGAATTCCGGTCGGGGCCCGTACGGGCTGTTGTCCATCAGGGCGGTCGCCTTGCTCAAAACGCGTTCCTCCGACGGTTCGGTGGATTCGAACGGTTGCGCCGACAACTCTCCGGCAGGCGGCGCGCAAACTCCACAAGCTTAATGCCGCGACCCGCGTTCGCCAAACGCAATTTCTTCGGATTCCGGGGCTCCGCTTTGTGTCGCTGCCGCGTAGGCTTTCGCGGTGGCACGAGTCATTCATGAACATTCTGCGGGCGGCGTGGTGTTGATACCCGTTGGCCGGCAAACGTTCGTGGGCATGATCGAGGTGAACGACGGCCAGGTGCTGGCACTTCCCAAGGGTCACATCGAGCCCGGCGAGACCTCCGACATGACCGCAGTGCGGGAGGTCTGGGAGGAGACGGGCATGCGCACCCGGGTGCGTGCCGACCTCGGGACCATCCAGTACTGGTTCTACTCCCGCCGCCAGCACGCCCGGATCTCAAAGCGCGTGGACTTCTTCCTGCTCGACTACCGGTCCGGGTCTCCGCGCAACTTCAACGACGAGGTCGACGGCGTGCGGTTCGTGCCGCTCAGCAAGGCCCGTGGCGTCCTTTCCTATGACGGCGAGCGCGACGTGCTCGGTCGCGCGGAGGCCTATCTGCGCGGGGGGTGACCGTGCAAGGGCTTTCAATCCTCGCGGCGAACGTTGAGGATACGAGTTCTCGACACTGAACGTTCAACGGAGTGCCTACGTGTTTGCCCTCAACTTTTACTCGCCACTGTTTGTCGATCAACTGCGAAAGGGCCGCAAGACGGCGACCATTCGCCTCGGCGACAAGCGACACAAGTACAAGAAGGGGCAGCTCGTGTGGGTGACCGTCGGCCATCGCCACGGGCCGCGCCAGAAGATCTTCACGGCGATCATCGACCAGGTCGATCACAAGCCGATCCGTGAGCTGACGCAGCGCGAGATCGAGCGGGACAACCCGGAATTTCGCCTGGTCGAGGACACCATCCACTTCCTGTCGCACATCTATGCCCGCGAGATCACCATGGACGACGAGGTTTCGGTGATCCACTTCAGCGAGGTCATCGAGTACCCGTCGCTGAAGTAGTCTGCGCCAGATGTCGACGACCGAATCTGCAGGCGCCGAAAACGACGCGTTGATCGCCGCAGCCCAGGAACTTGAGCGTGCCCTCGACGGTGTCGACTTCCCGTTGGCGCTCGGCTCCGCGGCCGATGGTGCCACCACCGCCCGTGCCGCTGCGGGCGAGCTTCGCGACTACATCATCCCGCGACTTTCGAACCTGGACGCTCCGGCGCTCGTGGTGATGGGCGGCTCGACGGGCGCCGGCAAGTCGACGCTCGTCAACAGCGTGGTCGGCGAGGACGTGACCGTGCCCGGTGTGCTTCGCCCCACCACCCGCGCGCCCGTGCTGATCTGCCATCCAAACGCGGTGCACTGGTTCGACACGCCGCGCATCCTGCCCGGGCTGGCGCGCGTACAGGGCGGCTCGGCGGCCGGCGCGAACGAGATCCAGCTGGTGACGAGCAGCGCCTTGGGCGAGGAGCTTGCGCTGATCGACGCGCCGGACATCGATTCGGTGGTCGACTCAAACCGTCAGCTTGCGGCGGAGCTGCTGTCGGCTGCCGACATGTGGGTCTTCGTTACCACCGCGGTTCGGTATGCCGACGCCGTGCCGTGGCAGTTTCTGCATTCGGCGCGCGATCGCGGCACGGCACTGGTGGTTGTGCTGAACCGGGTGCCGCGCGGCGCGCTCGGTGAGGTGACCGCCGATCTGAAGCAGCATCTGGAGGCGAACGGTCTGCAGGGTGTCGAGGTGATCGGCGTCGAAGAGCAGCCGCTCGTCGACGGTCACATCCCCACGGCGGCGGTGCAGTCGCTTCGCAGCTGGTTGACCTCGCTTGCCACCAACCACGAGGCGCGTGCGCGGATCGTGCGCCAAAGCTTGAACGGTGCGCTGTCGGACCTGTTGGTGCGCGCCGCGTCGGTGCAGGTGGCCTCCCAGGAGCAGGCGCGCGGGATGCAGGATCTGATGCAGCGCGCCAAAGAGCCCTACGAGGCGGCGTCGGAAAATATCGCGGCGGACGTGCGCGACGGGTCCGTGCTTCGCGGCGAAGTCTTGGCACGGTGGCAGGAGCTCGTCGGCAACGGTGAGCTGCTTCGGTCGCTGCAGTCGACGCTCGGGCGCCTTCGCGACAAGATCACGTCGACGATCACCGGCAAGAAGACGGCCACCGATCACTTCCAGGGTGCGGTGGAAAGTGGCGTCGACACATTGGTGCGGGCTCGACTGACACAGGCCGCGCAGCAGGCGTACGCCGCATGGCGCGATCATCCGGCGGGGCACGCGCTGCTCGCCGATGCCCCTGCCGGACTGGATCAACCGTCGCCTGGCTTGAACGATGCGAGTGCACGTCTGGTGCGTGACTGGCAGGCGGGGCTCGTGGAGCTCCTTCGCGCCGAAGGGGCCGGCAAGAAAGGCGCGGCACGTGCGCTGTCGTATGGGGTCAACGGCTTGGCCGCGGTGCTGATGGTCGGCGTGTTCGCACACACCGGTGGCCTGACGGGAGCCGAGGTGGCCATCGCCGGCGGCGGTTCGGTGGTCGGGCAGAAGCTGCTGGAGGCGCTGCTTGGTGACCAGGCGGTGCGGACCCTGGCCGACAAGGCCCGCGTGGATCTTGATCGCCGCATCGACGAGCTCGCCATGGGTGAGTGGCAGCGCTACGAGGCATTGCTTGGCGACGACAACCTGGGTGACGCGGACCGGCTCAAGGACGCCATCGACGCGGTGCAGGCGGCACGGGCATGAGCGCGATCGACCCCATCCGCGATCGCATCGCGACTCTGTCGCAGGTCAACGAACTGGGCGAAGGGCTCGTTTCGGAGCAGACGTTGGAGCGTTCGCGGGCGCTCGTCGACCGGTCGTCGGTGCGGTTGGAGCACGGCACGTCGCACACCGTCGTTGCGCTTGCAGGCGCCACCGGCAGCGGCAAGTCGTCGCTGTTCAACGCCATCGCCGGCGCCCAGATTGCGCGAAGTGGTGTGCGCCGGCCAACCACGTCGACGGCTGAGGCCGTCACGTTCGGCGGCGAATCGGCTGACGGGTTGCTCGACTGGCTGCAGGTGCCGAGTCGCCACATCCATCCGGATCCGGCGATGGAGGGACTCGTCCTTCTGGACCTGCCCGACCACGATTCGTTTGCCGAGTCGCATCGGGCCGAGGTTGACCGCCTGGTGGAGGTGGTCGACATCTTCTGCTGGGTGGTGGACCCGCAGAAGTACGCCGACGCGGCTTTGCACGACGGGTACTTGAAGCGATTTGGCGGGCACGGCACGGTGACCTTGGTCGTGTTCAACCAGATGGACCGTATTCCCGAGGATCAGCGGCCGAGCGCCGTGGAGCACCTGGGCAAGCTGCTGACGCAAGACGGCCTGACGAATGTGCGCATCATTCCGGCGTCGGCGATGACCGGCGAGGGGATCGACCAGCTGCGCTCGGAACTGGCCGCGCGCGTCGCCGAACATCGCGCGACGGTGCAGCGCATTGCCGCGGACGTGGACTGGGTGGCCTCCGACTTGGTCGCGTCGACTGGCGCGCGCGATCCGCAGCCGGTGAGCGACAGTGCCCGGGATCAGTTGGCCGATGCGCTTGCGGGCGTGGTCGGGGCTCCGGGCCTTGCCGCGGCCGCCGGCGCTTCGCACCGCTACAACGGCAACGCCGCCGTCGGTTGGCCGTTCATCCGGTGGGTCGCGAAGCTCCGTCCGGATCCGCTCCGTCGGCTGGGCCTTGAGAAGGTGAAGGGCGCGATCTCGTCTGCCGCGCCGCGCCACACGAGCGTGCCGCTCGACAACCCGGTGGCCAAGGCCGGTGTCACCACTGCCATCGCCGACCTGATCACGACCAGTGCCGACGGGTTGCCCGACGCGTGGCGTGAGCGTCTGCGCGCGACCGCCGATCCGGACAATCCGGATCTGGTCGACGGCCTTGACCGTGCGGTCGGTTCTGCGGGCATCGCCGACAATCGCCCGGGCTGGTGGCGTGCGGTCAATGCCGTGCAGTGGGCGCTCGCCGCGGTGGTGGCCGCCGGACTGATCTGGCTGGCCATCCTGTTCGTGCTCAAGTGGTTTGCGATCCCTGATCCGCCGCTGTGGAAGTGGCACGGCTGGCCGGCGCCGACGCTGATGGTGTTCGGCGGCGCCATCCTGGGACTCGTAGTGGCGTTCATCGCACGCCTCGGCGTGAACGCGGGCGCGGCCAGAGAGCGCCGTCGGGTCAGGTCGGTCCTGGTGGACCGCACTCGTGAGGTGGGCGACCAGCACGTGATCGCCCCCCTGAATGCCGAGATCGCGCGGATGCAGAAGTTGCGGGCGTTGGTGGGGAAGCTGCGCGCGACAAAATAGTTGCGCTGCTCACGTTTGTCCCTCTGGTGCCGGGCACCTCATACACAATTCATACCGTCGGACACCGCACTGCCGGCGGGAACTGGCTCAACGACTGAAGACACTTGACGATTTGTCCCTCTGGTGCCGGGCACCTCATACACAATTCATACCGTCAGGATGCCCCAAGAGACGACGGAAGTGCGCGACATGCAGGCAGGTAGCGCCGAGCATCACCATCCGCTAAGGTTTGGCACTCAAAGGGTATGAGTGCCAAACCAAGGAGCGTTTGATGGGGTTGACACCTCTTGGCGACCGCGTCGTCGTGCGTCAGATCGAGGCCGAGGAAGTTACGGCCAGTGGAATCGTCCTTCCCGACACCGCGCAGGAGAAGCCGCTTCGCGGCACCGTGCTCGCCGTCGGTGAGGGTCGCTGGGAGAACGGCACGCGCGTGCCGCTCGACGTCGTCGCCGGTGACGAAGTCATCTACTCGAAGTACGGCGGCACAGATGTGACCGTCGACGGCGAGGATCTCCTCATCCTTCGGGAGTCGGACATCCTGGCGAAGGCGGTCTAATCGATGCCGCATAAGGAACTCAAGTTTCACGAGGACGCCCGCAAGGCCCTCGAGCGCGGCGTGAACGTTCTCGCCGACGCAGTCAAGGTCACCCTCGGCCCGAAGGGACGCTACGTCGTCCTCAAGCGGCCGTTCGGCGCGCCGACCGTCACGAACGATGGTGTGACCATCGCCCGTGAGATCGAGTGCGACGATCCGTTCGAGAACCAGGGCGCACAGCTCGTTCGTGAGGTCGCCACCGCGACCAACGACATCGCAGGCGACGGCACCACTACCGCCACCGTGCTCGCTCAGGCGATCGTGCGTGAAGGCGTCAAGAACGTTGCCGCCGGCGCAAACCCCATGGGACTCAAGCGCGGCATCGAAGCGGCTGTCAACGCCGTGGTCGAGGCCATCGGCAAGGTTGCGGTCCCGGTCAAGGGCAAGGAAGACATCGCACGCGTTGCGACCATCTCCGCCCGTGATCGCGAGATCGGCGACATCATTGCCGACGCCATCGAGCGTGTCGGCAAGGACGGCGTGGTGAACGTCGAAGAGGGCCAGACCTTCGGGATGGAACTCGAGTTCACCGAGGGCATGCAGTTCGATCGCGGCTACGTCTCGCCGTACATGATCACCGATCAGGAGCGCCAGGAGGCGGTCCTCGATGATCCGTACATCCTCGCCCACGGTGGCAAGGTCAGCGCGATCAAGGACCTGCTTCCCGTCCTTGAGCAGGTCATCCAGACCGGCAAGCCGCTGCTCATGATCGTCGAAGACATGGAGGGCGAGGCGCTTGCCACGCTCATCGTGAACAAGCTTCGTGGCACGTTCACCGGCATCGTGGTCAAGGCCCCTGGCTTCGGCGATCGTCGCAAGCGCCTTCTTGAGGACATCGCAGTCCTCACCGGTGGCGAGCAGATCTCCGAGGAGATGGGTCTGAAGCTCGAGAACACGCAGATCGCGCAGCTTGGTCGCGCTCGTCGCGTCGTTGTCGGCAAGGACTTCACCACCATCATCGATGGCGCCGGTGACCCTGACGAGATCAAGGCGCGCATCGCCACGGTCAAGGCTGAGCTTGAGGGCAGCGATTCCGATTACGATCGGGAGAAGTTGCAGGAGCGTCTTGCGAAGCTTGCCGGTGGTGTGGCTGTGGTCAAGG
>CALMXK010000127.1 GCA_937871165.1 uncultured Actinomycetes bacterium
GGTATGGATCCCCTACCGCCCCGCCCTCCCCCCCGCCGACATCGCGGCCCTGGAGGCGTACACCAACGGTCAGACCCACATTCTCGTCAGTCCCTATCCGGATCTCCCGGCACCCATAGTCGCCTCCGCATGGGGAGCACAGCAGCGCTTCGAGGCCCCCAGCGATGCCGGTCTCGAGGCCTTCATCACCGCATTTCAACAAGGCCCGCAGACACCGGAACTCGGCGCGACGTGCAGCCGCGGCTACGGCGAACCCGCATGACCAGACGCGTCCGTTTGGTCAGCGCAGCCATCGTGGTACTCGCAACCCTCTCCGTCGGAGTCGGAATCGGCGCCGTGATCGCCCAGCCCGGAGACGACGACAGCGCCACACCGGCGGACGATTCGGCCGACGCGGGGTTCGCCCGAGACATGTCGACACATCACGCTCAGGCAGTCTCCATGGCAGACACCATCCGGACCCGCACACAGGATCCGCTCCTCGCGGCGCTCGCCACCGACATCGTGCTCACGCAGCAATCGCAGATCGGACGGTTCAGCGGCTGGCTCGACCAGTGGGGGCTACCGGCCACCTCATTGCGGCCACCTATGTCGTGGGCCCAGGGGCACACCACGATGGACATGCAGACGATGCCCGGCATGGTGAGCAACGACGAGATCCGCCAATTGGAATCGCTCCCGATCGAGGCCGCTGAAGCCCTGTTCTTGACACTCATGATCCGCCACCACCAAGGCGGCGTCGAGATGGCTGAAGCAATACTGACCATGACCGACCGCGACGACGTACACCGGCTCGCCAGCTCGATCGTCGCCGGTCAGCAGAGCGAGATCGAAGCCATGCAGTCCATGCTCGAGGACCGGAGCACGGCGTGATGCTGGTCTGAGGCAGTCGTTCAAAATTCCAGAGCGCACTCAGCGGGTCGGCGACCACCCGTACCAATCACCCCTGCGACATCGGAAAGCTCCGTGAACTCGAGCGGAGCCGCAACGGCCGGCACGACCGCCGTCTGGTCGTACTCCCAGACGAAGACGAACGACTCCTCGTCATCAGAGGTCAAGCGCGCCCCGATCGCGACGATCTGGTCGCCAACGATCCGGAACCGCAGATCCGGGATCGACTCGACGTCCAGGCCGTCCACCGCACCCAGGGACACGTCCACCTCGACCGACACCGTCACCTCTCCGGACGACGCCTCAGATTCGCTGATGTCACCCGCCACCGCCAACACACTTCTTGCCACAGATATCGGGTCGGGGGTGATCCCATCAGCAAACATGTACCCCGACAGCGGCGCACCCAACGCCGCTTCGACGTCAGCCCGGGCCGATCCGGCGAGGTCACGTTCGATCCGAATCCAGCCGTCCTGGGTCGTCAACAGCGATGCATCGACGTACGACGCATCGCCAGACCAGATGATGACCGGGTTGGACTCGCCGTCGAGTCGCACCGCCATCAGTTTCTGATCGGCGTCGACTGTCACAACGAGTGTCTCAGCGACGCCGAGACATTCCATCAGGTTCGCCGCACCGGGCCGATCGACGAACACGAAGCGCTTCGGGTAGTCCACCTCCGCAGCTTGCTCAAGCGACGATCGGGGAGACGTCGATCCGCAACCCACGATCACCATCGCGGCCAATGCCACGCCGACCGCGTTCGCCCTCACGCGCGTTCAGTCCGCCAGTGACCTGATGAACGCGACGACCTCGCGGATCTCCTCGTCGCTGAGCGAGTTCGGGGGCATCCCACTAAAGCCTGCGACTACCTTCGCGCTCGGGTCGCGAATCGCCTCGAACAGATATTCGTCATCAGCGATGACGGTTGAACCATCCGCCAACTCGACCTCGGAGTCTGCCAGCCCGACCCAGCTCGGGCCGACGCCACCCTGGAAGGAGCCGCCATGGCAGCTCACGCATCCAGAGCTTTGAGCGATCGCTTTGCCGCGACCAGGCCCACCCGAGGGCGACGGACCCGACGAGTCATCACCCGCGCAGGCGGCGAGCAACACCAGAGTCGTCACTGACAGGATGAACGTTCGGCGCATGACCTACCAGTTGCTTCACATGCCACGCGAGTTCCCCGTCGCCTCGAGAAGGCCCGAAGAAACTCCGCGCCGACACCAGGGCTGAACCGTCCCTCGCAACTGGCGATCGACGATCAGTACGTCCACGCCGTGACGGATCCGTCGGCACCGACCAGCATCACAGGTTGGTTCGCCCACGTTGACTCGTCGCCGCCCATGCCGGGCGAGTCGCCGGGCATTCCGGGCAGTGTCAACCCCACCGCATCGGGTCGCTCGGCGAGCAGCCGCTCGATCGCTTCGGCGGGAACGTGTCCTTCGATGAGATAGCCGCCGACTTCGGCGGTGTGGCACGAGGAAGCATCATCGGGAATGCCGTGCGCCTCGCGAAACGAGGCGCGGTCCGCGTCGTCGGTCATCTCGACCGTTGCGCCGTGCGTGCGTAGGTACCCGACCCACGTTGTGCAGCAGCCTCAACCAGGGTCGCGTCGGACGTCCAGCCGCACCCCGTCGAGCGCGACAGCGTCGCTCACCTGGGTTCCAGTGGTGTCTGGACCCGAGGTCGGGTCAGCGCTGCTCGAGCAGCCGGCCGCCATGAGTGCTGCGGAGGACGCGAACACGACGGCAAGCAGTTGGTGAGAACGTCGGCGCATGGACATCGACCGGAACCGTATCGCTTCGGTCCATTCGTTGTCGCTCGGGGATCGGAGATATGTGCCCAGCGCGTCCCGAGAACACACTCGGCATCGCACGGCAGCTCGCGTTGTCAGATCCGCGCTTGCCAGATCACCCTGTCATCTGTACAGTCGTTCATATGAACGTTGGAGTGGAGCACAGAACTGCTGACTCGCTGACCGAGGCGTGCGAGGTCCGCATCGTCGATCCTGAGAAGGTGGCGGCGACCCGCGAACGGCTGCCGTCGTTGGCAGAGACCGACGGTCTGGCGGACTGGTTCAAGGTGCTGGGCGACGCCACGCGGGCTCGGATCCTGTACGCCGTCCTCGAGGCGGGCGAGCTGTGCGTGTGCGATCTGGCGGCAACGGTGGACGTGCCGGAGTCGACGGTGTCGCACGCATTGCGCTGGTTGCGCGGCGCAGGGGTGGTGCGGGCTCGGCGGTCGGGGAAGATGATGTACTACAGCCTCGACGACGAGCACGTCCGCATGCTGCTCGACATCGGTCGTGAGCATCTGCGTCACCGCGATGGTGGTCACTGATGGGCCACGATCACAGTCATGTCAATCTCAGCGCCGGTGCCCGTCACGCCGGCCGGTTGTGGTGGTCCTTCGGGCTTGTCACCGGATTCCTGGTGGTGCAGGTCGTCGTCGGCCTGGCGTCGAACTCGCTGGCATTGTTGTCCGACGCGGGGCACATGGCGACCGATGCACTCGGCTTAGGGATGGCGTTGGCCGCGATCAGCGCAGCCAACCGCGCCAAACAGGCACAACACCGTACGTTCGGGCTGTATCGGTTGGAGATCCTGGCCGCGCTCGCCAACGCAGTGTTGTTGTTCGGTGTCGCCGGCTACGTACTACTCGAAGCGGTACGACGTCTCGACGACCCGCCGGAGGTGTCGTCGGTGCCGGTGTTGGTCGTCGGCGCGATCGGTCTGGCGGTGAACCTGGTGGCGTTCATGTTGTTGCGTCAGGGAGCGACCGAGAGTCTCAACGTGCGCGGGGCCTACTTCGAAGTGGTCGCCGACGCGCTCGGTTCGGTCGGGGTGATCGTCGCCGCAGGGTTGATGTGGGCGACGGGGTGGGGTTGGGTCGACCCGGTGATCGGCGCCGGCATCGGCCTGTTCATCCTTCCCCGGGCATGGAAGCTCGGCCGTGACGCCCTGCGCATCCTGGTCCAAGCCGCCCCCGAAGGTGTCGATCTGGCGGCGATCACCGCTGCGCTGACCGGTATCGACGGTGTCGCCGATGTCCACGATCTCCATGTGTGGACGCTGACCAGTGAAATGGAGGTGCTCACGGCTCACCTCGGCATCGTCGAGACGGCGAACTCCCAGACCGTGCTGCAACAGGCTCGTGCCGTGCTGGCCGAACAGTTTCAGCTCTCGCATGCCACCTTGCAGGTCGAGACCGCGGGCAATCACGAGTGTGAGGAGATGACGTGGTGAACGAGCGCGGAGTGCTGGCGTTGGTGCTGCAGGTCGGGTTCCTTGGTGCGGCGTTCGGAGGCCGCACGTTGATGCACCGTCGGCGCACGGGTGACTGGGGCCTTCGATGGCAGCGCCACGACCGCGTTGCGCGAACCAGTGGTGCCTTGTTCGCCGCCGCGCTCGTGGTCGGAACGGTAGGCGTCGGGCTCGTCGGGTTCTCGGTGACACCATCGTGGGCAGAGTTCGACAGCACCGGGGTGCTCGTCGCTGGTCTGGTCGTGTTCGCTGCGGGCGCTGTGCTGACGCTGTGGGCTCAGTCGGCGATGGGGTCGTCCTGGCGGATCGGTGTCGACCCGACGGAACGCACCGCAATAGTCGTCGACGGACCGTTTGGCTGGGCACGCAACCCGATCTTCTCCGGAATGATCACCGCAGCCATCGGGCTGGCCCTCCTCGCACCGACCGTTCTCACGATCGCCGCCGTGATCATGTTGATCGCCGCCGTCGAAATCCAGGTCCGCGCGGTGGAGGAGCCCTATCTCCTCACGGCGATGCCCCAGTGGCATGACTACGCGACACGTGTCGGCCGATTCGTGCCTCGCGTTGGCAGGATTGCAGCCTGATGGACGCTTGTTGCGGACCGGTCAAGAACATCGGTGAGGAACCTGAAGCCGAGGGTGGCCGGGTCGGGTGGCGCTTGATCGCGGCCGGTGTCGCTGCAGTGTTCTGGGTGGCAGGGCTCGTCGCCGGACTCGTCGATGCTGAGCCTGCTGCGAAGATGGCGTTCGCTGTCGGAATCGTCGCCGGCGGGTCGACGTTCGTGCCGTCGGCGTTGCTCGGGTTGCGGCGTGGTCGTCTTGGTGTCGGGTTGTTGATGACGATCGCCGCGATCGGCGCGGTGCTGCTCGGACAGCTGGGTGAGGCCGCTGCCCTGTGCTTTTTGTTCTCGGTCTCCGAGGCCCTCGAGGACTGGGCTGTCAGCCGCGCCCGCAACGGGCTACGTGCGCTGCTGTCGCTGGTCCCGCCCACCACCTTGGTACGCCGCAACGGCGACCAGGTCGAGATCGCAACAGCCGAACTCGTCGCCGGTGATGTGGTCGTGTTGCGCGCCGGGGCACGGATGCCGACCGACGGCGTAGTGATCGCAGGCCGGTCCGTCCTCGACGTGTCCGCCGTGACCGGCGAGTCGATCCCGCTCGATGTCGCCACCGGTGACCGGGTGATCGCCGGCAGCATCAATGTCACCGGCACCCTGGACATTGAAGCCACCGTTGCCACCACCGACAGCACACTGGCGCGGATCGTGCACGCTGTCGAAGAGGCACAGGACCGCAAGGGCCGCGCCCAACGGCTTGCTGATCGCATCGCCCGCCCGCTCGTCCCCACGATCCTGATCGTCGCCGCCGCTCTCGCCATGGTCGGCGCGCTGTTCGGGGACCCACAGGTGTGGATCGAACGGGCG
>CALMXK010000128.1 GCA_937871165.1 uncultured Actinomycetes bacterium
GGCATACGAGATTCGCCTTAGTCTCGTGGGCTCGGAGATGTGTATAAGAGACAGGCTACGGGGTGATGGCGTTCCTGATCGAGCGCGGGTATGTCGTCCATCCGATCAACCCGAAGCTCGCGGGACACGAGATCCTCGGCCGCATGACCTACGCCGATCTGGCCGACGTCCCCGGACCGGTGGACATGGTCGAGGTGTTTCGCCGGAGCGAGGACGCCGGGGCGGTCGTGCGTCAGGCAATCGCGCTGAAAGATGAGCTGTCAATCCGTGCGGTGTGGCTGCAGCTTGGCGTCATCGATGGCGACGCGATGGACGAGGCTGAAGCCGCCGGTCTGGTCGCCGTCATGGATCGCTGCCCGGCGATCGAGCTGTCACACGCCTGACCGCCGTGGGTGCGAAACCGAGGAACAGCCTGATCGGATCGAACCGAACAGGCGAGATGGATGCGTTCACGAGATGAACGTCTCATCGGCCGACGGCGGGCTGTCGTCCGCCGCTGGTTCGGGCGCGAACTGCAGCGCGAGGGCGGCCTTGATCGCGACGTGACGTGCGAGGAAACTCCGCTCGTCAAGTCGCTTGCGCCGCAGCCAACGGGTCACCTCGTCGTTGCTCTTGCTGGCGTTGCAGGACCCGCAGACCGGAACGACGTTGTTCAATGAGTAGCGGCCACCTCGCGAGATCGCCAACACGCAATCGCGCTGCAGCGGCCTGTCCTCTGCGCCGCAGTACGCGCATCCGCCCCAGGCCGCTTGCAGTGCGACCCACTGCGCGTCGGTGAGGTCGTGCTCCACGCGTTCCATGCGGCGCTTGCGTTTGCGCGCCGCACGAACCTTGCGGCTTCCTCCCGTTGCCATCGGGCAACTGTAACCGGCGCGATGGGGTGTACTCATGCTGACGAGGGTTGCGTCGGGCTCGAGGACCGCACGTGGGCGTCGGATAAAGGAACAGCGCGCTCCCGACGTGATAACTCGGTAGGCCGGATGTTGGCCCGAGTGGCGTGCCCCCGTTTGTGGGTCCAGTGGTTATGAGAGTTGGTGTTGTTGTTCCTTGTTGGTGAGGCCCCGCCGGCAGGCGAGGTTGAACTGTTCGGGTGTCATCCAGTTGAGGCTGGAGTGCGGTCGGACCGTGTTGTACTCGACGCGCCAATCTTCCAGTACGACTTTGGCTTCGGCAAGGGTGTCGAACACCTGCACCGCCAGCACCTCGTCTCGGACGCGGCTGCCGAATGATTCGACGAACGGGTTTTGCCACGGTGAGCCCGGCTCGATGTAGTTCGTCGTTGACCGATTGAACCGACACCAATCCCGTACCGTCGCCGCGGTCATCTCCGGGCCGTTGTCCATCCTGACGTTGCCCGGCGTGCCGTGTTGGTGGGCGAGCTGGTCGAGGATCGTGACGAGTTGATCGGCGTCGATGCTGCGGGCCAGGTGGATGGCGTGTGCTTGGCGGGTGTACTCGTCGATTACGTGCAGCAGCTTGATCTGCCGGCCGTCAGTGGTGACATCGAACTGGAAGTCGATCGCCCAGATGTTCCCGGGACCGGTCGCGCGATGTACCTGGCCTGTCGACTGCCCGACACGCCGGCGTTTGCGCCGTTTGGCCGGCCGTTTGAGCCCTTCTTCGCGCCACAACCGCTGAACGCGCTTGCGGTTGACCCGCACGCCCTGCTGGCGAAGATGACCCCACGCGGTGCGATACCCCCACCGCGGGTACTCGCGACTGATCGCCCGAAGGCGATCGCGAAGCTCATCATCACCGCGACCCGCCGCAGGGTCAGGTCGGCGTTGCGTGGAGCGATGCTGCCCGGCGACCCGGCACGCCCGCCGCTCAGACACCGCGAACCGGTCCACCATCATCCGGACCGCCCGGCGCCTGCGCGACGGGCTCAAAATTCCCCCTTCGCGATCTCCTTCAACATCTGGATATCCAACACCTGATCGGCCACGATCGCCTTCAACCGCGCGTTCTCGCGCTCCAACTCCTTCAAGCGCTTCACATCATCAGCTTTCATGCCACCGTACTGCGCCCGCCACCGATGAAACGTCTGCTCACTGACCTCCAACGCCTTCACGACCTCGGGTATCGACCTGCCCTCACCCTGCAGCCGCTCCGCCTCCCGGAGCTTACGAATGATCTGCTCCGGCGTATGCCGCCTACGACGAGTTCCCATCGCTGTGATCCTCCTCCGTCCACCACGTGGACTCTAGGACTCACACAACCACCGGACCCACCTCAAGGGGTCACGCCACGAGCCCCGGATCGGAAACTGGAGACGTACTTCCTCGGTGCCGGGTTCTCCCGATCCGTCGGCCTGCCGAACACAGCGGAGCTTCTAACTGAGGTGCATGCCCTCGCCAAGCGGGAACAGTTGGTGATCGACGAGCATCTCCGAGCGGCCTACAAGTACTTTTACCCGGAGGAGGCCGCGAATTTCGTTCCGGAAGTGGTCGACTTCTTCTCAGACGAACGGGCCATCGTGACCACGGTAGTCCTCCTCGCAGAATCCGACGATTCGACAGTCGGGCAACTCGTCGATAAGTAGTGCTGCCCAGGTCGTCTACGGAGATTACTTCACGGCAGGCACGGGCCACGTCGACGTCGTCGACTCTGCTGGTGCCGCCGGACTCGCCGGGGCCTGGCATCGCGTGCATGAACTAGCAACTCGCGGTTGGGCCAAACTTGAACCGGAATCCTGCATTATCGGCCCGCCACTTCGACACGCGCTGTCTCGCACTGGTCAAGCAGCCGGGCGAAGTAGCTGTATGCCGCCAGACGCTCCATTGCTTCTTGCTCAGACAGTTCCGCGTGCTGTCTCTTATACACATCTCCGAGCCCACGAGACTAAGGCGAATCTCGTATGCCGTCTTCTGCTTGAAAA
>CALMXK010000129.1 GCA_937871165.1 uncultured Actinomycetes bacterium
TGTATTTTTTTTTTCAAGCAGAAGACGGCATACGAGAATCGCCTTAGTCTCGTGGGCTCGGAGATGTGTATAAGAGACAGGTTCTCAGCCATCTCGCGGATGCGGTCAGGAAGCCCTGCCATCACTCATCCCCCTTCTTCTTGCGGCGGTTGGCGGCGGCGAAGAACGCCTTCTTGGAGAGCACGACGCGCCTGCTCTTGGCCCGCTTCGGGCGGCGCAGATTGGCTGCGCGAGTGAGGATGTAGAGCCCCTCCGAGGCGCCCCACTCCTCCCCGGTGTCGGGGTCGACGAACCCCTCACGGCCGAACTCGATAGAGAGCGCCGTGTTGGACTTGGCGTTCTCGGTGTTCGTCACCTCTGAGTCGACGAGCGTGACGTAGGAGTCGATGTCGCCTTGCTCGAGGTCGATGTGGGCGACCTGCTGCTGGCGGTGGTCGCGGAGCAGGTCTTCGGCTCGCATGGCGACCTCGAGGGCGCGGTTCTCCGTCTCCCACTGGACGGCGTTCATGCCTGCGAGGTATTCCTCGAGCGGCTTGCCTCCGACACTGCGATCAACGCGCGCCATCAGGGGCGCTCCCGCAGGTCAAGCGACCAGTGGCGAACATGCCGGGTCGCGCCGTGGTGGTACTGCGGCGGCGAGACGACATCCCAGACGACGCCTCGCCACAGCACGCGAGACCAGAGGTTCACGTTGGGCAGGTCGGGGTCGACGATCATCCGAGTGACGTTGATCTGCTGCTGGCCGGGGAGCTCGGCGTGTCGCGCACCACCGTCGAGGAGGCCTTCCAGCAGCTGGTGGCCGAGGGCTTCCTGGAGCGCCGGGTGGGGGACGGCAGCTACGTCTCCTCCGCGGTCCCGGTCCGCCCGGCCGTGCCGGCGGCCCCGGCCCCCGGCGTGGCCCTCTCGGCGCGTGGCCGCCAGGTCATCGGCACGCCCATCCACCCGGACACGCTCACCTCCAGCGCCTTCCGCGGCGGCCAGCCGGACGTGGCGGCCTTCCCGCTGCGCACCTGGCGCCGGCTCCTCTCGCAGCGGCTCGGCCGGCGCGGCGCGCGGCTCCTCGACTACGGCGAGGCGGCCGGGTACCGGCCGCTGCGCGAGGCCATCGCGGCCCACGCCGCCACCTCGCGCGGCGTCCGCTGCGTTAGTATCCGATCCGAACCGTGCGAAGCGGCCCAGAATTGCGGCCTGTACTCTCGACCATTTTACGATCGTTGAATCATGTCCCCGGATCGGCTTTCCGTGGTCGTCGCTCAGGATCCAAAATAGCCACACACCGTTTCCGGATCGCGTTATCAAACTGGCCGGCGGTATCACACCGGCATCTTGCAACCGGATCACTTCACCGATCACTGTGCCGGGTTCGAGTCCCAACTTCTTGCAATCAAGATCAACGAAGTTCGCCGTCAACCACCGCACCCCGGCAGATTCGCGGTAGCTGTTCGGCAACGGCGTCCCGTCGTCGGCGACGTACCCCTTGCGATTCTTTCCGTAGTGTCCGCGATACATGCCGTGGATTGCGAAAAACCCGTCGGTTTCCAGGTCGCTTATCACTTGTCCGAAGAGTCCGGGGAGCGAATTGGCCGGAAGGCTCACCAACGATTGAAACGGATCGCGGCGGCCGTCGTCGTGCTTCTTGACGTTGAATGAAACGAAACCGTCGTGTCCCCGATGAACCAACTCGACCATGCGACAATCGGGTTTCCCCGGCGAGTGAAATTGCGGCGTTGTCATGGTCACCCCTTCGCGGCTTTTGCTGCCTTGCGTTTCGCGGCTTTCACTTCGAGCGATAGAACACGGAACAACGCATCAACGCTACTCAACTTCAACTGTTGTTCATGGTCAATGAACCGATACAACGGCGCCGTACTTATGCCGGCTTCCTTCGCGATCATGTACGGCGACAACCCGCTGTCGGCGATCGCTTGACGTAGCGCGGCGGTCACTGGTCCTTCTTGTTCTGCCATGATCTGCAGTCCTTCTTGGAAAGCGGCTCGGCGATCGGCGGGAAGGTCCCGTAGTCGCTCTGCCAGGTCGTGATAAAGGCGCTCGACTTGTAGGCTTCGCATGTCATTCTTCCGTTACCAATTCGATCACTCTGGCTTCGATGTCGTCGCTGTCCCAATCGCTCGGCCCGTAGCTTTTGCGTGCCTGGTCGAGTAGTTCGCGGATCTGCTTGGCGACTTCGTAGGGGATCGCGGCTTTCGCTTTCGCGGCTTCGATCTTCGCGGCGTTCATGTCGTCAGGTCCCTTCGTGTTTGTCGTGTCGTCGTTCGTGTGCCTCATGCTGCCTTCCGATTCTTGAGGCGTTGCACCATCGTTGCGTGCCAGGTCGTGGTGCCGCTCTTGTTCATCACTCCCCGGCGGGTCAACTCGGCGGCGATCTTCCGGACGGATTCCCCGGCGGCCTGCAGCTGCTTCACCAACGCGATCACCGATTGCTCGGCGGCGTTCGCTTCGAGGGTCACACCATCGGCGGCGAGGTCGAACCCGTAGGGGATCTGCCCAACCCGCTCCCCGTTGTTCTTCTTGTGCCTCATGGCGGTCGTCGTGCGTTCGCTGATCTGATCGCGTTCAAACTCGGCGAGAACTGCCAGCATCCGGAAAACCATCTTGCCGGCGGCCGTCGTCGTGTCGATCTTCTCGGACAGGCTCGCCAGGTCGGCGTTCCCCTTCTCAAGTCGCTCGGCGATCGCCAGGGTATCGCGGGTCGATCGTGCCAGGCGGGAAAGGCTGTACACAACCAACACGCCACCGATTCGCGTTGCGTGGTCCAAGGCGGCCTGCAGCTGCGGCCGGTTGTCGGATCGCTTGCCACTCAAGCCGGCGTCCGTATAGATCGCGGCGAGGTCGAGTTCATTCAAGGCGGCGTAGGCTCGGATGCGTGCGGCCTGCGCTTCGAGGCTGACGCCTTCCGTGGCTTGCTGCTCCGTGGAAACTCTCACGTATCCGATCGCCTGTTTCGTCATGGTCGCTTCCCCTTGTGCCGTTGTTATACGCTGTCGAGCATACCCCGTCAAGCATATCATCGACCATCGCGGACGGATTCTGTACACGCACCGTTCCGTGTGTGTACGCTCGGCGTCGTGCTGTATACTTTTGTTCACCTGCCTCGTTTCACGGAACACGGAGAACGGAACCATGCTTGCCACGGAATCAATCGCTGGGATCGGCGATCGCGTAGCGTTCAAGGATCGCGGATCCGTTCGGCGGGGTCGTGTCGTCGGGGTCGAGGTCGTCGGCGAGAAGGACAGGGACGGCCGGCGTCCGGGTCGCTGGGTCGTCGTGCGTCTGGACGGCTCGTTGTTCGATACGGCCG
The DNA here is from genome assembly GCA_937871165.1 of uncultured Actinomycetes bacterium. GTDB lineage: Bacteria > Actinomycetota > Thermoleophilia > Miltoncostaeales > Miltoncostaeaceae > CALMEC01. The sequence goes on from CALMXK010000129.1 coordinate 3,320, forward strand.
ATGTGCATGATGATGCGATCCTTCGAGGGTAGGAATCAACTCCGCAAATTTGCGGACCCTCCCCGGATCGCGGCTGCGTCAACCGCCGGATTGCCACCGATCCGTAACCGGCTGCCGGTCGTGATGTGCGTCCAACGTGGTCGATCGGCGGCGGGAAAACTCCGTGCGGCATGTACCACCGTCGTCGCCAGGCGTTTGGGGTGCCGCTCCCCCGGATCGGACGAAAACACGCTGCCGGCGGGGTCGAGGCGGGAAACCGGCTTCGTATACGCCTCGCCAACGCATCCGGACGGGTCAACTCGACTCCCAACACCTACCCCAAACGGCAGTTTCCGGCGGTCGCTCATGATCGGCGTAGCGGCGGTCGATGCGTCGATTGTGTACCGGCGTGTCAGGTCGTGAGGCGTCGAATGGGTTTCTGGTCAAATATCGTGGAGTCCTTCACCGTGGATAACGCCACTCTTTCCGCAGCTGAACGCGCTGAACTGGAAACCTGTCTGCAGGTCGTGCGGCGGGGTCTGGGATCATTCTTGGAAGCCGGCGAGGCGTTGCACCGGATCAAGACCAAGCAGCTGTACCGGCAATCTCACGCCACCTTCGAGGCGTTCGCGATCGCGGAGTTCAACTTGACGGGTCGGCGGCTGTCGCAACTGGTCGAGTCCTTCGAGATCGTGCGAACCATGAAACTGGTTTCACCATCCCTCCCAACCCCGGCGATGGAGGCGGCCGTGCGTCCCCTCGCCTCGCTCCCGCCGGCTCTGCAGCTGGAAGCGTATGAGGAGGCGGT
>CALMXK010000130.1 GCA_937871165.1 uncultured Actinomycetes bacterium
GGAGGAGGCCGCCGCCGCGCTGCCCTGGGCCTCGCCGGCCCCGGGCTCGGTGCTGGCGGCCATGGTGGAGTTGAAGGTCCGGGCCAGGTCGCCGAGCTCGTCGGCGTCGTCGGCCGGGAGGCGGTGGAGGAAGTCGCCCTGGCGGGCCCGCCGCAGCGAGGCGGACAGCCGCTGCAGCCGCTGCTCCAGCAGCACCCGCACCGCCACCGCGTGGATCAGCGCCATCAGCGCCGCGAACAGCAGGACGCCCAGGATGGCCAGGCGGAAGGCGGGCTCCAGCCCGGGGGCCTCCACCTGCCGGCCTTACGCGCGGCCTTGGCGCGACTCGCGGTGCAGGCCCGGGAACAGCAACACCGGGCCGGTTATCTCCGGCAACCGGTGACGCTGGACGAATTCGACGCTTGGGAAGACGAGCAGGTCTGGGGGGACTGATGCGACGCGGTGAGATTCGTTGGTACACGTTCAAAATCCCCGACAAGAAGCGGCCCGTGCTGATCCTGACGCGCGACTCGATTTTAGACGTGCTAGGCGACGTCACGGTCGCCCCCCTCACCTCAACGATCCGCCAGATTCCGAGCGAAGTGGTCCTCACCCCGGACGATGGCGTACCCCAGTGGTGCGCCGTCAATCTGGATCATGTGCAAACCGTGGCCAAAGCCAAGGTCGGACCGTTCATCACGGCCCTGAGCGATGTCCAAATGGATCGAGTTCAATCCGCGCTCTTGTTTGCGTTGGGGTTTGAGCGGTGACCCTTTTTATTGAGGCCCGCGGATGGGAGCGCGCGGTTCCTTCGGGCGCCGTTGCCGGTAGGCTTTCTGCTGACAGGCGCGGGAACAATAGCGTTGGGTGCGGTGTTGCGCCGTGAGAGGCTGACCGCACTGGGTACAAGTCGCCGAGGGTGGCTGAGCTTCAGCGGCGCGGTGAACGCTTCGTTCCCGTTGCGCGTGCGCTTTGCAGGCTTCACAGGTCTTCATGCGGCCGTCGTGGGCGATGACCAGACGGGCGCCCTTGGTTGCGTCGGTCGTGCTGCCGCCGCCGACCGAGATGAAACTGTCACACTTCTCCTTCACATAGAGATCGGCGATCTCCATGCAGTTGTAGTCCTTGGGATTGGACTCGACCTTGTCGTAGACGATGACGTCGACGCCCTGATACTTCACCTTGCCGACGATATCGTCGATGATGCCGGTACCGCGCAGACCAGACGTGGTCAGCAAGGCCCGCTTGAAGCCCAGATTCTTCGCCTCCACACCCACCAGCTCATAGGCACCGGGCCCCAGAAGTCCGCGGGGAATACGGTGAAACTCCTTGATTGGAAATTGCCAAAGCTTTTCGGCTTGCATGACGCGCTTCCTCCTCGGTTCCTTCCTGCATTCTGGAAGTCCACGTTGGGAGGACTCCAGGTCGGAAGTTTTCTATTCCCGCGGGCCGCAGCCGTGCGGATGCAGCGGAGGATGCCACGATTACTGCGGTTGACGCGCCGCTACTTTGGTCGTTCGACTTTCGTCGCAGGGAACCGGTCGACGGACGTGGAAAGTGCTTTCAGGCCGATGGTCGAATGGCGGCGCTGCGGCGGATGCGCTCGACGATCTTCTGGTGGCCGCGGTGCAGCCCGTCGAAGTTGCCGAGGGCGAGCACCGGACTCATCCAGCGCGGCGGCCGCGGATCGTCGGGAAAGTAGACGACGTCCATGTCAGGCGGCTCCCCCGCCCGGGCCGGCGACGGCGGCGAGCGGCACGCCGTCGATCGTGACCACCTGGCCGTCGTGGCCGAGGGCCATCCCGGCCGGCAGCGTGGCATTGGTGGCGGCGTGCGGCAGGTCGTGGCAGATGTGCGTGAAGTAGGTCTGGCGCGCCCCGATGCGCGTCGCCACGTCGACGGCTTCAGCGAGCGTGAAGTGTGTGGGATGCGGACGGTGGCGCAGCGCGTCGAGCACGAGCACGTCGAGGCCGGTGAGGAGCGCCATCGACGGCTCGGGCACGTGATTGCAGTCGGTGAGGTACGCGAAGGCGCCGATGCGGAAGCCGAGGATCGGCTGCGGGCCGTGCATGATCGGCACCGGCTGCACCGTCAGGCCCTCGACGTCGAACGGGCCGTCGATCTCCGTGAGCGCCACTTCCGGCACGCCGCCGCCCGGCCCCGCCGGCCCGCCGAACGCGTACGAGAAGATGCGGCGCAACTCCGTGCCGGTCTTCGCGTCGGCGTAGATCGGCAGCCGCCGTTTGCCGAGCGCGTTGAAGCGGCGCAGCTCATCGAGCCCCATGACGTGGTCGGCGTGGCTGTGCGTGAAGAGCACCGCATCGACGCGCGTGATGTCGTTCGTGAGCGCCTGCTGACGCAGATCGGTGGCGGTGTCGACGAGCAGCGAGGGGCCGCCGTCCACGGCGATGTGAATCGAGGGGCGCAGGCGGCGATCGCGCGGATCGTCCGAGCGGCACACCGCGCAGCGGCATCCGATCATCGGCACCCCGTGCGACGTGCCGGTGCCGAGGAACGTGACCCGCGCCGCCGGCATCAGGGCCGCCCGCTCGAGCCCTTGAGCGCGACGAACCGCATCCGCAACTCGTAGAGCACCGTCTCCAGGAACTGGCGCTCCTCGCTCGTCAGGTTGCCCTTGGTCTTCTGGTCGAGCATCGCCATGACCTCGATGACGTGCCCGGCCTGCTCGAGGTTCGGGGCACGTTTCTCCCCCGTCGCCGGGTCGGCGACGTCGCCGAAATGGACGGCGGCACTGCCGGCGAGTGAGTAGAGGAACGCGAGGAAACTGACGCGCGCGTCGTTGGGGACAGGGTTCGTGTCGGCCACGGCTGAGACGCTCGAATGGTAGCATAGCGCCCCGATACGCCTGCCCATGCCGACACCCGCCGCCGACAGCTTCGACCATCTCGTCCGCATCATGCGGGCGCTCCGCGCGCCGGGCGGCTGCCCGTGGGACCGCGAACAGACCCTGCAGTCGCTGCGGCCCTACGTGCTCGAGGAAACCTACGAGCTGCTCGACGCGCTCGATCAGGGCGACCTGGCTGGCCTGCGCGAGGAACTCGGCGACTTCCTGTACGAAGCGGTATTCCTGGCGCAGATCGCGGAGGAGTCGGGCCACTTCACGATCGCCGACGCCGTCAACGGCATCGCACAGAAGCTCGTGCGCCGCCACCCGCACGTGTTCACGCCCGACGGCGTGCCGCTCGCCGACGCGCCCGAGGCGCTGACCTCCGGCGACGTCGTGAAGAAGTGGGAGGACCTGAAGGCGGCCGAACGCGGGGCCGCCGGGCAGGCGCCGAAAACAATCCTGAGCGGCGTGCCGCGCTCGATGCCGGCGCTGCTGCGCGCCTACGAGATGACGGCGCGCGCCGCCACGGTGGGCTTCGACTGGACGACGCCCGACGATGTCGTGGCCAAGATCCACGAAGAACTCGCGGAGATCGCCGAGGCACGCGGGGCCGCGGCCGGTCCGGCCGACACCGACGCCCTCGAAGACGAAGTCGGTGATCTGCTCTTCGCCTGCGCGAACTACGCGCGCAAGCTCGGCGTCGAACCGGAAGCCGCGCTGCGCCGCGCCGCCGACAAGTTCCAGGGACGGTTCACGCGGATGGAGACGCGCGCCGTCACCGGCGGCACGCGGCTCGCCGATCTCACGCTCGACCAGCAGAACGCGCTGTGGGACACCATCAAGCGCGATGACGCGGAGGCGGCCTGCCGCGCCGTCCGCACGGAGGCCCCATGATCGCCATCGACTCGCTCGTGTCCGCGTTCGAATCCGGCCGGCTCACCCGCCGCCAGCTCGTGCAGGGGCTTGCCGCGCTCGTCGGCGCCGCGTCGGCCAGCGAGGCCGCCGCGCAGGCGCCGCCGATTCCAGCGCTGTCGCTCAATCACGTGTCGCTCGCCGTGGCCGATCCCGAAGCCTCGAAGCAGTTCTTCCAGAAGACCTTCGGCATGCCGGTCGTCTCCACGCAGGGCACCGGCATCAACCTGGCGCTCGGCACGAGTTTCCTCGGCCTCTACAAGATGCCCAACCCGGGCCGCGTGGATCACGTGTGTCTCCTGTCTCTTATACACATCTGACGCTGCCGACGAGCGATCTAGTGTAGATCTCGGTGGTCGCCGTATCATT
>CALMXK010000131.1 GCA_937871165.1 uncultured Actinomycetes bacterium
AATGATACGGCGACCACCGAGATCTACACTAGATCGCTCGTCGGCAGCGTCAGATGTGTATAAGAGACAGCTGCCACGAAGTTCCGACGCACGACACTCGCGTCGCGCATCAGCGAAGTCCGAGTTAACCATTCCGGTGCCAGGCACCAGAATGGTTAACTGCCCGTTTGGGGGATGGTCGGCAGCCGAACCAGCGGCTACGATTGCTGCAACGTCTGAGGCGGAAGGACCTGCCACTTGTTGAAGGACCGCATCAACGCGGCGCGCGCGAGCTACGTGAACGCTTATCGGGAGTGGCTCGACGGCGAGTGGTTGAACGCGCCCGACACCCGTGAGCGCTTCGCCGAGGTTCTGGCGGGCCGCGACGTCACGCCTGGGCTGCTTCGTCCCGAGATCCGCTTCCAGGTGGACGGCGCTGAGGACCGGCACCCGGTCTACCGGCACCTGTGCGTCGACGGCGCCATGTCGGCGAGCGACGGCGATGTTGCCGCCTTCATCTGCGAGGGCGAGACCGTCGGCGAACGCTCGCTCACGCAGAACTACCGGGGCATGGCGGTCACCGTACATAAACTGCGGTGGGACGAGATCGTGATGCGCGTGGAGCAGGACCCCACCGACGCACCCGCGTTCGTCGACTGGGCAACCGACTGGATGAACCTGAACGATCGGCGCCGGCCGGGTGAGGACGGGCTCTCAGGAGTGGTCCATCACATCACACCGTCGCGCCGATCCCGGCTGCTTCGAACCTCGGGCACGGATGTTTGCGTGGACTTCGGGTCCGCGCCAACCGATGCCCTGTGGGACCTGCTGGACCGGCTCGTCGAGGTCGGCGCGCCGCGCGTGACCATGTCGAGTCCGGCCTAGCAGCCCACACACGCTCAGTTGATGTTCAGGTGGACGTGATCGATCTGCACCGTGACGGGTGTGCTGTTCGGGGGTTGTACCTCGAATCGCAGGCGAACCTGCTGCGCACGAGTTGCTGGTGTGAATCCGACGCCCATGATGTCGATCGTCGCCGTGACATCAGTGTCCGCCACGGTGGTGGACGGAAGCGTGTACGTCGACCATGTGACGCCGTTGTCGGCGCTCGCTTGCAGGGCGAAACGAGCGCTTGGAGCGGCGGCCGTCGTGCGGTACAGCAGCGTGACCTTGGCCGATGTCACAGTCGTCGCCGTGGCGAGGGCGGGTGTGCGTGGTGTCAGTTCGATGTACTGCGGGTCCAGTTCGGTCCAGTGCGCACCACCGTCCCGCGTCCGGAGCGTCACGCGATCTGCCGCGGCGATGCACTCGGTGATGGAGATGCACGACACGCTTTGGTAGATCAGCCCTGACGGCGTCGGCAGTGTGGTCCACGTCGTGCCGCCATCGGTTGTCTTCCAAACGGCGGTGTCGGTGCCCGCGTAGCCGATGCTTGAACTCATCATCGTGACCGCATAGATCCTTTGGGTCGAGCCGGTCGGAATGGTGCTCCAGGTGGTACCGCCATTGGTGGTGCGAATGATGGTGCCGCTGTCGCCGGCCGCCCAGCACCGCTGTTGGTCGAGGCATGAGATGCTGCGCAGGTGTGCGGTCGTGCCCGAGACCTGCGGCACCCATTCATTGCCACCGACGTCGGACCGGAAGACGTGGCCGTCTGAGCCGACGGTCCAGCAGGTTGTGGTCGACACACATTCCACGGCCAAGTGGTAGTTGATGCCGATCGGCGGCTTGAGGCTCCACGTGGTGCCGCCATTTGTCGTCACAAGCTGTGTCTGCGCAGCGCCGACGACGACGCAAAAAGACGTCGTCGGACAGTCAATTCCGCGGAGGTTCTCTGTGACGCCGGACGTCTGCTCGGTCCACGTTGCGCCGCCGTCGGTGGAGTGGACGATATGGCCACCCATTCCGATCGCCCACCCGTTGTTGGCGTCGACAAATGTGATGCCAGTGATGGTGAACGACGTCGGGGTCGTTTGACGGGTCCAGTTCGTGCCGTCGAACGTTCTGATCTGACCGATGAGGCCGCCGGTCCACGCGTGTGTTGCGTCGAGGTAGAACCCGGTGTTCTGGTAGATGTTGAACTGCCAAGCCGGAGGTTGGTATCGGATGCCGTCTTGGCTTGTTGCGAGGGCGAAGAGGGTTGAGCCGGAGGTGGTCCATGGCCCGGTGAGCGGTGCTCCGCTGCCGGTGCCGGACACGCGGTCGGTGCCGGATGCCATTGGGAGTGAGTGAGCGGACCAGATCGCCGAGTCGGAGTACCAACTGCCGCGCCAGGACCGTAGTTTCATGTACCGATCGGCGTTGTAGTCCCATGAGACTCTGGCCGTCGAGACGGTGGGGCTGAGGTAGTTGGATGGGCTGAACAGGCCGCCTTCGCTGCCTCCCGTCATGACGACCTGCTGAGTGATGCCCGGGGTCGTTGATGGCGTCCACGCGAAGTCGGCTGATGCGCTGAGCCCTGTCAGTTGTGCGGAACTCATGTTCGTCGCCCCGGCCATGGTTCCGGTGGTGATGCGTTGTTGGGCGGTCGTGTGGCCGCCGAAGGCGGCAAATGCGGTTGCGGTCGCAATGGCGAGTGCGCCGATGGCTGCGGTGATGGGGACGCGGATGCTCATCAGGGTGTTCCGATCAAGATGGTCGGGGTGATTCGTGCTCGTTGTCCTTGGAGTGCGTTGCCGGCGTCGCGGCGCATGAGCAGGGTGAATCGGAAGTACAGCTTTTTGCCTGGTGCGGTGCGTGGAATTGTGATTCGGTTGCGGTCGATGGGCAGTCGTTGGAATTGGACGATGGTTTTCGCGTGGCCGGTGCACTTGTAGCTGGGGCCGCGTGTGGGGAGGCGTGTCCATGGTTTGGTGCACATGAGGAGCTGGGCCGCGAGGCCTCTGCTGCTTCGTGTGAGTGGTGAGGTTCCGCGTGGGACGCGAATTGCCATGCGGGTGACGGCGCGTCGGCTGGTATTGGTGACGGTGATCAGTCGTTGAGCGCGGTCGCCGGGCACCATTCCTTTGATGGTGAACGAGGTGGCGTGGGTGGCTGCCATCGGTGATCGTGACGGCCACAGTTGGAGTTGCCCGTTGACGGCGGCGACGCTGAGTGCGCCGCCACCGATCCCGAGGATCGCGGCCGCGGTCAGGACGATTCGTCGAGTCAGTTTCATCGCGACACCCGCGGCTGCGGCCGCCAAATCTGCATCAGCACCATGGCGAGCAGCGCAAACGGCACCACGAGCACAGTCACGATCGCGACGGCCCGTTGTTGCAGGAATGCAAGCGCCCATCCGAGCTTCGGAACCGATCGGCTCACGACCCAGGCGGTCGACGCGTCAAGCCGTACCGGGCCCCACGGATCGGTGGTGGGATTGGCGTCGCCTTTGGTGGTGATCACGGGATGGTCACCCGGATCGGTCAAGTTCATAATTCTGTGTGTCACCGACGGTTTTCCTTCGATTGGTGGGTTGTAGGTGATGACCTGGCCGACCCGCAGATCCTGCGAGCGGTGGGGGGTGGTGATGACAAGGTCTCCTGCTTGCCAATGCGGCTTCATGCTGCTCGACAGCACGACGTTGACGCGATACAGGCCGAGTCGTGGTCCCAGTTGCAGTGCGAGGAGCGCACCCAGGGCGAGAGCGAGCGAAACCCACGTGGCCGCGCTCATCCAACTGCGCCGGCCACGCGGGACCCGTACATGCACGCTCGGTCGTCGACTCCTGGGTGCGTGAAGCGCCGGCACGGGGACACGCACGGGCGGCAGCCGTTGCGGCTGACGCCCGGTGTGCGGTGTGCGATCGAGGTTGGACATCACACGGCGCTTCGGTGGCGAACGCCGTACTACATGAATGTTCCGGCGCGCTGAGCGGCCTCGAAGGTGTACAGCACGCTGGCCGACAGGCCTTGGAACGTGTTGTCGGCGGCGGACGGCAGCGTCACCGTGACGCGGAAGAAGTTGTCGGCGGCAACGCTCGACAGTCCGAACGCAGCCTTCGTGCGAAGGACCGCGCCGGTGCCGAGCACCTCAGCGGCACCTGTGCAGCTGTAGGAGCCGTCGCCTTGAACCGCTGGCATCGCGCTGCACTTCTCGATCTTGAGTTGCAATCCGTTGGTGGTATCCGACGTGAGCACGTTGGCGGTGCCGGAGGCGAGGGTCGTGGTGACGCTGATGTCCGTAGCGGTCACGCTGCCGCCCTTCTTGACATTCACGCCGCGCTGGACCGTGTCGCCCGGGATGATGTCGGTGGCGTCGATGGTCAGGCTGTTGGTGGCGGCGTCCAACGTGAGTGTGCCGGAGCTGACGTTCAGCGTGGCGGACGTGGAGCCGGTGAAGGCCGAGTAGGTGCCGGCCGCCAACGCGCCTGTGGCGCCAAGAAGACCAAGCGTGGCGAGCGCACGCCTGGAGCTTGCACTGCGAGGGATCATTTTGTGTTCCTTTGCGGGGGATCTCCGCGGGATTGGACCCGCGGCAACGTCTCATTCATCGGAGATTTCAGAGACAATCTTGAGAGTGTCAATGATTAAATAAATAACAATAGCGATCTGATTCCAGAAACAGACTGCGCATCTATCGGTGGCTGGCCCCTGCATCCCAGTCCCCACGGCAATTGCAAGAAACACCATTGGGATCATGTAGAATTGTCCAATGAGCGCACCCCAGACCGTCCATCCTCACCTTCCTCGGTTCTCTCAAGGCATCACTGGCATGCTGTGTCTGGAAGGCGTCATCTTCCGTGACGCCTGGGTGATCGCCGTCGCCGCGGCGCTCGTCGTCGTCGGTCGCTTTGCGCCCAAGTGGTCCCCGGTGAACCGCCTGTTTTCGCTGCTTGCCAGGCCGGTCGACACCCGCGAGCCGGCGGCGCCGGTTCGCTTCTCGCAGTCGATTGCGCTCGGAATGCTCACCGCGTCGCTTGTCGCGCTCGCCGTCGGCGTCCCGACACTCGGCTGGGTTCTCGCCGGCGTGGTCGCCGCCATCGCGTTGTTCTCGGCGATCAGCGGATGGTGCTGCGGGTGTGAGGTCTACCGGCTGCTCATGCTGCGAAAAAGCCACGACGGCGACCTGCGCGGTCCCCTCGGGTTGACTGGCGCGGGCCCATGGATCGTGATGGTGACCGCCCCGGCGTGCGCCCGGTGTGAGCCGGTCGCCCGCCAGTTGGAGGCGCTGTCGCCGGGCAACATCACCAAGGTGGACATCACGCAGACCCCGGGGGCGGGACGGTTGCCGGTCAAGTCGGTGCCGGCCGTCGTGGTGATCGGCGAGGACGGGCATCTTCGCGACGTGGCTGCCGGGCGCCTTGACCGTCCGCAGCTGGAGGCTGTGCTCGCGGTTTAATGTCCGTTCCGGCGTGAATTGTCGCCCCGGAGCGGCCCACGGAGTACACTGACTGACCGCCCGGTGCCCGGGCGTCTCGAAACCTGTCAAGAAATCGAAGGAAACCCTCGAACATGTCCACCAACGACACTCCCGTGAATCAGCTCGACGGCCCCGAATACATCGAAGTCGACGGCAAACTGATTCCGAACTACGACCTGACGTTCCCAACCTTCGAGGAGGGGGATGTCGTCACGGGCAGGGTCGTTCGCATCGACAAGGACGAGGTTCTTGTCGATATCGGATATAAGAGCGAGGGTGTCATCCCCGCCAACGAGCTGTCGATCCGCAAGAGCGTCAACCCGGCCGACGAGGTCGAGATGGGCGAAGAGGTCGACGCGCTGGTGCTTCAGAAGGAAGACCAGGATGGTCGCCTCATCCTCTCCAAGAAGCGTGCGCGCTTCGAGCGTGCGTGGAAGCGCATCGAGGAGGCGGCGAACAACAGCGAGATGGTCACCGGCAAGGTCATCGAGGTCGTCAAGGGCGGCCTCATCCTCGACCTGGGTGTCCGCGGCTTCCTTCCGGCCTCGCTCGTCGACATCCGCCGCGTCCAGGACCTGGACGAGTTCATGGGCAAGGAACTCGAGTGCAAGGTCATCGAGCTCAACCGCAGCCGCAACAACGTCGTGTTGTCACGTCGCGCGGTCATCGAGGATGAGCGCCGCGAAGTTCGCCAGAAGATCCTGGACGAGCTGCAGCCGGGCGCGGTCGTCGAAGGCGTCATCTCGAACATCGTCGACTTCGGCGCGTTCGTGGACCTCGAGGGCATCGACGGACTCATCCACATCAGCGAGCTGTCGTGGACGCACGTCAACCACCCGTCGGAGATCCTCACCATCGGCGACACCGTCGAGGTGAAGGTGCTCGACATCGATCGCGATCGTCAGCGCATCAGCCTCGGTCTCAAGCAGACGCAGGCCGATCCGTGGCAGAGCGTCGTCGAGGCCTACCAGGTGGGCGACATCGTCGCAGGTAAGGTCACCAAGGTCGTCACGTTCGGTGCCTTCGTGGAGATCCACGCCGGGGTCGAGGGTCTCGTCCACATCTCCGAGCTCGCCGAGCACCACGTCGAGAATCCGCGCGAGGTCGTGCAGCCGGATCAGGACGTGGCCGTGCGCATCATCGAGATCGACGGCGAGCGTCGCCGCCTGAGCCTGTCGCTCAAGCGTGCCAGCGACGTCTCGATCGACGAGAACGCCAACTACGAGACCGTGTACTCGGACGAGGCCGGCATCGCGCCGGAGGACGCCGAGGAGGCTCCGCCGCTTGAGGCTGAAGCAGCAGCAGCTGCTGCCGAGGCCGAGGTCGAGGCGGCACCGGCCGAAGCGGCTGCGGTCGTCGATGAGGCGGCGGCGGTTGAGGAAGCTCCGGCCGACGAGGCTCCGGCGTCCGACGACGCTCCGGTGGTCGACGAGGCTCCGGCCGAGGACGGCGCCGCCGACGAGGCGTAGCGATCGCTCCTCAGTCCGGTCCCCGCTGCATTGGACTGACTGGCGGAATTGGTTCCGGCAAGTCCGCCGCGCTCGAGACGTTTCGACGTCTCGGCGCGGCGGTCATGTCGAGTGACGACGTTGTCCATCGTTGCTACCGCGACCCGACATTGGTCGCGCAGGTGCGTGAACGGTTCGGTGACACGGTGGTGTCGTCCGACGGCAGCGTTGATCGCGTCGCGCTTGGTGCGCTGGTGTTCGACGATGCGGCTGCCCGTGGCGCCCTTGAACGTCTGATCCACCCACGAATTCAAGCCGCCCGCGAGGCATGGATCGCCGAGCAGCGTGCAGCTGATCCGAGCCCGCCGTTGCTGGTGTGCGAGGTGCCACTGCTGTTTGAGGTGGGCCTGGCCGACCGGTTCGACGCGGTGCTCGTCGTGACCGCGTCGGACGATGTGCGCCGGGCCCGGGTCGCCGCCCGTGGTCAGGATTTCGCGTCGCGCGCCGCGCAGCAGATGGCCGAGTCCGAGAAGGTTCGACTGGCCGATCACGCCTACGTCAACGACGGGTCGCTCCAGGCGCTCGAATCCTGGGTGCAGGAGCGCTTTCGGGAATACTCCGGCTCGTGACAGGTCGCGCTCGTCGCCATCCGGGTCGTGGGGACCCTCGTCGTCATGCCCGCCGCCGACTGGTCGCCCTCGGCGTCCTGATCGTGCTCATCGCAACGGCCTGGACCACGGTGCATCGTGCGATGCCGGCCTGGTACGCGCGCCACTGGTATCCGCTCGAGTACACATCGACGATCCGGACCCATGCCGAGCGAAGTGGCGTGCCGGCTGAGCTCATCGCCGCGGTGATTTGGCGTGAGAGCGACTTCAATCCGGCTGCGCGGTCGTCGCAAGGGGCGGTGGGGTTGATGCAGATCCTGCCGTCGACGGCGACGTTCATCTCGACCCAGGCCGGTGGTCCCGCAGAAAGCCCCGACCGTCTTGCGGAGCCTGAGGTGAACATCGCGTTCGGCTCCTGGTATCTGCACTACCTGTTGGACAAGTACGGCGATGATCGCATCGCGATCGCCGCGTACAACGGGGGCGAGACCAATGCGGCGCAGTGGGTGCGGGATGCCGCCGCCAACGGTCGCCCGCTGACACTCGACGACATCCCGTTCCCGGAGACCAGAGCCTTCGTCAGATCGGTGGAACGGGCCCGCGCGATCTACCGCCGCGTCTACGGCGACGAGCTCGGCGTCAGGTAGTCGGACCGAACTCCTCGTCTGGGTTGCGGGTCAGCAGTTCGATGCGGTAGCCGTCCGGGTCCTGCACGAAACAGATCATCGGCCCACCGGGGTACGGCGCGTACGGGGCCTTCTCGGGTGAGATGCCCGCGGTCGCCAGACGGGCGACTTCGGCCTGCATATCGTCAACGGTGAGTGCGATGTGCCCGTATCCGGTGCCGACCTCATACGGCTCCGTGCGTCCGTCGTTGACAGTGAGCTCCAGGCGTCCACCGTCACCGGGAAGTGCGAGGAAGATGACCGTGGCGGTGTCGCCCCCGACCCGTTGGCGACCCCGTTCGGTAAATCCAAGGGCGGCGTAGAAGGCGATCGAGCGCTCCTCGTCGAGGACGCGGATCATGGTGTGAATGAGTGCTGTGGCCATCGATGCGCTCCTTGTTGGCGTCGCCTCAGCGGCTGGATGTGGTCGCTGCGGGGATCGAGACGTTGGTCATGGTGAGGAGTCGGCCGCCGCTCGGCAGCTGTTCCCATATCCTCAGTCCGAGCGTCAGGTCCACCTGCGATCGGTAGTCCGAGCGTAGCGGGATGTGCAGTGACGCGCGTGTGGTGAACTTGTCAAGTTCAACCTCGATCGCCGGGACGGCGGCAAACAAGGGCGTCTCGGCGTCGGCCCATGGGATGGCGTGGTGGTCGAGAAAGCCCCGCGACACCTGTCCAACGCGAAGTGCACGGACCCTGGACGTCCCCCGGGTGAGTTTGACGACCATTTTCCGTCGGTACGACGTCCTGTCAGTGCTTCGAAATGCGATGTGAATGCCGGTGCGATCGCGTGTGATCGTGGTGCGGACCGTAGGTCGGGGCTCGTTGTCGTTCACCCGCACAGCGCCGGACCACTCGTCGGTCGCGACACCTTGGATTCCGAAGGCCATGACCCCATACGTCCGTGTTCCGTCGTATGCGCGATTCGCGTCAACCGGCACCTGAAAGGTTCCTGACGTCGTCCCGGCGGGGATCGTGACCGGCACGCCGACTGTGGTGTCGGTCTCCGCGTTCTCGGTCTGCTGCTCCGGTCGGACGGCGACCATCATTGCCGCCCCCGGTACATTGAGCGGCGCTGAAAGTCGGTATGGAAGGAGCGCAACCTGGCGGGTTGGGGGATCTCCCTCGACAACCGTCATTCGCCCAACCGACAATCTCGGCAGACGCTTGTTGGGCACGGGGCTCAGGCGCCCGGCAACGGCAGAGGCGTCAAGCACCACCATTCGGCCTTTCATCGATTGCGCACGGACCGTCAGCGACGTGATGCGACTCAGGTCGACGCCTGCGGGCATCCGCGAGAAGCGCACATTCTGGGCGAGGTACTTGGCCAGGTAGCTGGCCGCGCGCCCCGGCATCGGCCGTACGGTGCGGACACCCGCCAACGCCGTTGCACCTGACTCGTCGGTCAGCTCGACCGAGAAGCTGGCAGGACCTCGCTCAGGGTCGATGATGACCCGCATGTCGAGTGCGCGTGAGGTGAGATCGACCGACCGTCGCAACCGCAGGTCCGCGTGTCCTCCGGGCGCCGTCCAGTCGATGTCCCATCCCGGAGTGCCGAGCAACGCGGCGTTCGGCAGGTACCAGTGCGGTGCGCGAAAAGGATCCAGGTTCCGCGCGTGCCCGCACTCACCTGCCGCTCGCAGCACCACGCCGCGGCACAGAAGGGATCGCATTCCGACGCCCGGGGCGGGTGTCGCGTCGGGTCCTGGGCGGATCGTAGTGCGATCGCCGCCCATTGCCACAGTCTTCACGTCGATGCCCGCCAGACCCGTGGGGCGCATATCCGAGCCGTCCAGCAACGGGAGCATCACCGTGTCCGCGGCGGCGAAGAGCCGCGTCGCGGCCACGACGTACGTTCCTTCCACACGACGCTGAACACTTCCTTTGAGGCGAGTACGGGAACCCCGACGACATTGTGTCGACGGGTCTCCCACCCAGTCGTCGAATCCGCCCGACGGTGCGAGACCCGGCGACCACATCGTGTTGAAGAAGTTGTGGTTCGCACCCATCACGACCACTGTCTGCGAAAGGCGGTGTCGTCCGAGGTCAGGTCGCGCGCGCGATCGACGTACGACTGCCCCTGCAGATCGACGACGTCACCGTCGCAGTAGGGCAGAACGACCAGAGTGGGAATGTAGGCCGTCGCCTGTCGGGCGAAGTTGACCGAGCCGATGTGGATGATGCCCACGATCCGATACGGGTCGGTGGCGTCGATCTGGGTTGCAGCCAAGTTGACGCCCTCGCCGCCGCGGCTGTGGCCCACGAGCACGACACGTGAAAGGTCCAGATTCCGCTGGGTGGCCTGTGAGACGAGCCGGTCGAGGTGCGCCTGAACCAGCGCGGCCCGGGCACGTGCGCCATTCTGGCCATCCAGGTCCTGGGCATTCACGCCGTTCGCTCGGATCGAGATCGTGAAGTATCCCTGGGACGCAAGCATCCGTTGGATGTATGCATATCCCTCGTGATTGGGCATCTCCCGGTTGGGGGGTCGACACGGCCATCGCATGTCCAGGTCGGAGATGCCGCCCTTGTCGCACCACTCGTGCATTCCGTGGAGGAACACCACGATCGGTCTGGGTCCGGTCTGCGCGCCCGGGGTTGGCGCCACGACGTAGGACACCATCTCCACCGGCAGGCTCATACCCGCGACGCGGA
>CALMXK010000132.1 GCA_937871165.1 uncultured Actinomycetes bacterium
GCGCCGCCGTGGCGTCACCCAACCGGTCCTCATTGGGTTACCGGGGCCAGTCGAGCGCACGAAGCTCTTGTCGATGGCGAAAACAATTGGCGTCGGCGAATCCATGCGATTCCTCACCAAGCAAAAGGGTGTCTTCGCACGGATTGCCGCACCTGGCTACAGCCCGGAGAAGTTTCTGCGGCGGCTCGCCCACCCGGCAAGTGACCCTGCGATGCGCCTCGACGGGCTCCACATCTTTACCTTTAATCAGGTTGCCGAAACCCACGCGTGGCGCCAGGACTTGCTCGATCGATTCGCCTGACGACCCGCAACCACATCTCAGGGAAGTCCTCGCTCCAGGGACTGTCCGACGAAGGGTGTTTCTGGTCCGACACGCCGATGAGAGTTGGCGAGGAAGGCTGGTCACCGATGACCGAGACACTGAAGGGCATGACTGCGATGCCCACGGAAGCCATCAAGAGGTCCAAGCCCGGCGCGGCCGAGCGGGCTGCGGTGCGGGAGCTGGTCAAGGCCGCCCGCGCTCGTGGTGAGGATCTGACGGGCCCGGACGGGCTCCTCAAGACCATCACCGCCACCGTGCTGGAGGCTGCGCTGGAAGAGGAGATGACCGAGCACCTGGGCCACGAGAAGCACCGGGCGCCCTCTGGGGGTGCGGGCAATGTGCGCAACGGGACCCGGCCCAAGACGGTCCTGACCGATGCCTCGGGTGAGGTGATGATCGAGGTGCCGCGGGACCGGGCCGGCACGTTCGAGCCGGTCATCGTCAAGAAGCGGCAGCGGCGCCTCACGGACGTGGACGCGATCGCGATCTCGTTGTACGCCAAGGGCTTGACCACTGGTGAGATCAGCGCGCACTTTCAGGAGGTGTACGGCGCGTCGGTCTCCAAGGACACCGTCTCGAGGATCACCGACAAGGTCGTTGAGGAGATGCAGGGCTGGGCATCGCGGCCGTTGCAGGGTGTGTACGCGGCGATCTTCATCGACGCGATCTACGTCAAGGTCCGTGATGGGCAGGTCGGTAACCAGCCGTTCTACGCCGCGATCGGGGTCGACATGGGGGGGCGCCGGGACGTGCTCGGGCTCTGGGCAGGCAAGGGCGGTGGTGAGTCGGCGAAGTTCTGGATGAGCGTGCTGACCGATCTGAAGAACCGTGGCGTGGCGGACGTGTTCTTCGTCGTCTGCGACGGCCTCAAAGGGCTCCCGGACGCGGTCAATACCGTCTTCCCACGGGCGATCGTCCAGGCGTGTGTGATCCACCTGATCCGCGCCACGCTGCGCTACGCCTCACGCCGATACTGGGACCAGCTCGCCCGGGACCTGAAAGCGATCTACACCGCGCCCAGCATTGAGGCAGCCTGGGCCGCGTTCGAAGAACTCGAAGAGAAGTGGGGCAAGCCATACCCGGCGATCCCCAAGCTGTGGCGCGCGGCGTGGGAGGAGTTCACCCCGTTCCTGGCCTACGACGTCGAGATACGGCGAATTCTGTTCTCTACGAACGCAATCGAGTCACTTAACGCCAGATTTCGCAGGGCCGTCACCGCCCGCGGGCACTTCCCCACCGAGCAGGCCGCGCTCAAGACGCTCTACTTGGTTACCCGAGGACTGGACCCCAAAGGCACCGGGCAGGCACGATGGACAATGCGGTGGAAGCCCGCCCTCAACGCGTTCGCCGTCACCTTCGCCGACCGCATGCCGGCCGCCGAGAACCTATAACCCAATGAACGCCAGAAACACCGTTAATCGGACAGTCCCGTGTCCGCTGTCAGAAGGAGTGTCAAGGGCCATTGGTTTCTGCCCAGGGGCGGTCGTGAAACCTGCCCGGTGACGGTCACGAGAAGTGCCCGGTGGTGGCCATGGGATCTGCCCAGTGCTGGCCACCACCGACTTGGTGCTCAGCTCAATGGGCTCACCCCTTGACCGGCCAGGGCTTGGGAGAGGCGCACGCTCTCACCGGTGGTCTGGCAGACGTGGGCGTGGTGCAGGAGCCGGTCCACGGTCGCGGTGGCCAGGGTTTTGGGCATCAGCTCGTCGAACGCGGCCGGGTGCAGGTTGCTCGATATGGCGATGGAGCGTTTCTCGTACGCGGCGTCGACGAGGCGGTACAGGCCCTCGGCGGCGTCTTGGGCCACCGGCAGTAGGCCGATGTCGTCGACGACGACGAGGTCGGCTCGTAGGACGCGGGCGATGGCTTTGGTGACGGTGTCGTCGGCGCGGTGCCGGCGCAGGAGGACGCCGAGGTCTTCGAGGGTGAACCAGGCCACTTTGAGGCCTTGTTCGACGGCGTGTTGGCCCAGGGCCTCGAGCAGGAACGTCTTGCCGGTCCCGGAGGGCCCGCACACCACGAGGTTTTCCGCCCGGCTGACCCATTCCAGGGTGCGTAGCGCTTGTTGGGTCGGGGCCGGGATCGAGGACGCCTCAGCGCTCCAGGCGTCGAAGGTCTTGCCGGTGGGGAAGGCGGCGGCGGCGCGGCGGGTGGCCAGTGCGGAGCGTTCCCGCCCGGCGGCCTCGGCGGCGAAGAGGGCTTTGAGGACTTCCACCGGTTCCCACCGTTGAGCACGGGCGGTCGCGATGACCTCGGGGGCGTGGGCGCGGATGTGCGGCAGCCGCAACCGGCGCAGCAGCGCCTCAAGGTCCTGCGGCAGGGGCGGGGCCACGGGGACACCAGCGACGGGGACGTCGGCGTCACGGTTGGCTGCACGGGCGCTCATCGGGTCGCCTCCGCATCGGTGGTGCCGGTGGTGGTCGGTGCGCCGAGGGCGGCCCAGCCAGCGGTGCCCTGGGTCAGCGAGCGGTCCTCGCCGGCCTGGCTGGCGGGACCGTTCGCGGTCGCGGTGTGGTGGTGGTCCAAGATCGAGGCGAGGTCGCCGTGCGCGAACCGGGCGTGGACCGCGGCGTGGCCCAACGCCCAGTCCACGTCCTTGGGCGCGAACAGCTTCGCCAAGGCCACAGCCTCAGCCATCTTGACCCGGATCTTGGTGGTCCCGGCGGCGGCGGCCTCGGCCAGCCACAACCGGGCGCCGTCCCCGATCGCCAGGAACTCCACCTCAGAAGCATCGCGGGCCAGCGGTTTCCGGTCCAGCGCCCCGGCCGGGGCGGGTGGGAAGTGAGCGTCCTGCAGTCGCGGGGAGCCCGGTGTCGCGCGGGCGTGCCGGGCGACCTCGACCGGCCCGGTGGCACCGACGTGGACGGCGATGACCTGCTCGTGCGCGCCGCGACCGTGCACCCGCACCCACACCGTTTCCCCGAGCAGGGTGTGCGGCACCGAGTACTGCCCACCCTCGAACGCGACCATCGGGGTGTTGCCCGGCACGACCCTGCTCACCCCGAACGCGACCGTGTGCGGGGACGCCGGGAGCGGGTGCAGCGCAGCCCGCTCCTGCGCCAGCATCTCCGCCGGGGCACGGCGGGTCACCCGATGCACCCGCGCGTTGACCCGCTCACAGAACGCCTCACACGCCGCCTCCAGCTCCGCGAACGACTCGTAGCCCGGCAGGAGGTTGGTGTCCTTGGGGACCAGGTCGGCCTTGGCGATCTTCACGCTCGACTCCGACCCGCCCTTGGACGCCGGGTCCGCCGGGACACACGTGTGGATCGTGACCCCGTAATGCCGACTGAACGCGACCATGGCGGGGTTACGCACCGGCACCCCGGCGACGTGCTCGACCGTGACCGTCTTCTCGTTGTCGGTCAACACGTACGTCGGGGCCCCACCCAGGCGCCGCAGCGTCACATCCAGGGCGGCCATCACCGACGGCGTGGTCTTGTCCCGGATCGCCAGGACCACCCGGAACCTGCACCACGCCAACCACGCCACGAACAGCGTCGTCCTCACCCCCTCGATGAGCGGGCCGTCGCCGAAGTCGTACTGCAACCACATCCCCGGCTCGGTCACCCACGGCCGGTGCACCCGCACCCTGCCCAGGCGGTAGTTCTTCTTCACCGTCGCGACCGCGCGGCGGGTCGTGCGCTCCGATCCGGTGTAGCCGAGCGCGATCAGCTTGTCGTGCGCGACGTCCGCACGAAGCTTGCCGTTCGAACGCTCGATCCACTCCTCGAGCTTGGGCAGGTGCTCATCGATGAGCTGCGGCCGGGGCGCGGGCCGGTCGCTCAACGCACCAGCCTCACGGGCGGCGACGTACCTTCCGACAGTGTGGTGCGAGACGCCAGACAACTCCCCGGCGTCACGCAACGACCCGGTCAAATCGAACGCTTCCAACATGTTCATGATCTCCTCGGCAGACTTCACGTGGTCCCTCCTGGGGGGCGGTAGGCGCATCAGCACCGCCACCGCAACCCAGGAGGGGCCTCAACCGCGGGACGCGGCGAGGCAGACGAACTCGTGTCGGGCAGATCCCATGACCGCCAGCGGGCAACTTCCGTGACCGCTACCGGGCAGCTACATGGCCGCCTCCGGGCAGTTTCCCGTGTCCGCTGTCACACGGCCTCTCGAGACCCATTCACATCGATGGCTCTTCCCCAAGTCTCCGGCTCGTAGCGAGCGAGAACCGAGAGCC
>CALMXK010000133.1 GCA_937871165.1 uncultured Actinomycetes bacterium
GGATGGCTCCGGACTCATCCGGCCCGGGGTCGTCGAGGAAGCGGCGGATCTGGCGGGCTGCGTGGTCGAGCACATCCGCGGGCGAGTCGACCTCGACGCCGTAGGGGCCGTAGTTCGCGATCTCGCCCGCGCCCAGGCCGAGGACGATGGTGCCCGCCGTCAGGTAATCAAGGGTGAGTGCGGTCTGGAGCAGCGAAGCGGCCACTCGCCGGATGGGGTCGGTGACGCATGTGCCGAGCGTGACCGAGCCGGTGAACCGGCTGCACCACGCCATCACGACGAAGGGGTCGACGTACTCGTGAAGACTTAACAACGAACGCGTGCTGTCGTCCCACAGCTCGGGCGTGCTGAACGACATCAGGTGATCCGACCACCACAGTGAATCCACCCCGCCGTCCACCAGCTTGCGGATCAGGCGTTCGAGGCGGTCGGAGGGTGGCGCAGGCGGAATGCGCACGCCCACCTTCATGATCGAGGCACCGCGGAGGTGAGCCCCTGGGCGATTTCCAGGAGCGCGGAGGTGGCGGACTCACCAGGAGGTGGCAGCGCCTGCACCACGACGTGGTCGGCGCCGGCGTCACGGTGTTCCGCGACGCGTTCGAGCGCACGCTCCGGTGCGCCCCAGGCGACCATCGCCTCGACGAGCCGTTCGCTCCCGCCGTCGGACAGGTCGTCGTCGGAGAACCCCTGACGCTGCCAGTTGCAAACGTAGTTCGGGTATTGGAGGTATCGGCGAAGGTGGGCACGACTTGCGGCGAGCACGTCGTCGCGATTGGTGCACAACATCACCGCCTGCCGGGGTGCGACCATCAGCTCGCGCCCGAGCATGGCCCGAGCCGCCGCGGTGTGCTCCGACGTCACGTTCCAGGGATGCACTCCGACACCCCGACGAGCACACAGCTCAAGCATGCGCGGTCCGAGTGCAGCCACGACCACCGGGCCACCGTCTCGCGGTGAGCCGCCACGCTCCGCAGCCATCAGATCCAGGTAGCGCTCGAGTGCTGCCATCGGGCTGCCCAGCTGCGTCCCGCGTACGCGTCGATGATCGAGTCATGGCTGACCCCGAGACCGAGCACAAACCTGCCCGGGTATGCCTCGTCCAGGATTCGGCGCCCTGCCGCCATCGCCGAAGGCGCTCGCGCGGCGATGTTCGCGATGCCCGTGGCGACCCGCAGTGTTGTGCTCTGGGCGAGCAAGATTGCCGCCATCGACAGCGACTCGCTGCCCGGGCTCTCTCTGAACCAGAGCGCATCGATGCCCGAGCGCTCCAGTGCGGTGAGGGTCGGGCCGATCGCGCCGGCGCCTGCTCCCTCATCGCATCCATGCCGGCGACCCCGGTCGGGCCGATCGCGCCGCCGGTCATGTCCATGTCCATGTGCCATCGCGCTTCTCGAGGAAGGCAGCCATCGCCTCGTCCGAGTCGTGGTAGGTGCGCAACCTCGTCGTGTAGTCGTTCTCCGTGCGGTACTGATCCATCATCGTCTCACCCTCGATCCGCAGGATGGATTCCTTCGCGAGGCGCAGGGCGATCGGGCTCTTCCGCGCCAGCTCGCTCGCCAGTTCGACACTTCGGTCCTCCGCAGCTCCGGCGGGTACCACTTCCTCGATCGCGCCGAGGCGATGCATCTCTGCTGCCGCGATCAGCTCTCCCAGGAAGAGCATGCGGCGCGCCTTCGACGGGCCCAGCAGGCGCAACGCCTTGCTGGCACCGCCGAGCAAGCCGACGTTGATCTCGGTGAGACCGAAGCGTGCCGCCTCACCGGCGATCACCAGATCGCAGACCCCGACCAGCCCGAATCCGGCACCGATCGCTGCGTTCTCGACAGCGCCGATGACGGGCACCAGACATTGACGGATGGACATCTGCGCCTGCCGCCACTCCCAGTTCGAGTCCAACAGCGCTCGCAGATCGGGCGACTCGGTTGTGCTGCCATCTGCCGTCTCGCGAAGGTCGATGCCGCCGCAAAAGGCACGCTCGCCGACGGCGCCCAGGATGACTGCACCGATCTCTCGGTCTTGCGACAGCTCGTCGAAGGTGGCGCGCAGCTCGCGCATCATCGTCTTGGTGACCGCGTTGACGGGCGGACGGTTCAGCCGCACGATCGCGAAGCCCTTTCGCCGTTCGATTTGCAGGGTGGAGCGTTCGTCGGTCACGTGAACTCCTCAGCTCGGGCCGAGCGCGTCTGCCATCGGCGGGGTCCAACTTAGCATGCAGATCATTATCAGTATTTGGGGTGAAGAAGATTTCGTCGATGTTGGAGAGTAAGTTCCCGACCATGACACGTTCGGACGGATCGGGCACATCGCCCCGACATGCGCGCCCACGCCTGTCAGGCGCTTCTTGCGCTTCTTGGTCGGTACGCGAAGCCCTTCATCGCGCCACAGCCGCCGCACACGCTTGTCGTTCACCAGGCGGCCCTGGCGGCGGGCCTCTTTCGCAGCACGCCGCCATCCCCACCGGGGTCGCTGCTTGGCGAACTGGCGAAGGAACACACGCTGCTCGGCCTCCTCGTCGGTCACCGGTGGCGGATCGAGCCGCTGCGTCGAGCGGTGCAACCTGACCACCCGACAGGCTCGGCGTTCGGAGACCCCGAACCGGTCGCGCAGCATCGTGACGGCGCTGCGTTTGCGGTTCGGGGTCGGAAGTTTCCCTCGGCGACCTCGCGCAACATGTCGATGTCGAGCGCCTGGTTCGCGACCAGCTTCTTCAACCGGGCGTTCTCCAACTCGAGTTCCTTCAGGCGTTTCGCGTCCGAGGCCTTGATCCCGCCGTACTGGGCGAGCCACCGATGCCACGTCGACTCGGCGATCTCGAGATGCCGGCACACCTCGTCGAGCTCCTTGCCGGCAGCCAACTGCTTGTGGCCCTCGGCGAGCTTGCGGATGATCTGATCCGGCGTGTGCCGCCGGCGCTTCTTGGCTGTCATGGTGCTGTGATTCTTCCTGCCCTCACGGGCATCAGAGTCGCACAACACCTGGACGACTACGAGGGTCTCAGCTCACGATGGCGACGCGCTGCCTACGATTGGCGGACATGTCCTCGGCCCGCCTCAGCCTGACCCCTGATGAACTCCCAGGGCTGCGCGCCGCAATGCGGGACATTCAAGAGGCGATTCCGCGAGTACTACGACTGGTCGACCGGATTCGTCGACGGACATCCGTGTGGAGCCGGGGACGGGCCTGACCTGGCACTTCCTTGGTGGCGGGGGCAGTATCTGAGCTTCAAACTAACCCGGGGCAACTCAATCTCGGCCCCTGAGAGACCGCAAAGCTATTGTGATGGCAGTCGACCCGCTTGTTTGGGCATCGCTTCGTAGCGCCGCGGGCCGCCTGACGTGGCCCGACACCGCTCCGAGGGGAAGCCCCGGAGGCATGATCGACCAATACGCCGGAGTGGACCATC
>CALMXK010000134.1 GCA_937871165.1 uncultured Actinomycetes bacterium
CGAGACATCGAGGGGCAGGTCGGCCGGGTCTGGCACCTCACCCCACGAGGCCGGGCCGGGCCGGGTCGCCGCTTCGGCTTCCAGCTCAACCAGCCGTGCACGAATCGCGTCGGCGGTGCGGTGCTTCCAGATGTGCGGCGACTCGCGCACGAGGTGAAGGAACGCCCGATGTGAGAATGCGCGCTCGTCGTCTGGGATGAAGAGTCCTTGCACCCCGGTGTCGGGTCGACGCAACTCGACGAACGCGGCCGACCGATCATCCGGTCCGTCGGCAATTCCGCAGACGTCCGAGTAATGCAGATGAACGATCTCCCAGCCGTCGATGACGGCCTCCAGCAGATCACCGAGGCTGCTCAGACGATAATTGGCCTGCTCCATACGCAAACGATACGGGTCTCAGCGCCGCTTGCGCAGCATTCCGAAGATGCCACGCACCAATTCACGACCCATTTGCCGGGCAGTTGTCGAGTTCAGCACGTCGCCCACCTTGTCCACCAGGGTCTCATCCGCCGCCGGCGCACGCTTCTTCGGGGCCGGTTTTGCCCGCTCAACGGCCGCATCGACCTGGGCCGCGTCGCCTGCGAGGCGCGCAGCGAGGATCTCCTCGGCGCTCTCACGATCCACGCGCGCGTTGTACTTCGGTCCGATCGCCGACGCGGCGATGATCGCGCGACGTTCCTCGTCGGTGAGGGTGCCCATGCGCGACGTGGGCGGGTACAGGCGCGTGCTGGCGACCGGCGTCGGCACACCGCGCGGATCGAGGACGGTCACCACCGCCTCGCCCACGCCGAGCGACTGCAGCGTCTCCGCCAGATCCGAGTAGTGCTCTGTGGTCGGGAAGGTCTCCACCGCCTGCTTGAGCGCCTTCGCGTCCTTTGGCGTGAAGGCGCGCACCGCGTGCTGCACACGGTGTCCGAGCTGGCTCAGCACCTGGTCCGGGATGTCTGTGGGGAGCTGGGTGATGAAGAACACGCCGACGCCCTTGGAGCGGATCAGGCGGACCGTCTGCGTGACCGCCTCGAGGAACGACTTGCTCGCGTCGGCAAACAGCAGGTGCGCTTCGTCGAAGAAGAACGCCAGGGTGGGCTTGTCGGGGTCGCCCACCTCGGGCAGCTCCTCGTAGAGCTCCGACAGCACCCACATCAGGAATGTGGAGAACAGCGCCGGCTTGGTCGCCACGTTCGGAAGCGACATCACCGTCGCGATGCCGCGGCCGTCCGGGGCGACACGCAGAAGATCGCGCACATCGAGTCCGGGCTCGCCGAAAAAGATGTCGCCCCCGTCGCCTTCGAGCTCCGACACTTTGCGCTGCAACACGCCGACCGTGGCACTGGAAAGTCCGCCGAGCTCTTTCAGCTCCGCCTTGCCCGGGCCGGTGAGCCAGGCGAGCGCAGCCCGCAGGTCCTCCAGCTCGATCAGTGCGAGATCCTTCTCCTCGCAGTAGCGAAAGACCAGGCTGAGACTGGACTCCTGCGTCTCGTTCAGCGACATGACTTTGCTGAGCAGGGTCGGTCCAAACTGGGTGACCGACGCGCGAAGGGGCACCCCGTCATCCCCGGTGAGGGAAACGATCTCCACCGGCACCGACGACGGCTCCCACTTGCACTTCAGTGCGGTGACGCGTTCGGCGATCTTGTCGTTGGAGACTCCCGGCTCGGCGATTCCGGCCAGGTCGCCCTTCATGTCGGCGGCGAACACGGGGCTTCCCGCCGCACAGATCTGTTCGGCGATCAGCTGCAGCGTCTTGGTCTTACCGGTGCCGGTGGCACCTGCGATCAACCCGTGACGGTTGATCAGATTGAGTGGAATCCGAACGTCGACATCGTCCACGGGTGCCGTGGGGTCCACGAATGGGCGACCCAGATGAACCGCAGGGCCGTCGAATGAATATCCGGCGGCAAGGTCAGCTGCAAAGTCGCCCACGTGGTCCTCCGATGTCGACGCTCAGTTGTCCGAACTGGTGTTACACGTCGCGACGCGCCCCGGCGGCCTCCACAGCGGCCTGGCCGGCGGCGATGCGCGCGACCTGCACACGGTACGGCGAACACGAGACATAGTCCAGTCCGGCACGGTGGCAGAACTTCACCGACTCCGGGTCTCCGCCGTGCTCACCGCAGATGCCGAGCTTGATGGTGGGCTTGACACCACGTGAGAGCGTTGCCGCCATCTCGATCAGCTTGCCGACGCCACCCTGGTCCAGGGTTTCGAACGGGTTGCTCGACAGAATGTTGCGGGCCAGGTAGCGCGTCAGGAACTTGCCTTCGGCGTCGTCGCGGCTGAACGCGAGCGTGGTCTGGGTCAGGTCGTTGGTGCCGAACGAGAAGAAGTCCGCCTGACGGGCGATCTCGTCGGCCGTCAGCGCGGCGCGCGGCACCTCGATCATCGTTCCGACCATGTACTCGATGCTCTCGCCCTCGGCTGCCAGCATTTCGTCCGCGGCGTGGATCGTCTCGTCACGGAGCGTGCGCAGCTCCGACTCGAATCCGATGAGCGGGATCATGATCTCCACGAGCGGCGGGTCGCCGAGCTCACGCTTGACGCGGATAGCCGCCGCGATGATCGCCTGCACCTGCATGCGGTAGATCTCGGGCCATTCGATACCGAGGCGACATCCGCGCATCCCGAGCATCGGGTTCTGCTCGTGCAGTTCCTGTACTCGACCGAGTCGGCGCAACAGCTCAGGATCGATCTGGCCGGTCGACTTCTGGTGTTCCACCTCGATCGACAGCTCCAGCAGGCTCGGCAGGAACTCGTGAAGCGGCGGGTCCAACAGGCGGATCGTGACCGGCAGTCCGTGCATGGCGCGGAAGATGCCGACGAAGTCCTCCTCCTGGAACGGACGCAGCTTCGCGAGCGCCTCTGCGCGCGCCTCGTCGGTGGTCGCGAGGATCATCTCCTGGACGATCGGGATGCGCCCCTCACCGAAGAACATGTGCTCGGTGCGGCACAGGCCGATGCCTTCTGCGCCGAACTCGCGCGCCTTTTCTGCGTCCTCGGGGGTGTCGGCGTTGGTGCGCACCTTCAGGGTGCGCTTCGCGTCGGCCCACGTGAGGATCGTCATGAGGTACGGGTTGTCGGCTTGCGGCGGGATGAGCGGGGCCTCGCCCACGAACACGCCACCACCGGTGCCGTCGATCGTGATCATGTCGCCTTCGTTGAACGTGTGACCGCCAACGGTCATCGTCCCGGCCATCTCGTCGATCTCAATGTCGCTGACACCACAGACGGCCGGCTTGCCCATTCCCACGGCCACGATGGCCGCGTGGGAGGTCTTGCCGCCGCGGGCGGTCAGGATGCCCTGTGCCTCGATCATGCCGTGCAGGTCGTCCGGCGTGGTCTCGTCGCGCACAAGCACGACACGCTCGCCGGTCTTGCCGCGCTCCTCGGCCTCGTCGGCCTGGAAGACGATCGCGCCGACGGCGGCGCCGGGGCTCGCATTCACGCCCGTGGCGATCGGCGTGCCGGCGCTCTCCACATCAAGCTGCGGAAGGAGAAGCTGGCGGATCTGACCGGGGTCGACCAGTTCGCGAAGCGCCTCGTCTGAGGTGACAAGTCCCTCGTCGACCATGTCGACGGCAACGCGGGCCATCGCCTGCGCGCTGCGCTTGCCGTTTCGGGTCTGCAGCATGTAGAGGCGACCATCCTCGATGGTGAACTCCACGTCCTGCATGTTGTGGTAGGTCTTCTCAAGCAGATCCATCGTCTCGACGAGCTGCGTGAACGCCTCGGGAAGCTCACCCTTGAGCTCCGCCAGCGGGCGCGGGGTGCGGATACCCGCAACCACATCCTCGCCCTGGGCGTTGATCAGGAAGTCGCCGAACGGCTCGTCGTGCTCGCCGGTCACGTTGTTGCGACTGAACGCCACACCGGTGCCCGAGCGCTCGCCCGAGTTGCCGAAGACCATCTGCTGCACGTTGACCGCGGTGCCGAGCTCCCACGGAATGTTGTTCAAGCGGCGGTAGTCCTGGGCGCGCTTGTTGTCCCACGACTCGAACACGGCCTGAATGGCGCCGTCGAGCTGCTCACGCGGATCCTGCGGGAACGGCGTGCCCTTGTGCTTTTGGTAGATGCCCTTGTAGGTGTCGACGAGCCCCTTCAGGTCGTCGGCCGTCAGGTCCACGTCGTTCTCGACGCCGCGCGCCTTCTTCAGCTCGGTGAGCGCCCGCTCGAAGTGCTGCTTTTCGACCTCGCTCACCACGTCGCCGTACATCTGGATGAACCGACGGTAGGAGTCGTAGGCGAATCGCGGGTTGCCGGTGCGCGATGCGAGGCCCTGGACGCTGACGTCGTTGAGCCCGAGGTTCAGGACGGTGTCCATCATTCCCGGCATCGAGAACTTGGCGCCGCTTCGTACCGAGACGAGCAGCGGGTTGTCGGAATCACCGAGCGTCTTCTGGGCGAACGCCTCGAGGCGCGCAAGATGCTCGGTCACTTCGTCGCGCAACCCGTCGGGGGACGTGTGCCCACCCTTCAGATAGTCGAGACAGGTCTCGGTCGTGATGGTGAACCCTTGCGGGACCGGCAGGCCGAGCTTGGTCATCTCGGCGAGATTGGCGCCTTTGCCTCCCAGCAGGTCGCGCATGTCGCGCGTGCCCTCTGCGAAGTCGTAGACCCTCTTGGTCTGGCTCATCGTGTCCCCCCCTGGGTGATGGCGGTGAAATCGGCAACGCGCGACAGCGTCGCGGCGGCGTCACGAACGAGCGCGTATCTGCGCTCGCGAACTTCCGTGTCCTCGGCGTTGACGAGGACGGCATCGAAGAACGTGGCCACGGCAGGCGCGATCGGCGCTGCGGCAACCAGTGCTGCTTCAAAGTCTCCAGAGGCGCGGGACGCCTCGATTCCCGATTTGGCGCTCGCGATGGCATCGGCAAATGCCTGTTCGTCGGCGTCGCCTGCCGGTGCGATGGCGATGTCGGCGGCGGCGACGCGCTGGGCCTGGCGCGGGCTGGTGCTCGGGCTGATCGGCGTCGGGGTCGTCGTCTACGCGGTCAGCGCGGCCGAGTTCCCGCACTTCCCCGACCGCTACCGCAACCCCCTGTACGAGATCACCTTCCGCCTGATGGGCGACGACCTGGCACCGTACAACCTGGGCTGGCTGCTCGGTCTACGCGGCCTGGCCAGCCTGGTGCCCTACCTGTCTCTTATACACATCTGACGCTGCCGACGAGCGATCTAGTGTAGA
>CALMXK010000135.1 GCA_937871165.1 uncultured Actinomycetes bacterium
GGAGATGTGTATAAGAGACAGCCCCAAGGGCGCCCCGTTCGCATTTCGGTTCCAAATGACCTCGGCGGCTAGCGCCCGAGGGTCGGTAGCATCGGCGTCCCATGCGCTTTTTCCTTGGAATGACCGGTGCGAGCGGCGCCATCTATGGCGCGCGCACCCTCGCGGCCCTGGTGGCACTCGGCCACGACGTGGGCCTTTGCGCGTCGCCCTCGGCGCTGCAGGTCGCCGGCCATGAGATCTTCCAACGTGGGCCGAAGCCGGACCTCGCCGACCATGAAATCATGTCGCTGCTGCTGCATCAGTTCGGCCAGGGGCCGGGCACGGTGGATCTGGTTCACCCGTCCGACCTGACCTCCCGCTACGCATCCGGGTCGGCGAAGATCGACGGCGTCGTGATTACCCCGTGCTCCATGTCGACGCTTGGCACGATCGCCACCGGCACCGGCCGCAACCTGATCCATCGCGCCGCCGACGTGGCACTCAAGGAGCGCCGCAAGCTCGTGCTCGTGGCGCGCGAGAGCCCGCTTTCGGAGATCCACCTGCAGAACATGCTGACCGTCACCCGCGCCGGAGCGGTCGTCCTGCCCGCCGCACCCGGGTTCTACAACCTGCCGACGGGCATCGCGGACCTGATCGATTTCGTCGTCGCACGCACCCTCGACCAGCTTGGGGTGGACCACACCCTCGGCAAAGCGTGGGGCACCCCACCACCGGAGACACCGTCCAGTTGAGCAAACAACCCGACCGCCTGCCCGCCCAAGAAGTTCAGGCGATGTTCGACCGCATCGCCCCGCGCTACGACCTGATGAACCGCCTGATGAGCGCGGGCCTCGACATCCGCTGGCGGCGCCTTGCCGCTGCGGCCGCCGACATCTCCCTGGGAGGTGCGGCGCTCGACGTGTGCTGCGGCACCGGCGACTTGACGTTCGAACTCGCCCAGCGCGTCGGCGGTACCGGCATGGCCACGGGTCTCGACTTCAGTGAGGAGATGCTCGTTCGGGCGCGCGCCAAGGCGAGTGAGCGCCACCTGCCCGCCACGTTCGTGCAGGGTGACGCGCTGAACATGCCGTTTGAGGATGACGCCTTCGACGGCGCCACGGTGGCGTTCGGCGCACGCAACCTGTCCGACCTGGACGCCGGCATCCGCGAGATGGCCCGGGTCGTGCGTCCCGGTGGCCGGGTGGTGATCCTCGAGATCACGAGCCCCAAGCGCCTGCGGGCGCTCCACGGCATTTGGTTCGACCGCGTGGTGCCACGCGTGGGCGGCCTGATCGGTGGCGACCGCGCCGCCTACGGCTACCTGCCCGCATCGGCCAAACGCTTCCCCGAGCCGCCCGTGCTCGCGACCCAGATGATGGAGGCGGGCTTGACCGAGGTCGGCTACCGCACATTCATGGGTGGCATCGTCGCCCTGCATCGTGGGCGGGTCGCCAAATAGGCGCCGTTGCGTCACGTGTCGCCGAGCGGCACATCCGACCGTTTGCTCGGCACCTGACGGTCTGCGAGGCGCGCCTTGCCCAGATCGTGGCGGGCCACACGCCGCTGCTGTCGGACCCCGCCTTCGAGACCCTCGCCGCGGGCGGCAAACG
Source organism: uncultured Actinomycetes bacterium (assembly GCA_937871165.1). GTDB lineage: Bacteria > Actinomycetota > Thermoleophilia > Miltoncostaeales > Miltoncostaeaceae > CALMEC01. The sequence continues at coordinate 1,590 of CALMXK010000135.1, forward strand.
TCTGCGTCCACTGCTGGTGTTCTGTTCGGCGCCGCGTGGGGCCCTGGAGCAGGACGCACTGGTGAGCGCGGCGTGCTCGGTGGAGCTTGTCCACATGGCGACGCTGGTCCACGACGACATCATCGATCACGCCGCCATGCGCCGCGGCCGACCGACCGTCGCGCAGGCGCAGGGCCCGGACGCCGCGCTTCGTGTGGGCGACTTTCTGTTTGCGCGCGCGTTCTCCGAACTGACACGTGCCGGGCAGCCGCGTGCCGTCCAAGCGCTTGCGGAGTCGTCACTTGATCTCTCACGCGGTGAGCTTCTGCAGCAGGCCGCCGAACACGACCTGGACCTGACCGAGGCGGCGTACACCGAGCGGTGTTGGGGCAAGACGGCCTCGCTGTTTGCCGTGTCGTGTCGACTCGGTGCAATGGTGGGCGGCGCGGACCGGGATGTCGAGGATCGCGTCGCGGCGTTCGGCGAGCACGTGGGCCTCGCCTTCCAGATCTTCGACGACATTCTCGATCTGACGGGCGACCCGGCCAAGACCGGCAAGCGCCGCGGCGCGGACCTGCGTGACGGCACGGTCACACTGCCGCTGATCCTCGCGATGCAGGACGACCCGGCCATGCGCCGGCGTGTGGCGCAGGTGGGCAGCGACGACGCGTCGATCGACGAGCTGTGCGATGAGCTTGCGACACATGCCGGGACGCGTGAAGCCCGTGAGCGTGCGCTTGGATATGTGGCTGCTGCGCGCGAGTCGGTGAGTGATGTGGACACGGTGGCCACGAAGGCATTGCTTGCGATCGCCGATGGGGTTGTCGACCGGTACGCATGAGTTCCTCGACGTCACCGTTGCGCGTCGGCCGCATCGTCGCGCTCAACATGTACCCGGTGTACCACCCGCTCGAAGCGGCGAACCTGTCGAACGTGGCGTTCACCGACGGGCTGCCGACGACGCTGAACCGGCTGGTGATCGCCGGTGATCTCGACATGTCGGCGATGTCGAGCATCGAGTACGCGCGCCATTCCGACATGCTGGAGCTGCTGCCGGTGGGCAGCATCACGGCCGCCGGTGCGGTCGACTCCATTCAGGTGTTCTCGCGTGTCCCGTTCGAACAGATCCGCAGTGTGGCGGTCACCACGCATTCTGCGAGCTCCGTCGCGCTGCTGAGGGTGCTCGTCGGTCCGGACGTGGTGTTCACGCCGCTCACCGGCACGGTGTGGGAGGAACTCACCAATGTGGACGGCGTACTGCTGATCGCGGACGAGGCGTTGGCGGAGATGCGTCGGCCGAGCGCCACGTATGCCACCGACCTGGGGGAGCGTTGGCGCGCGTTGACCGGCCTGCCGATGGTGTTTGCCGTCTGGGCGGTTCGGCGTGAGGTGGCGGACGCCCGGCGGCCCGAACTGGACCAGCTTGGTGCGATTATTCGCGAGGCGTCGCTTCGCCATCAGCGCGATCCGGAAGGGGTCGTTGCCGCGGCCACGGAGCGGTTTCCGTTTCCACAAGACTTCATCCGCCACTATTTCACTCGTTTGTCGTACGATTTCGGAGCGTCCGAACGGGCGAGCCTTGAGCGCTTTTTCGAATTGGCTCATGATGCCGGTGAGCTTTCGCACGTTCCCGCCTTGCCCGATTGATCCACAACTGGAGCCACATGGCCACCACCGCACCGAATCGCACCATCCAAGAGATCATCGATCGCGCCGACGCGGGTGAGCGGCTGACCGAGGCCGACGCCGTCACGCTGTGCGAGTCCGGTGATCTTGAGGCGGTCGGCGCGGCGGCGCGGCGGGCGCGGGAGCGGCGCACCCCAGCCGATGAGGTCACCTTCATCATCGATCGCAACGTCAACTACACGAACGTCTGCGTGACCGACTGCGACTTCTGTGCGTTCTACCGTCACCCGCGAAGCGACGAGGCGTACACGCTCCCCAAGCATGTGATCTTCCGCAAGATCGAGGAGACACTTGAGCTGGGCGGCACGGCACTGCTGCTTCAGGGCGGCCATCACCCGAATCTGCGCATCGAGTGGTACGAGGACCTGTTTCAGGACATCAAGCGCCGCTACCCGATCCACCTGCACGCGCTGTCGCCGTCCGAGGTGCTGCACATCGGCAAGTACTCCAAGCTGACCTTGGAGGAGACCTTGGACCGTTTGATTGCGGCGGGACTCGACTCGATCCCCGGCGGTGGCGCCGAGATTCTGGTCGACCCGATCCGCGAGGTCATCGCACCGCGCAAAACGACGTCGGCCGAGTGGCTGGGCGTCATGCGCGCCGCGCACCTGAAGGGCCTGTCGTCGTCGGCCACGATGATGTACGGCACGATCGACGGGTGGGCCGACCGGGTGGAGCACCTGCGGCGCCTTCGCGAGGTGCAGGACGAGGCGCCCGGCTTTCGCGCGTTCGTGTGTTGGAGCTACCAGGACGGCGGGGGAAGCGCACGCGGCGACAACCATGTGGAGACCGGCCCAGACGACTATCTGATGATGATCGCCGTCAGCCGCCTGTACCTGGACAACTTCGACCACTTCCAGAGCTCATGGGTGACCCAGGGACTTGAGGTCGGCATCAGGGCGCTCGACTTCGGCTGTGACGACATGGGGTCGATCATGATCGAGGAGAATGTGGTCCGATCGGCCGGCACGGAATTCTGTGTGGGAACCGAGGAGATGGTGGAATTGATCGAGGCCACCGGGAAGCGCGCCGTCCAGCGCGATACTGCGTATCGAACGGTGAAGCGGTTTGAGCCTGCTGGCACCGGTGTCTGGCACCAGGAGCTCACTGCGTGATCTCCTGGCACCACAAGGTGCCTGACACCAGCCGTTAAAGCGGTTGGCCTGACACCAGCCGCTAAGGCGGTTGGCCTGGCACCAGCTGTTGAAGCGGTTGGTCTGACATCTGCCGAAGCATCCGCTCCTCAGCCGCGCACACTCTGGTGACATGCAACTTGCATGTAGTACATGCAAAGCCGTACCATCAACTTCATGGCCTCCGTTCAGATACGCGACGTTCCAGACGAAGTACGCCTCGCACTCCGTGCACGCGCAGCCGCTGCGGGCATTTCGCTCTCCGAGTTCCTCCTTCGGGAAATGACACGCATCGCCGCGCGACCGCCCGTCGCCGACGTGCTTCGCACCTCGGCTGCGCGTGGCGACGGGGTCAGCCGCGACGATGCGCTCGCGGCGCTTCGAGCGGTGCGTGACGACGACGAATGATTGTCGTTGATACCTCGGCGGTCGTTGATGCGCTTGCTGTGCGACCTGTCAATCGGCTCGTCCACGAACGCCTTGCCGGCGCGGGGGACCTGTGTGCACCGCATCTCATCGACACGGAGTTTCTCTCGGTGCTGCGTCGCTTGGTTCGCACCGGCTCACTGCATTCGGTGACTGCGGACGCGATACGGAACGACTACGCGCAACTCACGATCCTGCGGTTCGACCACCTGCCGCTCAGCGAGCGTGTTTGGGAGCTGCGGCACAACGCCTCCGCCTTCGACGCAACGTTCATCGCGCTCGCTGAGCTGCTCGGAGTCCCGCTTGTCACCTGTGACGAGCGGATCGCGTCGATCCCGGGCCTTCGGACGGCGATCGAGGTGTACCCGGCAGGCTGACGCGTCTGTCGGCCGGGTGCGCCGCAACCCCTACGTCGGCGGCGCACCGGTGTAGGGCAGGCCGGCCTGCGCCCACTCCAGGATGCCGCCGGTGCAGTTGGCGACGTCGCCCCAGTCGCCGAGGCTCGTCAGCAGGTCCGCCACCTGGCCGCTACGGTTGCCGCTTCGGCAGAAGATGACCAGGTCACGCTCCACCGGCAGCTCGTCAAGGCGCGCCTGAATCTCGCTCATCGGGATGTGCACCATGCCCGGAACGTGTTGCGTCGCGAGCTCCGCGTCCTCACGCACGTCGATGACCACCGCGGCGGCCTGTGCCATCAGCTCGTGGACTTCGGTGACCGTGAATTCCTTCATGCGGGGTGACCTCTGCAGTGGTTGCTCGTCTGCGGGTGATGGTAGCGAGCCCGTGCCGTGGCGCGTCGTGGTGGCGGCTGTGCGGCGTGTACGACTTTTTACGGCTGGTGGTGGGTTGAGGGGCTTCTACGGCTTTACGGCCTACGGCTGGTGTCAGGCACCTTGTGGTGCTTGACCGTTACGCAGTGAGCTGCTGGTGCCAGACACCGAACGGAGGAACGGCGAACTGCGAACGGCGCACTGCCAGCTGCGCACTGCCAACTGCGCACTGCCAACGGCGAACCAGTCGCGTCGAATTGGTTCGTTAACCACACCGAGCGCCTTTCGGCGCTCGGCACAAACGGAAGATGAAGGCCCCACCTACCCATCCTGCCCTCGAGGGGCAGAACGGTTAGAAGTCCATCGGCTCGATGAGCCCGGTGGCAAGCGCCTTCACGAAGCGCTCGATGTCCTCTTCCATGTTCACGCGGGCAAAGGTGCGCAGGCTCTCGAGCAGCTGCTCGGTGCCGTCGTTCAGGACCTCGTCGAACTCGTCGACGGCGTCGTCGGCGAACTCGCCGGTGTGCCACCACTCGCAGTCGGGGCAGCGAAGTGTGATCTCCCACGACTCGCCGGTCCGCTCATCCCACCGCACGGGGTAGACGAGCTCGCCGCTGCAGTCGGGGCAGACATGCAGGTCACGCTCGGTCCGCGTCTCGGTCGTCATCTCGGTGGTGACGGTCGTCTGCGCGTCGTGGTTGCTGCTGGATGCTTCGATGTTCTGATCGCCAAACACCACAACCTCGATGAACTTTCCGCCGGGGAGCTCAATCTTTTTTGTCTGGTAGCTCTTCATGTGCCTTCATCCTGAAGTCAGGGTCCCAGGTTGCTTCCGTGCTTCCTGTGGGTGATTCGGACCCGATTGATTGATGGTTGGGTTATCGGTTCCACACAGACGAACTTGATCGGATTTCCGCTGGCTTACATTTTTCTGACAAGGACGAGAAATCTCAGCATCTATGCATGATTTCCCGGTGTGCATTTTGTGAGGTTGTAACAGGATGCACAATGTTCGTCACGCGGCGTGCGTGACGTCGAATCGGCAAACCTCCAAAAGTTTCACGTTGAATCTCTTGGGTTCGAACCGACTACGGCGCGGCCGGATGCTCCCGCCACGCATTTGTGATGGGCAGACGCCGGTCGCGGCCGAAATTTCGCGAGGAAATCTTGGGGCCGGGCGGGTATTGACGGCGTTTGTACTCGGCGCGGTCCGTGAGCTGCAGGACCCGTTCCACGAGTTCGGGCGCGAATCCGGCGGCGATCAGGGCGTCGGATCCGTGGTCGTGTTCGATGTAGTCGTCGAGCACATCGTCGAGAACCGGGTAGGGCGGCAGCGAGTCCGTGTCCTTCTGCCCGGGGCGGAGCTCGGCGGAGGGTTCCTTGGTGATCGTCCCCGGCGGGATCGGCGGCGTCTCGCCGCGGCGTTCGGCCTCGGCGTTGCGCCACTTGGCGAGCGCCCACACCTGCGTCTTGAACACATCCTTGATCGGGGCGAACCCACCGACCGCATCCCCGTAGATCGTGGAGTACCCCACGGCGAGCTCGGACTTGTTGCCACACGCGAGGACCAGGTGCCCCTCCTGGTTGGAAAGCCCCATCCAGATCACCGCCCGGATGCGCGCCTGCAGGTTCTCGAGCGCCAGACCGTCAAGATCGATGGCGGCCTGGAAGGACTCGACAAGTGGCGCAATCGGCACGGTGCGCAGGTTCAGTCCGGTGCGCTCAGCCTGGTCGGCCGCGTCGGAGCGCGAATGCTCGCTGGACCAGGCACTCGGATTGGAGACGCCATAGACGTTGGCGGCCCCGACGGCATCGCATGCGAGGGCAGCCACAACCGTCGAGTCGATGCCTCCGGACATGCCGAGCAGGACGGACGTGAAGCCGTTCTTGCGCACGTAGTCGCGAAGTCCGGTGACGAGGGCGCCCCAGATCTCGGCGTGGTCATGCAACCGTGGCGCCTGGATTGCCGGGACGGGCTCGTAGGCGTCGTTCTCGGTGTCTGACAGCACGGTGTGATGCACACGCAGGCCACTCGCCGCGTCGGTGCGAAGCGCTTCGGCGGGGCCTGCTGCGGGCAGGTCCAGATCGGCGACGAGCAACTCCTCGGTAAATTGCCCGGCGCGTGCGACGGTGGCGCCGGCAGCGTCGACAACGATTGAGTCGCCGTCGAAGACGAGCTCATCCTGCCCCCCGACCATGTTGACGTACGCCAGGGCGCAGCCCGCCTCCCGGGCGCGGCGCGCGACGAGCTCCAGCCGCACGTCGTCCTTGTTCGTTTCGTAGGGGCTCCCGTTGATGACGAGCAACAGGCCCGCGTTCGCCGAGTGGGCGGCGGTGCTCGGCCCGTCCTGCCACAGGTCTTCGCAGATGCAAAACGCGATGTCGGTTCCGCAGACGCGGGCCACCTCCGTGGTGTCTCCGGAGACGAAGTACCGCGCTTCGTCAAACACGCCGTAGTTCGGCAGGTGGTGTTTCGCATAGCGGATGCGCACCTCGCCGCGATGCAGGAACGCCGCGCAGTTCTGGGGCGAGCCTTTAGGGACCCCCAGGCGGTCGGCTGACTCGATGACTTTGCCGAGGTAGCCGACCACGACAACCAGCTCGCCGAGGCCCTCCGCGTCCAGGTCGGTTGCGATCTGCTCGACTGCTGCGCGCGACGCATCGACGAAGGAGCCGCGAAAGGCCAGATCTTCGATCGGATAGCCGGTGAGCATCATCTCGGGGAACGCCACCAGGTGGGCGCGCGCGTCGGCCGCCTTGCGGGCCCACTCGTGGACAAGGCGAACGTTGCCGGCGATGTCTCCGACGGTGGGGTTGACCTGGGCGAGGGCGATGCGGATCTGCGGCACCGGCCGAATCTAGTCGATTGGCGGTGCGCCTTCCCGAAGGCCGTGGCGGGGACAACGACCTGCGCCGCCCAGTCGCACCGAATCACTCCGATGCGCCAAGTGGCGCAACTGGTCCGCCAAGTGGCGCATGGGGTGGTTTGGCGGCACCGGGTTTTGCGCCAAGTGGCGCAACTGGTCCGCCAAGTGGCGCATGGGGATGGTTGAGCGGTGCGGGTTTCGCGCCAAGTGGCGCAATCGGAGTGCCAAGTGGCGCAACTGGTCCGCCAGGTGGCGCATGGGGATGGTTGAGGGGTGCGGGTTTCGCGCCAAGTGGCGCAACTGGTCCGCCAAGTGGCGCAATCGGAGCGCCAAGTGGCGTATTCTGCTCGGCCCGCCCGTTTCGGTCGGTTTCGTTCTGCGCCAAGTGGCGCAACTCGTCGAGACGGCAGAAAGTTCCTGCACAGCGCAATATTCGCCGCGGCGGGACCGTCGACGGGTGGCGGGCGTTCATGCGAATTTCGTGAATTCGGCCCACGGAGGTCGGCCTGATTGCGATGCTGTGGCGATGCCGAGCACGAACTACGACGGGCCGATTCGGTGGGGCATCGTCGCAACGGGGGGAATCGCGGCCCAGGCGGTCGCCGACCTTGCGCTCCTTCGGGACGCGCAGACCGTTGCGGTCGCCTCACGCACCCATGCGCGGGCGGCGGCCTTCGCTGCCGAGCACGACATCCCCCGTGCATACGGGTCGTACGAGGAGATCGTCCACGATCCCGAAGTCGACGCGATCTACGTCGCCACGCCGCACGCCCAGCACTACACCATCTCCCGTCAGGCGATCGAAGCAGGCAAGCCGCTGCTCATCGAAAAGGCGTTCACCTGCACGCATGCCGCGGCAGCCGACCTGGTCGGTCGTGCCCGCAAGAACAACGTCTTCGTGATGGAAGCCATGTGGATGCGCTTTCAGCCCGGCATCCACCAGATGCGCACGATGATCGAGCAGGGTGTCATCGGTGAGGTCCGCTGGATCCAGGGAGACCTCGGGTTCGTCAACGACATCGACCTGCCGCGCCTGGTCGACCCCGCCGCGGGAGGCGGGATCCTGCTCGACTGCGGCGTCTACCTGGTGCAGCTCTCACAGTGGTTGCTCGGTCGCCCCTCCACGGTCACCGCCACCGGCCGTCTGGGCGAGACCGGCGTCGACGTCGAAGCCGGCGTCCTGTTGGGCTACGCCGACGGTGCCCACGCCGCGCTGTCCTGCAGCTTCACGTCGGACTGCCCGGGAGCGGTCACGATCGTCGGGACCGAAGGCCACATCACGATCGAGCCGCGCTTCCATCACACCTCCGCCATCCGTATCGCCCGGCGCGGCACAGCGGTCCAGGTGCTTGCGAACCCCCTGATCGGCACGGGCCTCGCCCACGAGTTCGACCATGTCGGCCAATGTCTGCGCGCAGGCCTCACCGAGTCGCCCATCATGCCGCTCGACGACACGCTCGACGTGATGGCAATTCTCGACGTCGCCGTCGACATGGTCGGTGCCCCGCACGTCGACGAAGGATTCACCCCGGCGCGCTGACCGGTCAGGTGAGCGAGGCCGACGTGTCCAGCGCACGCTGTGCGGACTGACGCACCACGTCACCGATCTCGCGGAAGCGCCCCTCCAACGGACTTGAGGATCGCCACACCAAGCCGATCGTACGCGTCGGCTCCGGTGACGGAAATCTGACCACATCGACATCCGCACGCTCCGTCTCGATGCCGACGGCGATCTGCGGAATCAGTGTGACCCCCATGCCCGCCGCCACCATCTGCACCAGGGTGGTGAGCGCACTCGCATCGAGCACCTCGCGCGGATCCGCTGGGCGCAGATCACAAAACGACAGGGCCTGGTCACGGAAACAGTGCCCCTCCTCCAACAACAGCAACCGCATCTCGCGCAGCTGCCGGCGGTTCGGTACCGGCCGCCCCGCGTCGCGCGACGGGCGAATCAGCACGAACTGCTCAGACAGGAGCTCCATCGCGGTGAGCGCCGGATGCGAAACCGGCAGTGCCAACACCGCCACGTCCAAGCGACTGTCCCGCACGTCCTCGATCAGACGGGACGTCACCGTCTCGCGAACGCTGACCTGCAGATCAGGAAACCGCCGGCCGAGCGCATCCATCGCCGCGGGCAACAGATAGGGCGCGATCGTCGGGATGACTCCCAGCCGCAATGTGCCGCTGAAGGGATCGCGCGCCGCCCGCGACAGGTGCTCAAGCTCCGCGACCTCGCTCAAAATGGCGCGGGCACGGATGACGAACGCATGGCCGAACTCCGTCGGCTCCACGCGTCGATGGGACCGTTCGAACAACGGGGTGCCGACGATCTGCTCCAACTCCTTGATCTGCATGGAAAGCGCCGGCTGCGACACCGCGCAGTGCCGGGCTGCGTGGCCGAAGTGGCCGTGCCGTGCAAGTGCGTCCGCATAGCGCAGATGACGCAGTGTCATTCCGTTGATCAACATCAGCACTGCTGATGATATCGATCACCACTGCGAACTTCTGCTGATGAGTCGCCTGGGCTACGTTGCGGCCTGCGGACCGCACGGGGCTGGTGCCGGGCCGGACGGAAACGCAAATCGATGATGGGAGTGCAATGCATCAGGTAGCTGGAGATGGGTGCCCAGTGGCACACCGGGTGGGATCAGTGACGGAGGTTTCAGGTCGTGGCAACCGCGACTGGTGGCCGCAGCAGCTCAATCTGGACATCCTGCACCAGGGTGGCGCCGCCGATCCCATGGGCGGGCAGTTCGACTATGCGGCGGAGTTCGCGACACTCGACCTCGCGGCTGTCAAAGCCGACCTGACCGCGCTCATGACCGACAGCCAGCCCTGGTGGCCCGCGGACTACGGCCACTACGGCCCACTGTTCATCCGCATGGCGTGGCACAGCGCCGGCACCTACCGCACCGGTGACGGCCGCGGCGGCGCCACCTCGGGAACGCAGCGGTTCGCACCGCTCAACAGCTGGCCGGACAACGCCAACCTTGACAAGGCGCGACGTCTGCTGTGGCCGATCAAGCAGAAGTACGGTCGCAAGTTGTCGTGGGCGGACCTGATGATCCTGGCGGGCAACTGCGCCATCGAATCGATGGGCGGCAGGGTCTTCGGATTCGGCGGCGGCCGCGCCGACGTCTGGGAGCCGGAGAAGGACATCTACTGGGGCGCCGAGCAGGAGTGGCTGGGCGACGCCCGGTACGCCGGCGATCGCGAGTTGGAGGATCCGCTCGCGGCCGTGCAGATGGGCCTCATCTACGTCAACCCGGAGGGTCCGAACGGCACGCCCGATCCGGTCGCGTCCGGCCGGGACATCCGCGAAACCTTCGCCCGCATGGGTATGAACGACGAGGACACCGTCGCACTGACCGCCGGTGGGCACACGTTCGGCAAGTGCCACGGCGCGGGCGACGCCGCGCTGGTGGGCCGTGAGCCCGAGGCCGCGGAACTGGTGGAGCAGGGATTCGGCTGGATCAGCAGCTTCAAAAGCGGCATGGGTGACGACTCGATCACGAGCGGCATCGAGGGTGCGTGGACGCCGAATCCGATCCAGTGGGACGGCGGCTACTTCGAAATGCTCTTCGGCCACGAATGGGAGCTCACCACGAGCCCGGCCGGCGCCCACCAATGGATTCCCACGGACGTCGCCGACGACAACCTCGCACCGGCCGCGCACGACGGCTCCCGCCGCGAGACCACCATCATGACCACCGCCGACATGGCGATGCGGATGGACCCGATCTACGAGCCGATCTCCCGCCGCTTCCATCAGGATCACGAGGCATTCACGGAGGCGTTCGCCCGTGCGTGGTTCAAGCTCACCCATCGCGACATGGGTCCCAAAAGCCGCTATCTCGGTTCCGACGTTCCGGCAGAGGACCTGATCTGGCAGGACCCGCTTCCCGGCGCGTCGGCGCAGATTGACGACGCCGACGTCGCTGCGCTCAAAGCCGCCATCCTCGCGGCGGGTGTCTCCGTGTCGGAACTCGTACAGACCGCGTGGGCGTCGGCCTCGACGTTCCGTGGATCGGACTCCCGCGGTGGCGCAAATGGGGCACGGATCCGTCTGGAGCCCCAGCGCAGCTGGGATGTGAATGAGCCGCAGCAGCTCGCCCGCGTGCTGGCGGCACTTGCCGGGGTGCAGTCGGACTTCACGGCCCGGACGGACAAGACGGTCTCGCTGGCCGACCTGATCGTGCTCGGTGGGGCAGCCGCCATCGAAAAGGCCGCCCGGGACGCCGGACACGACGTGGCCGTGCCGTTCCTTGCGGGACGGGTCGATGCGACGGACGAGCAGACCGATGCCGAATCCTTCGACGTGCTGGAGCCGCGCGCCGACGGCTTCCGCAACTACCAGCAGACCGCGTTCTCCGTTTCGGCGGAGCACCTGCTCGTCGATCGCGCCCAGCTGCTGGGGCTCTCGGCACCGCAGATGACCGTGCTCGTCGGGGGGTTGCGTGTGCTTGGGGCCAACCATGGCGGCTCGCCGCACGGTGTCCTCACGGATCGCCCGGGGCAGCTCACCAACGACTTCTTCGTCAACCTGCTCGACATGGCGACGACGTGGTCGCCCGATGGCGACACCTTCATCGGGGTGGATCGGGCGAGCGGTGCGAAGCGCTGGACGGCGACGCGGGTCGACCTGGTGTTCGGATCCAACTCGCAGCTTCGCGCGCTTGCGGAGGTGTACGGCTCCACCGATGCGCAGCACACGTTCGTCCAGGACTTCGTCGATGCCTGGAACACGGTGATGAACGCGGATCGATTCGACGTTCGCTGATCGCTTCCGCGCCCGAGACGTGTGACGCGGCCGGTGTCGTGTCACACGTTCGGGCGGTGGCGTGTCGGTGAGGGAACGGGTGACTGTTCCGGGCGTCCAGCGTGCGACAGGAGCGTAGGATGGCGAGCATGAGAATCGCAATTGCCGGTGGTGGAATGGTTGGGCTCATGCTGGCGCGGCTGCTTCGCATGCGCGGCTTCGAGCCCATGGTGTTCGAGCGGATGAAGGGCGGAGCCTTCATCCCGCGTGGCTACATGCTCGGCTATCACGGCTATCCGCCGTTCGAAGAGCTCGGCATCTTGCACCAGATCCGCGAGTCGGGGTGGGACATCGCCCCTCGCGAGGATGGCAGTACGGTCGCGATCGCCGTCAACGTCGGCACCGTCCTCGAACTGCTCGCACGCGACCTGCCGGTCGAATACGAGCATTCGGTCGTCGACCTGGTTCGCGACGACAGCGACCGCGTCGTCGGTGTGGTGGTCGAAGGCCCCGACGGACGGCGTGAAGTTGCGGCCGACTTGGTGGTGGCCTGCGACGGCATGCACTCGCCGGTGCGTGAGATGGCCGGTCTTGAGGCTCACTTCGATCCCATTCCCGACGGCACGCTCACGTGGATGGCGTCGGGCGCCAAGGGAAGCCATTCGTTCGCGATGAGCTACTTCGCCGACGGCGGACATATCGGGACGCTGTCGTGGCCCGGGGGTGCGGCCGGTTGGCGCAGCATCGACAAGGTCGGCGCGGAAGCTGCCCTTGCGCCGGGTGTCGATGCACTCAAGGCGATGTGGGCGGAGCTTCTGCCCGAGTCCGCCGAGGGCGTGTCCCACGTCACGTCGATTGAGCAGTTTCGCTACAACGAGCCACAGCTGCTCACCTGTCCGAAGTGGTGGATTCCGGGGCTGCTTCTGATCGGCGACTCCGCGCACTTTTTCGGTCCGGAGACCGGCGCGAGCAGCGGGATCGGTTTGGGCGACGCTCAGGCGCTTGCCGAGGCGGTGCGACAGAACCCGGAGAATCCCGATGCGGTGTGCGCGAGCTTCGAAGCGTGGCGGGTGCCGGCGGTGCGACCGCTGGAGCACATGGACCCCAGCCGGGAGCGCATTCGCAGCCACGGATCGATGCAGCCGAAGCCCAATGAGCGTTGGCCTCCCGCCTGAGTGACATCGAGACTTATTTTTGTATAGCGACCGGAGTACCGTACCGCGAATGACGACATCGACTCGCGCTGACGAAAAGTTCCGTGGACTTCGTCCCCAAGAGTGGGATGAGGTCACCGCGCCCCCACAAGAGATCGCCGACGGGACGCGGGCACTGCTCCCGGACCACGATGGTGACCTGACGCTTGAGGAGCTCGGGGCGCTTGTGAGTGCGATCGCCGCACGCCCGGACCTGTGGGAGCCGATGGTCGTGGCGGACCCGGGTCGCCGCCGCTACCGGCTGATGTACGAGGACCATCGCATCGACATCTGGACGTTGTCGTGGATGGATGGGCAGGGCACGGGGTTTCACGATCACGACGTCTCGGGTGTCGGGCTGGTCGCGGCGAAGGGGATGGTCGTGGAGCGCCAGATGCTGCTTCCCCAAGGTGCGTCGCGCGTCGAGATGCGCCCCGACGGGGAAGTCCGCACGGGCGGTGCCGGCTACATCCACTCCGTGGCGTGGGGTGAAGGTGAACCCGCCGTCTCGATCCACGCATACTCGCCGTCGCTCCTGCATGTCGGCCAGTACCGGGTGAACGAGCAGGGAATCCTGGCACGTCACATCGAGCACGGTCGGCAGGAGCTGATGGACTTCTCCATCGCAGACGTCGACCCCTCGCGCGCCGACTTCAGCTGACGTTCGGGTCGCGCGCCGCGATCAGGCGGGCTTCTCGAGGGCGTCGATCAGCCGATCCAACTTGGCGTTGATCTCATGCAGCAGCGCGAGCTGCTGCGCATCGGTGTTTCATCCGCGCGTCGACAGATCATCGAGCGACACCACCACTTCGTCAAGCGGTCGGCGCCGTGCGCCGGCGATCCACCGCTCCGCACTGCGGCGTGCCGGGTCTCGCGGCACGCGCGGAAACCCGAACGCCAGGATCGTCGGAACGATCTCGGTGTCGGACAGAACGCCGAACGCCTGAAGCGGGGCCGGGTCCGCCACCCCGTTCGGACAGGAGACGACGCCCTCGCCCCAGGCGCCGATCATCATGTTCTGCGCCGTGCGGCCAGCGTCCATCAGCGCCAGTTGGCTGAACCGGGTGTCCACCGCGATGGCGACCACCAACGGCGCCGTTTGGATCATCGGCGGCACGTAGACCGCGGGTGCCAGGCGCGCGCGGACCTCCAGGCTCGTCGCTACGAGAAAACGCCATGGCTGAAGGTTGCGTGCGCTCCCCGCAAGGCGCCCGAACTCAAGGATCTGGCGTATCAGGAGATCGGGCAGCGGCGTGGGGTCGAAATCGCGGTGATCGCGCTTGCTGACGATCGTCAGCCCTGCTTCATTCATGGCGCTGGACCTCCTGTAGGCGCGCTAGATTGACTATGCAACCACATCACGTTGCTCACGGTTGCGCACCGGAACGCGTACTCCAAGGAGGTGCGGGTCAATGGCCGCCATCTACCCCCACATCGCGGTTTGTGTCGATCGGTCGGAGCCTGCAGCAGATGCGCTGCGACATGCTCGTCACCTGTTCGAAGCCACCGGCGCAGAGCGTCTCAGCGTGGTCCACGTCGCACCCTGGCCGCTCATGTATGCCGGTGAGGCGGCCGGCTGGACGCCGCCGCAACAGGACATGGAAGAGTCCGCCCAGGCGTGGCTCGACGAACAGACGGCGGACCTTCCTGGCGCCACCGGCGTGCTTCTTGACGGCTATCCGCCGGTCGCCGTGTGCGACTGGGCCGCCGACAACGATGTCTCGGTGTTGATCGCCGCATCGCACCGCGGATTGGTGGAGCGCGTCCTGCTCGGAAGCTTCGCCGGATATCTCGTGCGCCACGCGCCGTGTGCCGTCTTGCTCACGCGCCCACCGGAGACTCCCGGTAAGAAGCGGTAGCGTAATTCCCCTGCACACCGCGGGAATAGTCCGCCCTAGCCGAATGGGGGGATTTCGCATCCTGGACTTGCGTCAGCCACAATCCGAGCTACCATCAGGACAGTTTTTGTAGGTTCGGTCCGGGCATGATGCCCGGGCCGCGAATGCGAAGGACGGACTCAAAGTGGCTGAAGGTGTCGTGAAATGGTTCTCTGCCGAGAAGGGGTACGGCTTCATCACCCCCGATGACGGTGGACGGGATCTGTTTGTGCATCACACGCAGATCAAAATGGATGGCTACCGCAATCTCGAGCAGGGACAGCGCGTCAGCTACGAATCCGGTGAGGGTGAGCGCGGCCCGCAGGCCGCCGAAGTCACACCCCTCTAACTCAGACCTGTCGGCTGCGGCATCCGGCACGTCCGGATGCCGCACCTGACACTTCTCTGCTCGCGCGCCCAGTCCCCGGGCGCGTGGCACACCTCAGATTCGCCGCCGCGCACGCCGGCGAAGCAGTGCGGCATCGAGCACCTCACCCAGGCGCTCCGGGAAGATCGCCGTGAGCTTCGCTTTCAGCTCGTCGGGGACGTCCTCCACATACTGCGGCTCGTTGGCCTTCGGCAACAACACCGTGGTGATGCCTGCGCGGTAGGCCGCGAGCACCTTCTCCTTGACGCCGCCGATGGGCAACACCTGACCGGTCAGTGTGATCTCGCCGGTCATCGCGACGTCCGGGTTGACCGGTCGTTCCGACAGTGCCGACACGAGGGCCGTGGTGATGGTGACGCCTGCTGACGGGCCGTCCTTCGGGACCGCACCGGCGGGAACGTGGATGTGGACGTCGTGGGTCTGGAAGAAGTTCTCGGCAAGGCCCAGGCCGAGCGCGTCCTCGTTGACACGCACCCATGTCACGGCGGCATGGGCCGACTCGCGCATGACGTCGCCGAGCTGGCCGGTCACAGTCAACTTGCCCGTGCCGTGCATGACCGACGCCTCGACGAACAGGATCTCGCCGCCGGCGCCGGTGACAGCCAAGCCGGTGGCGACACCAGGCTCACGGGTACGGCGTTTGACCTCATAGGTGACGCGGTTGGCGCCGAGCATGTCCTGTACGTGAGCGCGCCCGACGCTCATGCGGGCGACCTTCTTCTCAGCCACGGCTCGCGCCACCTTGCGCAGCACCGAGCCGATCTGGCGCTCCAGGCCGCGCACGCCCGCTTCGCGCGTGTACTCGGCGATGATCGTCTTGAGACCCGCATCGGAGATCTTCGCCTGCGCGGGCGTCAAGCCGTTTTGCGCCACTTGGCGCGGCACCAGGTACGACCGGGCGATGTGCAGTTTCTCATCGTCGGTGTAGCCGGCCAGCCGGATGATCTCCATCCGGTCGCGAAGCGGCGGTGGGATCGTTTCGAGGACGTTCGCCGTACAGACGAACATGACGCGCGACAGGTCGATCGGAAGGTCCAGGTAGTGGTCGCGGAACGTGCTGTTTTGGCCGGGATCGAGCACCTCGAGCATCGCCGAGGCCGGATCGCCGCGTACATCCGCGCCCATCTTGTCGATCTCGTCGATCAACACCACGGGGTTCATCGACTCGGCGTCGCGAATGGCGCGCACGATCGTGCCGGGCATCGCGCCGATGTAGGTGCGCCGGTGTCCGCGGATCTCCGCCTCGTCTCGCACGCCACCCACCGAGATGCGAGCGAACTTGCGTCCCAGGGCGCGCGCGATGGACTGGCCGAGGGAGGTCTTGCCGACGCCGGGTGGTCCGACGAAACACAGGATCGGACCCCGCACATCGCGCTTCAGGCGCACCACCGCCAGGTACTCGATGATGCGGTCCTTGATGTGCGCGATGTCGTAGTGGTCCTCGTCGAGCACCGCTCGGGCGCGTCGAAGGTCCAACTTGTCGTCCGTATAGGTGGCCCACGGGATCGACAGGATCCAGTCGATGTAGGTCCGGATCACCGAGTATTCGGCTGCCGCCGACGGCAGGCGGGCCAGTCGGTCGAGTTCGCGTTCGGTGGCCTTGCGCACCGCCTCCGGCGGGTCGAGTTCCGCCAGGCGGATGCGCAGGTCGTTGATCTCGGCCTGGGTTTCGTCGGTCTCGCCGAGTTCCTGCTGAATGGCGCGAAGCTGCTGGCGCAGGTAGTACTCGCGCTGATCCTTCTCCATGTCCGACTGGACTTCGTTCTGGATCTTCGCGCCGAGCTCCAGCACCTCCGCTTCACGGTTCAACAGCACCGTGATCTTGCGAAGGCGCGCCTCCAGGTCGGTCTCGGCGAGCAGCCCCTGCTTCTCCTCGATGCTGAAGCGCATCGAGGACGCGACGATGTAGGTGAGCAGCGTGGGATCCTGGATGTTCGCGACGGCCAGCTCGAGCTCATCCGGCAGGTACGGCACCAGGTCGATGATGCGGCTGAAGATGGCCTGGATGTTGCGCGAGAGCGCCTCGATCTCTTTCGAGCGCTGCTCTTCATGCGGCACCGGGGTGATCGTCGCAACCAAATACGGCGAGGTGGAGGTGTACGGACCGACCCGCACCCGTTCGATCCCTTGCGCCAGGACGCGAAGGGTGCCGTCAGGCGCCTTGATCATGCGCTGGACGACGGCGACCACGCCGATGTCGTACAGCTGGTCCGGCGCCGGCTCGGTCACGTCCGCGTCCTTGGCGGTCACGAGCGCGACCATCCGGTGGGCGGAGTCGACGACGTCCTCCGTCAGGCGGATCGATCGATCCTCACCGATCGCGAGCGGCGCCATCGCACCGGGGAACACGACGGTGCCCTTGAGCGGGAGCACCGGCAGGCTCGGCGGAATGTCGCCGATCGGCTGGGGAAATGGCGCGTCGGTGCCCATGCGCTATCCGGGAATCCGGATGGTGAGCACCACTCGCGAGATCACCGGGCGCGCCGCGAGCGGCAACGCGATCACGAGGAGCCCGCGCTCGTACGTGACGCGGCTGGTCTCGGGGTCCACGGCGGTCGGCAGACGAAGCGTGCGTTCGAACCGGCTCCAGTCGATCTCGGCCAGGTGATGCACCCGTCGGCCGGCGTGGTCCGGGCGACGGCGCGCGCCGCTCACCAGCAGCAAGTCGCCATCCAACGCAACTCGCAACGAGTCGGGATCGAGGCCGGCGACCTCCATGGTCACGTTCAGCGTGGCCGGGTCATCGGTCATGAAGACGTCGGTGTCCGGCCGCGACGGCCCCGTGGCACTGCGCCGAGTACCGAGCAAGTCGGCCAAAAGCTCGGTGTCCAATCCGGCCCCGATGAACGAAGCGGTCATCCGATCACGTCGCGCCACGGACGCATCGTAGCGGCTTCCTTCCTGGCATGAGTTTCAACTCGGTCGCGTGTCAGGTAGCGTGTTCGGCCGAGGAAGGAGCGCTGACCGTTGCCGACTGCAGGCGGCTCCCCAGATGTGACCAACTCCGGTCGAACCCCCGATCTGTCCGCAGCGCTGCGACAGGTCTCGGACGTCATCGCCCGCGGCAGTGGCACCGACGGGATCTTCGCACTGATCGCCGAGCACACGGCACGGACGGTCGGCTCGGACGGGTCCGCCGTCGTGCGCTTCGAACAAGACGGGACCGGGTGCCTGCTGGGCCATTGGGAGCGACGTGGTCTGCTCGAGGACGATGTGCCCAATGATGTGGCCCTGACCGGCGGATCACCGGTTGCGCTCGTGTTCCAGACCGGCGCACCGGCCAAGGTGGACAACGACCCGGCGTTCGACGACCTCCACGGGCGCTTCGTGGCAGGGGTCTATCCCATCGGGTGTGCGGTGCCGATCCGTGACGGCGATGGGATGTGGGGCGCGCTGACTGTCGGCGTCCGCCGCCCGAACGTCCTGTGTGACGAGGTTCAGAACACCCTCACCGCGTTTGCCGAGCTGATCTCGGCGAATCTGACCGACCTGGACCCGCTCTCGCGGCTCGCTGATCACGTGGTGCTCGACGCCTTGTTCGGATCGGTTCCGGTCGGCCTCGCCATCCTCGACCACGAACTGCACTTCGTCCGGGTCAACCAGGCGTTCGCCACGTTTTCACAGCGATCGGTCGATGCGCATTCGAGTGTCTGCGTGCTGGACGAACCCGCGGCGTTCCCACAGTTGGATGTCGTGGCGCTTGGCCGTGTCCGGCTGACCGGCATCGAAGAAACGGTGATCGTCCGCGGACGCGTCGGCGGACCGGACGGTATCCGCCAGTGGCAGATGAACTGTCACGCACTCATGGGACCGCACGGGACACCCGTGGGCGTGGTGATCGTCGTCGTCGACACGACGCGCGAGTATCGCGATGCAGAGGCGCTGCGCAGCGTGCGCGCCTCCACCACCGCGCTGGTCACGGCCATGCACGACGGTGTGGCCACATGTTCGTCCGACGGCCTGCTCACCGATGTCAGTGCGCGCCTTTGCGAGATGACCGGCTACGCGCGGGACGAACTCGTCGGGGCGCGCCAGCCGTATCCGTTCTGGGGCGAGCCCGAGGAGGCCGAACGGGCTGCCGACGTCTTTGAGCGGGTTCGTCGTGGCGGTCGCGTGGAGTGCGAGTTGCGCTTCGTCCGCCGCGATGGCCGTCCGCTGCCGGTGCATGTCATTCAGGCGCCGATGCACAACGAGGCCGGTGTGCTCACGGGCTACGTCACCACCATCCGTGACGTCACCGATCGTCACCGGGCGGAGGAGGAACGTGCGCATCTGTTCGCGGCAGAACGCGCTGCCCGCAATCGCACCGAGATCCTTCAGCAGGTGAGTGCCGCGCTTTCAAAGGCGCTGACGCCCGAGCACGTGATTCAGACGATCATCTCGATCGCCGGCCCGCTCGTCGGTGCCATCGGCGGATCGGTGATGCTCGACGAGGATGGCAGCCTGATTCCCGTCGTCCGCCAAGACCGGCGGATGCGACTGGTGTTCGCGCCCCATCGGCTGATCGTCTCCCCGGATTCACCCATTGGAACCGTGGCGCGCGACGCCACCGCCGTCTTCCTGTCCGATCGGGAGGCGATTGCGGCGGCCGATCGTGATTTCGAGGTGGCCCTGCGCCCGGACGTCCGATCGTTGTGTGTCGTCCAGATCATCCAGCACAGCAAGGGACTCGGCGCACTCGTCTTCGGGTTCCCCGAAGAGCGGTCGTTCGACACGGAGGACCGGGCGCTGCTCATCACGATCGGCGACGTGTGCGCACAAGCGCTCGATCGGGCACGTCTGTACGACGCGGCGCGCGCCCGTGCCGATGCGTTTCGGGAGCGCGACGCGCTCCGGCGGGCCGTGTTGCGCGGGGTCTCGCACGAATTTCGCAGTCCGCTGACGGCCATCTCCAACGCGGCCGATGCGCTCGCCCGGATCGAGGACCCCGCGCTTCGGACCGAACTGCTCGATGTGATCGGCAGTGAGACACGTCGTCTCGATCGGTTCGTCGCCAACGTGCTCGACTTGTCGCGTTTGGAGGGTGATGCGCTCGAGCCGCGCCTTGACTCCTGCGCACCCGACGAGGTCGTCGCGGGCACGTTGGACGCGGTCCATGCGCTGGTTGGTGACGTGTCGATCACCGTCGACGTCCCGGACGACATCCCGCTGGTGCGCATCGACCCGGTCCTCACCGAACGCATCCTGCTCAACCTGATCCACAATGCCGCCCGCCATGGTGGGCCGAACATCGCGGTCAGTGTGCGTGCCGTCGAGAGCAGCGTGTGGTTCGTCGTCGCAGACGACGGCCCGGGAGTGCCGAGCGGCATCCGGCGCACCATCTTTGAACCGTTCGTCGGTCAACGTGAGCGGGGCGGCCTGGGTGTCGGTCTTGGCCTCTCACGCGGACTTGCTCGCGCGCAAGGAGGAGAGCTGTGGCTGGACGACGGCCGCAGCGGTGGGACCCGTTTCGTGGTTGCGTTGCCACTCGATCCCTATGAGGTGCCATGAGCGCAGCTCGAATACTCGTCGTCGACGACGAACCGCAGATCGTGCGCGGGCTGTCGGCCACACTCAAGGCGGCCGGCTATGAGGTGGCGAGCGCCGGCACGGCGTCGGAGGCGCTGTCGTCGGCCGCGCTCCGGCCTCCCGACGCGCTGATCCTTGATCTTGCGCTGCCAGACGGCAGCGGTGTCGACGTCTGCCGATCCCTTCGGGAGTGGACCGAGATCCCGGTGATCGTGGTCTCGTCACTCGATACCGAGGCTGACAAGATCGCCGCGCTCGATGCGGGCGCCGACGACTATGTGACCAAGCCGTACGGCGTGGGTGAGCTGCTTGCTCGTCTGCGAGCTGCGCTTCGCAGAGCAACCACGCCTCCGGGAAGCTCTCCGGTCACCAGATTCGGCGACGTGACGGTGGATCTCGGCCTTCGCGAGGTCACTCGCGGTGACGCGCACGTGCATCTGACCCCGCGCGAGTACGAATTGTTGTCCGAGCTCGCGCGCCTGTCTCTTATACACATCTCCGAGCCCACGAGACGGACTCCTATCTCGTATGCCGTCTTCT
>CALMXK010000136.1 GCA_937871165.1 uncultured Actinomycetes bacterium
TTTTTAATGAGACGGCGACCACCGAGATCTACACTAGATCGCTCGTCGGCAGCGTCAGATGTGTATAAGAGACAGATGATCGACGACTCGCTCGCCCGCTTGAGCTCGATCGCCGCAGGGCTCGCCCACCTGGCGCCGCAACCCATGGTGGAACGGCTGGTGCGCGAGAGCATCGGACATGGGGTCCAGGCGGACGACGTCTGCGTGATCGCCGTCCGGCGCGAGCGCCCGTCGCCCGAGTGACCCTGGTCGGGTCACCCTCGAATCTAGTGGTCCCCGACCTGGTCGCGCAATGTCGCGAGCGCACGGGTGATCAACCGCGACACATGCATCTGCGAGATGCCGACCCGTTCGGCGATCTCGGACTGGGTGAGTCCTTGCGCGAACCGCATGAGCAGGATGTTCTGTTCGCGTTCGGGCAGTTCTGCGACCCGGTCGCTCAGGATCGCACGGGCTTCGGCCTGATCGAACCCGCTGTCGTCCGCTGCGATGTCGAGCGTCGATTCGTCGTCGTCGTCGCTCGGTGTGCGCGACAGACTCATCGGCTGGTATGCCGCACCGACAGCGATCGCGTCGAGCACGCCGTCGGTGCTCAGATCGGTATGTGCGGCCAACTCGGCGATGGACGGGCTGCGTCCGAGCTTGGTGGACAGCTCCTGGAGCGCCTGATTGACCGTCCGATGGGATTCCTGCAGCCCTCTCGGAACGTGGACCATCCAGGTGCGATCGCGAAAGTGCCGACGGATCTCGCCGAGGATCGTCGGCGTTGCGAAGCTTGCGAGGTCCACGCCGCGCGTAGGATCGAACCGGTCGACCGCTTTGATCAGCCCGATGGTGCCGACCTGGATCAGGTCGTCGAGCGGCTCGCCGCGACGGGCATATCGCCCGGCGAGCGCCTTGACCAACGGCATGAGTTCTAGGATCCGCCGGTCACGGTCCGCGCGCTGGTCGGTCACGTCAAACCCAGGACGACAGGTGTGCACATGCGCTGCATCGGACCAAAGACTACGGACGTGTGAACGTGTCTGTCGAGAATATTTCGAATGAATGTTTCGACTCCGAACAAAGAGGGTAGACACCTACGGTGAGCCACCCCGGACCACATCCTTCGACCGCCGATTCCAGCGTGGAGCTGCGACTTCCCGCAACGGCAAACCACGTTGTCGTGGCGCGGCAGGCGCTGAGCGGTGTGGCAGACACGTTCGGGTGGGACGCGTCGTTTTCGGATGACGTTCGGTTGGCGCTCAGCGAGGCCTGCACGAACGTCGTTCAGCACGCATATCGCAATGTCTCCTCGCCGGGCGACATGATGATCTCCATCCTTGTGGAAGCCGGCCGGCTGCTTGTCGCCGTCAGCGACGACGGTGTTGGAATCGTGGCGCCGTCGCGAAGCAACGGACTTGGACTTGGCCTGCCGCTGATGCGCACCCTGTCCGACGATTTGCAGCTGGACTCGAGCGACGGCCACACCGAGGTTCGGATGGCGTTCTCGCCGACGGTGGCGGTGGCGCATGCTGGGGAGTGAGATCACGCTCCGCGTCGATCCGGGCGAGGTCGGTCAGAACGTCCTTCGCCGAACCGTCCGTGCCGTGTGCGCACCGACGACGCTTCCGTTGGATCGCGTCGACGACCTGCTGATCATCTGTGACGAGCTTCTTGCACACGACGGGTGGGACAGGGCCTTCACCCTGACTGCACTCACCGACGGTGTTCGCGTGATCGTCCGTGAGATGGATGCCGGGCCGATCGTTCCCGCGCTTGCAAGTTCCGTCGTCACCGACGACGGGCAGCTTGCGATCACCGTGCTCGCCCGCTGATCGCGCCGGCGATCAGTCGCTACTCGCTCCGATCAACCCCGTCGGTCGACGCCACCTCGGGGATGCGCCCCCGCAGATTGATGAGCTCAAGCAGTCGGGCGACCGCCGGAGAGGGGCAGCAGATCGCAAAATGCCGACCTGCGCCGTTGGCGAGTCCCTGGGCCTCGACCAGTGCCCGGATGCCGCTTGAATCCATGAAGGAGACGTCGGAGAGCTCGAACACGATCGGGCCCTCGGTCTCACGGATGGTGTCCGTCAACTGCTCGGCCGTTGCGACGTCCACCTCGCCATGAAAGCGTGCGACCGTCGTTTGGCCCGTCGACGCGACCGCTACACGAAGAATGTGTCCCGAGTCGGTCATCGAAAGCGAACTTAGCAGACGGCCGCGGGCTACTTCTTCTCGTGATGGCCGCCGAACTGCTTGCGCATCGCGGAGAGCACCTTGTCGGCGAAGAGCCCTTCGCCGCGAGAGCTGAAGCGTTCGAACAGTGAGGCGGTCAACACGTGGGCGGGGACACCGGTTTCGACCGCCGCTTGCACCGTCCACCGTCCCTCGCCGCTGTCGGACACCCGGCCGCTGAACTCCTCAAGGTCGGGATCGTCGTGCAGGGCGATCGCCGTGAGATCGAGCAACCAGCTGGCCACGACACTGCCACGCCGCCACAGTTCGGCGATGGCGGCGGTGTCCAGGTCGTACTGGTAGTACTCGGGGTGGGTGAGCGGCGCGGTCTCCGCGTCGTGCACCTGGTCCGCTTTGCCCGCGTTCGCCTTGCGCAGAATGGCGAAGCCCTCCGCGTAGGCCGCCATGGCGCCGTACTCGATGCCGTTGTGGACCATCTTGACGAAGTGACCGGCACCCGCCGGACCACAGTGCAGGTATCCCTGCTCTTCGGTTCCCCCGTCACCGGCCCGGCCGGGCGTGCGCGGCGCGGACGCGATTCCCGGGGCCAGCGTGGCGAAGATCGGATCGAGCCTGCCCACCGCGTCGGCGTTGCCGCCGATCATCATGCAGTAGCCGCGCTCAAGTCCGAACACGCCGCCGCTCGTGCCGACGTCGATGAAGTCGATGCCGCGTTCGGCAAGCTCCGCGGCACGTGCCATGTCGTCGCGGTAGTAGCTGTTGCCGCCGTCGATGACCACGTCGCCGGTGCTGAGAACCTCGGCGACATCCGCGATCACCCGCGCGGTGATGCCTGCCGGCACCATCACCCACACCGCACGTGGTCCATCGAGCTTCGACGCGAGTTCCGCGAGCGTGTACGCGGGAATGGCGCCTTCCGCGGCCAGGGCGGTGACGGCGTCGGCGTTGACGTCGAACACCACGCACGTGTGGCCGTCGCGCATCAGGCGTCTGACGATGTTCGCGCCCATGCGTCCCAGCCCCACCATGCCAAGTTGCATGGTGGTCCTCGGTGTGTCCGAACCAGATGAAGTAGTCATGACCACCAGCCTACTGACGTCGACGTGCCTCGCGATAGCGTCGAATCAGCGCGTTGGTGGATGCGTCGTGGGTCAGCTCGGGCGCGGCGACGGCGGTGAGCTCCGGGGTGATGCGTTTGGCGAGCACCTTGCCGAGCTCCACGCCCCACTGGTCGAACGAGTTGATCTGCCACACGGCACCCATGGTGAACACGCGGTGCTCGTACAGGGCGATCAGCTGCCCAAGCACCGACGGGGTGAGCCGCGGCGCAAGGATCGTCGTCGTCGGGCGGTTGCCCGCGAACACGCGATGGGGCACCTGATGCGGTGGTACACCCTCGGCTTCGACCTCGTCGCGGGTCTTGCCGAAGGCCAGGGCCTGCGTTTGCGCGAAGAAGTTCGCCATCAGCTGGTCATGGTGTCCGTCGACCTCATGGCGAGGATGCATGAACCCGATGAAGTCCGCGGGGATCAGCCGCGTCCCCTGGTGGATCAGCTGGTAATAGGCATGCTGCCCGTTGGTTCCCGGGGTGCCCCAGACGATCGGCCCGGTTTCGTATCGCACGGGTTCACCGTCGAGCGTGACCGATTTGCCGTTGCTCTCCATGTCCAGCTGTTGCAGGTACGCCGGGAAACGCGACAGATAGTTGCAGTAGGGGAGCACGGCCTGCGTGTGCGCCCCGAAGAAGTTGGCGTACCAGATGCCGAGCAGACCCATCATCATCGGCACGTTCTGCTCAGGCGGCGCCGTGCGAAAGTGTTCGTCCACGGTGTGGAAGCCGGCGAGCATCTCGTCGAAGCCCTCCGGACCGATGGACAACATGATCGACAGGCCGATGGCGGAATCCATGCTGTAGCGCCCACCGACCCAGTCCCAGAAGCCGAACATGTTGGCGGGGTCGATGCCGAACTTCATCACCTCGTCGGCATTCGTCGAAACGGCCACGAAGTGTCTGGCCACCGCAGCGTCGTCGCCGAGCTTGCCGAGCAACCACCGGCGGGCCGAGAGCGCATTCGTGATGGTCTCGATGGTTGTGAAGGTCTTCGACGCGACGATGAACAGCGTCTCTTCGGGATCCAGGTCGGCGGTGGCCTCCCAGATGTCGTCGCCGTCGACGTTCGAGACGAACCGAAACCGCATCGCCCGGTCACTCTCGTCGCGAAGGGCTTCGACCGCCATGGCCGGGCCGAGATCCGAGCCGCCGATCCCGATGTTCACGATGTTGCGGATGCGGCGCTCCGAAAACCCGCGCCACGCACCCGAGCGCACCCGGCGGGCGAAGTCCCGCATCTGGTCGAGGACCGCGTGCACGTCCGCGCTGACGTGTTGGCCGTCGACCTCGAGATCGGTGCCTTCGGGGAGCCGCAGCGCCGTGTGGAGGACTGCGCGGTCCTCGGTGACGTTGATGTGCGCGCCGCGAAACATCGCGTCCACACGTGCCGGGACACCGGTGGCGTGTGCAAGGGCGCTGAGCAGGTCGATCGTCGTCGACGTCGCCCGGTGCTTGGAGAAGTCGACAACCAGGTCGCCGACCTCGAGGGTCATCGCATCGGCGCGCTCAGGATGATCCGCGAAGAGCGTCCGAAGATGCGTCCCCGCGATCTCGCGATGATGGTCGGCGAGCGCCGCCCAAGCCGGTGTGTCGATGATCTGGTCGTCGGCCACACGTCCTCCAAACGATCATTGCCGAATGGGGTGAACGCTACCTTGCCGCTCCCTGGACGAACGGATAGGCGTGGGTCCAGTCGTCGCGTCGACCCTGTCCGGAGGCCACTAGGTCAGGCGATGATCGTCGATGTAGGCGAGGGTGTCGTCGTACATCCCACCGCGATTTGCGGCCATTGCGTGCTCGACCGACGCGGAGAACCACTTCGGGGCCGACGGACGGATCTCGCGCAGCGCCCGTGTCATATGCCCGGGGCCGACGGCGGGCGTCGCGCCCAGTGCGTCATTTGCGGCGAGTTCCTGCGCACGTTCGCAAAGTTGCGTCAGGTCGTTGCCCGAGAAGTGCACGGTGCGCTCGACAATCCATCCGACGTCCAACCCGGCGAGGGTGACGGTCCGAAACTGAAACCGAAGGATCGCCTCACGCGCGCGGGCATCCGGCGGGGCGACGAGGAGGGTTCGGTCGATCGCGCCGCTGGTGAGCAGCGACACGTCGATGTGCCACGGCTCCGTGCTGCCGGCGACCGTGGTGATCCCGCGATTTGCCGCAGTGTTCGCCAGTTCGGCCGCGAGGCGCGTCACCAACCGGCGATCTGGCGCGTCGTCACCGGTCGCCCGCACGCCGACACGTTCAATGTCATTCAAAAACAGCACGCAGGGGGCTGCGGCACGGGCGGCGTTGAAGAGGCGATGGATGTTCTCGCGCGGGTCGCCGGGCCACTCGAGCGACGAGCCCATCTCGATCGGCAGAAAACCCGCGTTCAGCTCGCCGGCGAGCGTGCGGGCGAAGAAGCTCTTTCCACAGCCGGGGGGACCAAACATCAGGACGCCGCCGATCTGCCGATCGGGGTGCTCTGCGAGTGGCTTGAGTACCACGTCGCTGATGCGTTGCTTGACGGCATCGACGCCGATGATGCTCTTGAAGGACAGCCGGGGGCGCTCGATGGTCTCGGGATCGATCACCAGCACGGTGGGCGTCGGCGGCGCGTCGAGGTCGTCGGGAAGCGCGTGCGGCACATCTGCGGCCGGTGGCGCATCGGGGGCCGTCGCGGGCGTCTGCGCGTCGGGGAGCGGCGGTGGGGTGGAGTGCGTTTCGCCTGCGGGCGGCACGAAGCCGGACCAGACGTCGGGAACGGCCTCCTCGTGGTAGTTCGCGAGGGCGTCTGCGACGCGGTTGAACGCGTTTGCTCGACGGTCGTGCGCCACTTCGGCGCAGGCTCCGGCCGCACGGTACCCGTCGGGATTGTCCGGATGGGCCGACATGATCGTCTCGGCGTGGACCATCGCTTCGATGGACCGTCCGGCGTCCAACAGGAGCGTGATCAGCTTGAGTCGCGCCGCGACATCGTCCGGATGGGTCGCGACCATCGTCTCGAGGTGGGCCAAGGGACTGGCTGTGGAAGCATCGATTGTGCCCATTGCCTGGATCTATCGGCGCGACCGCGCTGAAAGTTAATGGGCATTTGACGCGTCTTGAGGACACCCCGCCCGTTTCGGGCGCAAAGTGCGTCAGGCAGACTAGAAGGAGCAATCTTCGACGAAGGGACACCGGAAATGGCGAAGACCACCACCGCCACGCTCGCAGGGATCGAGGCGATCCTCGGCGACTCCGCATCAGGCCTGCTCGACCATACGTGCACGACGATCGCCAAGGAGCGCATCGCCGCGCCCGGCCCGGATTTCGTCGACCGCGTGACATCGGCGAGCGACCGCTCGTCGCGCGTGTTGAAGTCGCTGTCGGACATGTACAACCACGGTCGCCTGGCGGGCACCGGGTACCTGTCGATCCTTCCGGTGGATCAGGGAATCGAGCATTCCGGCGGTGCGTCGTTCGCCAAGAACCCCGACTACTTCGACCCGAACCGCATTGTTGAACTTGCGATCGAGGGCGGCTGCAACGCCGTCGCATCGACCCTCGGCGTGCTGGGACAGACGGCTCGGCGCTACGCGCACCGCATCCCGTTCATGCTCAAGATCAACCACAACGAGTTCCTGAGCTACCCGAACGGCTACGACCAAATCATGTTCGCGTCGATCAAACAGGCGTTCGACATGGGCTGCGTCGCGGTCGGCGCGACCATCTACTTCGGGTCCGAGGAGTCCAAGCGTCAGATCCAGGAAGTCTCGCAGGCGTTCGCCGCCGCGCACGAGCTCGGGATGGCCACCGTGCTGTGGTGCTACCTGCGAAGCCCCGACTTCAAGACGAAGGAACACGACTACCACGTCGCGACCGACCTCACCGGCCAGGCGAACCACCTGGGAGTCACGATCGGGGCGGACATCATCAAACAGAAGCTGCCGGAGACCGTCGCCCCCGGCTTCGACGATCTGAAGTTCGGCAAGTCCGACCCGCGGATGTACAGCGAGCTGATGAGCGACAACCCGATCGACATGACCCGCTACCAGATCGCCAACTGCTACATGGGCCGCATCCCGCTCATCAACTCGGGCGGCGCGTCCGGAGCGAATGATCTGGGCGATGCGGTCTTCACGGCCGTGGTGAACAAGCGCGCAGGTGGCGCGGGCCTCATCAGCGGTCGCAAGGCGTTCCAGAAGCCGCTTGCGGACGGTGTCGCGCTCTTGAACGCGATCCAGGACGTCTACCTCTGCAAGGACATCGACCTGGCCTGATCGCCCGACGGATCGTCGCCCGTCGCCAGATGGCGGGCGACGATCCGCATGGCGCGTACGTGCGCCGAGCCGTTTTGGATTTCGACGGCGCCTCGCCGGTGGTGTACTTCACACAGTGAAGTTCCTCACTGGAACCGGGTGGTTGCGTTCGCAATCCTGCCCGAATGCGATCGGCGAACGACATCGCGGAACTTCTTGAGCGGACCCGGGAGCGCACCCACGCGCTGTACGCACCGCTCGGTGACGACGATGTCGTTCGGACACCCACGTCCATCATGAGCCCACCGGTGTGGGACCTCGGCCACATCGCAGCCTACGAAGAGCTGTGGGTGGCCTGCACGCTCGGTGGCATGCGGTCCCTGTACCCCGAGCTTCAGCGAACCTACGACGCCTTCGAGACGCCGCGTTCAAGCCGCACGGAGGTGCCGCTGCTCGGACGTGTCGAGTGCGAGCGCTATCTGGCGCAGGTCCAGGACCGAACGCTTGAGGTCTTGGATCGCATCGACATGCATGCGGACGTTCCGCTCGCCGAGAACGGCTTCGTCTTCGATCTGGTTGCACAGCACGAGGCACAGCACACCGAGACGGTGTTGCAGACCCTCCAGCTGTTTGACGCGGGCGAGTACCGGCCGCCCCGGTCGCCCGCGTCCCATGCGGCGGTTGCCGCACGTGGCAGGGTCGAGATCGCGGGCGGGGACGTCGCAGTCGGATCGGACAATCGTGCGTTCACGTACGACTGCGAGCGGCCGCGCCACCATGTGCACCTGGCGCCATACGCCATGTCGCGCACACAGGTCACCAACGCCGAGCACGTCGCCTTCATCGAGGACGGCGGATACGAGCGCCAGGAGCTGTGGAGTCGCGACGGGTGGTCGTGGCGCTGCGCCAACGGCGTGAACGCCCCGCTGTATTGGCGTCGCGGCGACGGGGGCGCATGGCTGACACGCTCCTTCGACGAGTACCGCCCCGTCGAAGCCGACCACCCGGTCTGCCACGTGTCGCTCTACGAGGCACAGGCACATGCGACGTGGGCCGGTGCGCGATTGCCGACCGAAGCTGAGTGGGAACACGCCGCCGCGGGCGCGATCGTGGACGATGCTCGCCTGGACCAACTGTGCTTCGAAACCGCCGCGGTGGGTGCGTCCGGCGGTGGGCGCTCCACGGTCGGCTGCGAGGACATGTTCGGCAACGTCTGGGAGTGGACGTCCACGCTGTTTGCCCCGTACACGGGGTTCAAAGTGGATCCCTACCCGGAATACGCCCACGTCTTCTTCGGCGGCGACTACTTCGTGCTTCGCGGCGGGTCCTGGGCCACCCAGGCGATCGCCATGCGGACGACGTTCCGCAACTGGGATCACCCGTTCCGGCGTCAGATCTTCGCCGGGTTTCGTCTCGCATGGGATGGTGTGTAGTGCAGATCAGTCCGCCGATGAACCGACTCCGTATCCATCGCCACAGCGTCGATCCCCACGCGGGTCTTTTGCGTGACGTGCGCGCGGGCCTGGGTGGGGCGGTCAAGACGCTCCCACCGAAGTACTTCTACGACGCCGTCGGCAGTGATCTGTTCGAACAGATCACGGAACTTCCCGAGTACTACCAAACGCGCACCGAGCTGCAGATCCTGCTTCGCGACGCGTCACGCATCATCGACCACCACCGCCCGACGGAGCTCGTCGAGTTGGGCTCGGGGTCGTCCAGAAAGACCGTTGCGCTGCTCGACGCGATGGCCGACGCCGGGCTGCTTCGGCGCTTCATCCCGTTCGACGTGTCCTCGAGCGCCATCGCCGACGCCGCCGAGCGCCTGTGCGACCGCTTTCCCGAACTGCAGGTGGAGGGCGTGCTCGGCGACTTCGACCACCACATTCCGACGATCCCGCCCCGCGGGACCGACGGGCGCAGGATGGTGATCTTTCTCGGCGGCACGATCGGGAACTTCCACCCGGATGACCGCGCGCCGTTCCTTCGTGACCTGCGGGGACTGTTGCGCTCGGGCGACAGCCTGCTGGTGGGGATCGACCTGGTCAAGGATCCGGCGGTCCTCGAAGCCGCCTACAACGACGGGGCGGGAGTGACCGCCGCGTTCAACCGCAACGTCCTGCACGTGATGAACCGGGAACTCGGATCGGACTTCGTTCCAGAGCGGTTCACCCATGTGGCGATCTACGATCGCGAGAACGCCTGGATCGAGATGCGTCTGCGCTCCGACGTCGCCCAGCGGGTCACGGTGCCCGCGCTCGACATGGTCGTGGACTTTGCCGTGGGCGAAGAGATGCGCACGGAGATCTCGGCCAAGTTCACCCCGCAGCGGTTCGCCGACGAGCTGTCGGCGGCGGGGCTTGCCGACACCGAGTTCTTCACCGATGACGACCGGCGCTTTGCGGTCGCTGTCGCCGAGGTCGCCTAGGATTGCGCGTCGTCGGCCGGATCGTCGCGGTACGGGATCCAGATCGTCCGATTGTCGATCACGAGGTCGCCGCTTGCGGCCAGGCGCCCCATCGCGATGGTCACTGACTCGCGGACCGCGCCGACCATGTCTGCAAGTTGTTGGTGCGTGAGGCGCAGATCGAGGCGAAGTCCCTGAGGCGTCGCGCGTCCGAACCGTTCGGCGAGCTGGCCGATTTTCATGAGCAGGCGGTGCTCAACCCGTGGCTCGAGTGCGGTGGCCGCGGCGAGCTCCCGGTCAGCGATCTGTGCGGCGAGCTGACGCACGAGCGCCTGCACGAACACCGGATTGGCGATCCATCGCTCAAATCGGGTGTTCGGCACCATGATCAGCTGTGACGCCCCAAGTGCGCGCACCGAGAACTTCGGGGCCGGGCCCGACGCGTGCGAGCGAAGAAGGATGTCGCCCTCCTCCACGAGCGTCACCGTGCGGTGCCGGTCGGCGGCTCCGTCATAGTCGAGCGCGAGTCGGCCGGTCGCCACGAGTGCGCAGTGAATGTCGTCGCCACTGATCTCGAACTGCTCCCCGGCGTCCACGCCCACGACCGACAGGCCGCCGAAAAGGTCGTCGATCACCGATGCGTCGAGCCCTTCGACCAGGTCGAGATGGGCGACGTCGGCGCCGCGTGCCACTGCGGTGTTGTTCGGTTTTTGCACTCTTTGCTCACCCCCAACGAGTTCGGCCATCATACGTATGGGGTTGTGTGGCAGTCTTGATCAATGTCGCTGCTCGCTTTCCTGCACACATCGCCGGAGAATCGGCGGCTGGTGACTGGTCGGCTCCGGCGTTCGCCGCCGCCCGGGCTCGTGATTCACCGGGTTGATGAGAGCCTGCTCACCGGCCTTTGGACGTCCCTCGGTGCGCGTGACGACGCCGTCCTCGCGGCCGTCGAACGTCTTGGACGGCTCGGCGCCGGCCGGGTGATCTGCACCTGCACCACGATCGGCGCCAGCGCCGAGGCCGCCGGTGCGCGCTGTGGGATTGCGACCACCCGCATTGACCGACCCCTGATGCGGGCCGCCGCTCGTCGTGGCAACGACGTCGCCGTGGTGATCGCCGCCGGGTCGACGCGGGCGAGCACCCTCGCCTTGATCCATGAGGAGCGCGTCCATGCCGGCCGGACCGGGCGGGTGACGCCGATCGACATCCCCGGCGCGTGGAACAGCTATCTGGCGGGCCGCAACGACCTGTATCTGGAACAGGTTGCCACGGCGGCGCGCGACGCACTCATGAACCACGACGTGGTGGTCCTCGCACAGTTGTCGATGGCGCCCGCCGCCGAGGGACTCGGCCCGAACGTCCTGACAAGCCTCGAGTTCATGATGGCCGACGTCCACGAATTCGCTGAGTCGGCGTCTCGCCCGCACCTATGATGCGCCAATGAGCATTCGACGCATTCCGTGTGGTGAGATCACCTTGTCGGTGGTCGACGAGGGGGAGGGGGAGCCGGTCGTGCTGCTGCACGGCTTCCCGGAGAACAACCACTCGTGGCGCCACCAGATCCCGGCACTGGCCGGCGGCGGCTACCGTGTGCTCGCGCCGGATCTGCGCGGCTACGGTGAGTCCGACGCACCACCGGCGGTTGCCGACTATGCGTTCCCGCACCTCGTGGGCGACATCGTCGGTCTGCTCGACGCGTGCGACGCGGATCGGGCGCACATCGTGGGGCATGACTGGGGCGGCAGCATCGCGTGGGCCATCGCCGCACTGATGCCCGCCCGGGTGCGCAGCCTCACCATCCTGAACAGCCCGCATCCCGTGGCGTCGGCCGAGACCCGGCAGGTGACCGAACAGGCCCAAAAGAGCTGGTACATGCTGCTCTTTCAATTTGCGGGTGTGGCCGAGGAGTGGTTGACCGGCAACGATTTCGCGAACCTGCGGGCCTTCGTGTTCGACACCGCGGCGTCCGGGACGTTCTCGCAGGAGGACCGGGCGATCTTCTGCGCGGCGCTTGCGCGCCCGGGCAGGATGACGGCCGCGCTCAACTACTACCGCGCGAACATCCCACCCGAGAATTGGTTGAAGCCCCCGCCGGATCTTCCGCCCGTCACAGTCCCGACCACGATCATCTGGGCGGAGGCCGACGCGTACATGAGCGGCCTGCTCCTTGAGAAGTCCATGGAGAAAGTGACGGGACCGCTGCACGTGGAACGCCTGCCGGGCGTGAGTCACTGGGTGCAGCAAGAGGTTCCGGATGCGGTGAACGCCCTCCTGCTCCAGGCGCTTCGCGACGTCGACACTCAGTGAGGTCGAACAGGACGTGACGCAGTTTGGCGCAATGTTCGCCCGAGCTGCGATTTGACCGGTCGGCACCGGATGTCAGGGGCGTCGAGGACCGAAATCGGCCCATGCGGATAGGATTTGTGCGCCTTGGCCCCGGCGGGTCGGGGTGCTTGCCACTTCGACAGAAAGCCACGGTGGGTCGGTCCGACGAACACCAATGCCGTGGCGACGACGGTCGCCGACCGCGACGCCACGCACGATGAAAGCCGCTGTGTACTACGGCGCCGGGTCGATTCGCATCGAGCACCGGCCCGATCCCACAGCCGGCGCCGGCGAGATTGTTGTCGCGATGCGCGCCTGCGGCCTGTGCGGCAGTGACCTGATGCAGTGGTACCAGGACCGCCGCGCCCCGGTCGTGCTTGGCCACGAACCGGTGGGGGAGGTCGTCCAGGTCGGCGATGGCGCGGCGTTCGCCATCGGCCAGCGGGTGTTCGTCCATCACCATGTCCCATGTTTCGACTGCGACCTGTGCCGCGCCGACCGCCACACGCTGTGCGAGCGCTTCCGTGCAACCGCGATCGACCCCGGCGGACTCGCCGAGTACATCCGCGTCCCCGCCGAGAACGCCACGCACGACGTGCTCGTCCTCCCGGACCACGTGGACGACGTGGCAGGGACCCTCATCGAGCCGGTCGCCTGCATCATCCGGGGCCAGCGCCTGGCAGGGGTCGCACGTGGGTCGCACGTCGCGGTGGTCGGCGCCGGGTCGATGGGACTCCTCGAGATCCAGGTGGCGCGAGCACTGGGTGCGAGCGCCATCGTCGCGGTGGAACCCGATGCGGACCGTGCGGCCCGTGCAGCCGCATGCGGAGCGCGCGTGACCGACGGACTGGACGCGGCTGCGGTGGAGCGCACATTTGGCGGGCGGCTTGCCGACCAGGTGTTCGTGTGCACGCACGCGCCGTCGGCGATCGCCGAGTCGATCCACATGGCGGGCCCGGCAGGAGTGGTGCAACTCTTTGCCGTCCCGGAGCCCGGTCACACCGTCGCCATCGACTTCGGTGCGATCTTCTTCCGCGAGGTCTCGATTCAGTCGACGTATTCCGCCGGTCCGAACGACACCCGTGCCGCGCTCGAAATGATCGCCGACGGGCACATCGACCCCGAGTCGGTCATCACCCACCAGGTCGGACTCGGCGATGCCGCGCGCGCGTATGAGCTTGCGGCCACCGGGCAGGCGATCAAGGTCGTGGTGCTCGCCGAGGGCTGATCGTCCAGGCGGGCCGGGATATCCGGCTCGCGGCGCGTGACATTCAATGACTCATGTTCGCGGGCGGAATGCCGAAAAGGTGCAGTGAAGTCCCTCCCGCCTCATCGGAGTACCGCATCATGCGCCGTCGTCTTCTCGCGATCGCCCTCAGCGCCGTCCTCGTCGTTCCCGCCGCCTCTGCATCGGCCGCGACGCAGTCCCATTCGCTGCGCGTCGGTGGATCGATCTGCAAGCCCTGCAAGCCCCGTGCCGGTGGCACATGGCGTGTTGCGTTCCCCGGAATCAAATGGGTCCGCACTCCCAGCGGGACGTGGACGCGGCGGTGGGTGCCACGCAAGTTCGTCTGGGTGCGTTTCCACTAGGGTCGCAGCCGGCGAACTGCCGCGAATTCCTGACGCGCAACACACGGTCGCCACGAATGCGCGCCACCAGGCGTGCAGCTGACATTGCAAGTGCGGGGCGGACGACGGCCGGTGCGCTATCATCATCCGGCGCCGGATCCTTCGGCGCCCCATGGTGAACGTAGCTCAGTCGGTAGAGCTCCTGGTTGTGGTCCAGGCGGTCGAGGGTTCGAGTCCCTCCGTTCACCCTCCCGGGGACCGTGACACCCTGCGGGTGTGGCGGAATTGGCAGACGCGCTAGGTTTAGGTCCTAGTGGGGCAACCCGTGGAGGTTCAAATCCTCTCACCCGCATCGAGGTTCAATGGCGATTCGCACTGAGGTCGTACCCGTCGAAGAGAACCGCGTCCGTATCGACGTCGTGGTTCCCAAGGAGGAGGTCGACAAGAAAATCGACCGAACCCTCAAACGACTTGGCCGAGAGGTCCGTATTCCGGGCTTCCGTCCCGGCAAAGCTCCGGCGAAGGTCGTCGCCCAGCGCTTTGGCCAGGAAATCGTCTTCGAGGAGATGCTGCGCGATGCGCTCGGTGAGTGGTACGGCCAGGCCATCGCCGAGACCGGCGTGCGCCCGATCGACGATCCCGAGATCGACATGGACGACGAGGTCGGCGACGAGGGACTGAAGTTCAACGCCACGATCGCCACCCGTCCCACCGCGAAACTCGGCGAGTACAAGGGCCTTGAGGTCGCGAAGGGCACGCCCGAGGTGCCGGAAGAGATGATCGAGGAGGAAATCGATCGCCTGCGCGGCCTCTCGTCACGGCTCGAGCCGGTGGAGCGCGGTGCACAGGTCGGCGATTTCGTCACGATCGACTTCGACGGATCCGTCGACGGCGAGCAGGTGGCCGGCGCTTCGGCGCGCGACTACCTGGTCGAGGTCGGAGGGCCGCGGCTCGTCGCGGCATTCTCGGACCGCCTCGTGGGCGTCGAGCCGGGTGGAACGACCACGTTTCCGATCGACTACCCCAAGGAAGACGGACGCGCGGAACTCGCCGGAAAGACCGTGCAGTACACGGTCACCGTCAAGGGCGTTCAGGAGAAGGTCCTGCCGGAGCTGACCGACGAGCTCGCAAGTGAGATCTCGGAGCACGACACCGTGGCCGAGCTTCGCGCATCCGTTGCGGCGCGCCTCGAGCAGTCGGCGCAGGCGGAGGTCGACGAACTGTTTCGCCGCATGGTCATCGACGCGGCGGTCGCCAAGGCGACGGTCGACATCCCCGAGGTCATGACGCGCAACCGGGTCGACGCGATCCTGCATGAGACCTCGCACCGACTGCCGCAGGGGATGACCCTCGCCCAGTACTTCGCCATGTCCGGCACGTCGCTCGACGAGACGCGTGCCGAGCTTGCGCCTGACGCCGAGATGGCGATCCGTCGCGAACTCGTCGTTGAGGCGGTCGCCGAGGCCGAGAACGTGGTCGTCACCGACGAGGACATCGAGACGCAGGTGCGCACCGACGCGGTCGCCGCAGGTCGTGACGCCGACGAGCTGATGGCCGAGCTGAACAAGTACGGCGGCGTCGAGACGCTGCGCGACGACATGGTGATGCGCAAGGCCGTGGACCTTCTCATCGAACACAGCACGCCGATCCCCGTCGCCCTCAAGGAGGCGCGCGATCAGTTGTGGACGCCTGAGAAGCAGAAGGAAGCCGCCGGCGAGTCCGGTGGCCTGTGGACGCCGGACACCCCGGTCAAGAAGAAGCGCACCACAAAGAAAGCCGACGCATGAGCCCGCTCATCCCGATGGTGATCGAGCAGACCTCGCGTGGCGAGCGCTCCTTCGACATCTACTCCCGGCTGCTCAACGAGCGCATCATCTTTCTCGGAACGCCGGTCGATGACCAGATTGCAAACCTGATCATTGCGCAATTGTTGCACCTTGCCAGCGAGGATCCGGACAAGGACATCTCGCTGTACATCAACAGCCCCGGAGGCGATGTTTACTCGGGTCTGGCGATCTACGACACCATCCAGTTCATCAAGCCGGACGTGCAGACGATCTGCTGCGGCATTGCAATGAGCATGGGAGCGTTTCTTCTTGCAGGTGGCGCGAAGGGGAAGCGTATGGCCCTGCCGAATTCGAAGATCCTGATCCATCAGGTTTCGAGCGGTTTTCGCGGGCAGGCGACAGACATCGAGATTCACGCACGGGAGATCCTCTCGCTGCGCGCACAACTCGATGAGATTCTGGCGGCCAACACCGGACAGTCGGTCGAAAAAGTTGGAACGGACACCGAGCGTGACTACTTCATGAGTGCCGACGAGGCACAGGAGTACGGGATCATCGACCAGGTGATCCGTCCTACACACTGATT
Organism: uncultured Actinomycetes bacterium; assembly: GCA_937871165.1. Lineage (GTDB taxonomy): Bacteria > Actinomycetota > Thermoleophilia > Miltoncostaeales > Miltoncostaeaceae > CALMEC01. The sequence goes on from CALMXK010000136.1 coordinate 16,184, forward strand.
CGACGAGAAGGCGCCCATGGCACGACCCACGGATTCAACCGAACAGCTCCTTTGCAGTTTCTGCGGCAAGTCGCAGCGGCAGGTCAAGAAGCTGATCGCAGGACCCGGGGTGTACATCTGCGACGAGTGCATCGACCTCTGCAACGAGATTCTCGATGAGGAATTCGTCGCGCCGACCACGTTCGACGCCGACAGCCTGCCGCGCCCGCGCGAGATCTGGTCGGTGCTGAACGACTACGTGGTGGGGCAGGAGGAGGCCAAGCGCACGCTCGCCGTGGCCGTCTACAACCACTACAAGCGCGTCAACATGGCGGCGTCCGGCGACACCGACATCGAGCTGCAAAAGAGCAACATCCTGATGCTCGGCCCGACCGGCTGCGGCAAGACGCTCCTGGCACAGACGCTCGCACGCATCCTGAACGTGCCGTTCGCGATCGCCGACGCCACGGCGCTCACCGAGGCCGGCTACGTGGGCGAGGATGTCGAGAACATCCTGCTCAAGCTGATCTCGGCGGCCGACTACGACGTCAAGCGCGCCGAGACCGGGATCATCTACATCGACGAGGTCGACAAGATCGCCCGCAAGTCGGAGAACCCGTCCATCACGCGCGACGTCTCCGGCGAGGGTGTGCAGCAGGCGCTGCTCAAGATCCTGGAAGGCACCGTCGCATCCGTGCCGCCCCAAGGCGGGCGCAAGCACCCGCACCAAGAGTTCATCACCATCGACACGACGAACATCCTGTTCATCTGCGGTGGCGCGTTCGCCGGACTCGACAAGATCGTCGAGCGCCGCGTGGGCAACAAGGGCATCGGCTTCACCGCCGATCACCGCTCGCGTGCCGAGCGCGACGTGCACGACCTGTTCAGTCTCGTGCTGCCGGAGGACCTGACGAACTTCGGGCTCATCCCCGAGTTCATCGGGCGCCTACCCGTGGTCACCGCCGTGCACCAGCTCGGCGAGCCGGACCTGATCGAGATTCTGACCGAGCCGAAGAACGCGCTCGTCAAGCAGTACAAGCGCTTCTTCTCATTCGACGACGTGGACCTGCACTTCAGCGAGGACTCGCTGTCGGCCATCGCCCACAGCGCGCTCGAGCGCGAAACCGGTGCACGTGGCCTTCGCTCGATCATCGAGACGGCGCTCATGAACGTCATGTTCGAGCTGCCCTCACGCGACGACGTGCGCAAGTGCGTCGTCACCCGCGAGACCATCGAGAAGGGCCTGCCGCCCACGCTCGTCACCGAGGCGACCCACACCGACGAGGACGAGGAACCACCGGCCATCGCCGCAGCCGGCTCGTAGCGCGCGGCGTCGGCGTTCGGACGTCCGTTCCAAACGTGCGTCGACCAAGGTGACACCGCAGGGACGCTGACCGTGCCGCGACATGATCGCGGTACGGCGCTCGTCAGGCGGTCTGCATCTCCGGTTCGGGCTCGGGCACATGGCCGTGTCCAGGGCGCCCTGCAGACTCCTTGCCGGGAAGGAACGCCGCGAGCACGACCATCACGACACAGATGGCGGCGTCCAGCCAGAAGGCGAAGCGCATGCCACCCGCCGTTGCGGCAAGCACATTCTCCCCGCCCTTCGCCAGCGACGTTGCACGTGAGGCCATCACGTTGACGACGACCGCCGCGCCGGCAGCAGCCGCAAGTTGCTGACCGGTTCCGAGCATGGAGCTGCCATGTGAATAGAGATGGCCGGGAAGCGCCGACAGGCCGACCGTGAAGACGGGGGTGAACGCGAAAGCGAGCGCCACCATCAGCGCGATGTGCAGCGCAAGGATCCACCACACCGGCGTGGTGACCGTGATCTGTGTGAATCCGAGCAGCACCAGCAGGATGACCGTACATCCGGGCAGCACCAGAACGCGTGCGCCGTGGCGATCGAAGAGCTTGCCGACCAGCGGGCCGAGAAGTCCCATGGCGAGGCCACCGGGCATCATGAGAAGCCCCGTTTGCAGCACGCTGACGTCGCGGACGTTCTGCAGGTAGATCGGCAACAGGATCATCACGCCGAGCATGCCCATGAACGCGGCACACATCACGGCAAGGCACAGCGTGTAGCGGCCCGAGCGCAACACGCGCAGATCGAGCAGCGGCCCCGAGCCCTTTTGCAGTTGGATCTGGCGGAGTGCGAAGATCGCCACGCCGACGACACCCACCGCGGTCGCGACCGCAGGCGACACCGGGTGCGGACCTTCGCCACCGAGTTGGCTCAGTCCGTACACCAGCGCACCGAAGCCGAGCGCGGCGAGCATGACGCTCAGCACGTCCAGGGAACCGGCGCCGGTGGGGGCGCTGCGCGGCAGACTGCGCCGACCGAGCACCAACATCGCAATCGCCACGGGAAGCACCACCCAGAAGATCCAGCGCCACGACATGAACTCGAGGACCACGCCCGACACCGTCGGTCCGAGCGCAGGCGCCACCGACATGGCGAGCGTGACGCTTCCCATGACCGAACCGCGCTCGTTGGCCGGCACGAGCACCATGAGCGTGGTCATGAGCAGCGGCATCATGATCGCCGTGCCGACCGCTTGGACCACGCGGGCGCCGACCAGTACCGGGAAGGTCGGGGCGAGTGCGGCAAGAAGCGTCCCGATGCAAAACACGACCATCGCCAGCGTGTACGCCTGCCTGGTGGACACCTTCTGCAGGAACCAGCCGGTGGTGGGAATCACGACGGCCATCGTCAGCATGAACGCGGTCGACAGCCACTGGACGCTGCGTTCGTTCACCGAAAACGCCTCCATCAGGCGCGGCAGCGCGTTCATCATGATCGTCTCGTTCAAGATCACGGTGAACGTGGCGAGCACCAGCCACACCAGTACGGTGCGATATGGGCGAGCTTCGGCGGATGTGGCGGTCACGCAGTCTCCTGTCGGGATCGGTCCCGGGCGGTGGGCAAGCGCGCATTGTAGATCCGCGACGACGACGTCGCGACCCGGGCACTTCGACGCGCTACAGCCGGGAGGCCAGTCCGTCGAGAATCAGGTCGAGACCGAGGTGGAACAGAGCCTCGGAACCTTCGATCGGCGACAGCGTCTGCACGAGGCGACCAATCGACGGATGGGTCGCGGCGATGTCCGCCGGCGGCTCGACCGGCGCCGATGAATCCGCGGCGTTCGCCGCATCGATCAGAGTGAACCCGATGGCGTAGCGAATCACCGTCCGCTCGGCGCCGATCGCGGTGTCCTCGTCGAATCCGGCATCGAGGAGTGCCGCGAGCGCGGCAGCCGCGACGTCGCGACCGTGTGACCAGGCGGTCACCGCATGGGTGGCAAGCAACCCGAATGCGAACGGGTGGGCTCGACCGACGTCGCGGTAGCACGTGCCGAATGCGCGCAGATGAGTTCGCCAATCGGTGAACGGGCCCGCGGCACTGAGGCGGTCGCCGAACTCCTCGACGAGCAGACGGCGCACGCCGTCGAGGATGTCCTCCTTGCCGCGCACATGGCGATAGACCGCCATGCCCTGCACACCGAGCGCGTCGCCGAGGCGGCGAATGGACAACTGATCGAGGCCTTCGGCATCGATCACGTCGAGCGCGGTGGCGACGATGCGCTCGGCCGAGAGTGGCGGGCGTTGGATGTCTGGCTTGCTTGACATGTATTCGGTGGGAATCTAGATTCCGTGACGCGGCAGTTTACACCGTAAACAGATGGGGAACGAATGACAGCGCAGGCTCGCGAGCTCAACGACGTGGTGATCGTCTCGGCGGCGCGAACGCCGATGGGCAGCTTCCTCGGTTCGCTCTCCACCGTCCCGGCGCCGCAACTTGGCGGAACTGCGATCCGCGCGGCAGTGGAGCGGGCCGGCATCGCTCCGGCTGACGTCGAGTTGGTCGACATGGGGTGTGTCCTTCAGGCCGGAACCGGCCAGGCACCCGCGCGACAGGCTGCCTTGGCCGCCGGCCTGCCCGACGGCGTCCCTGCGATGTCGGTCAACAAGGCGTGCGGGTCGGGCCTTCAGACGGTGATCGATGTCGCGCGCGCCATCGCGCTCGGTGAGGTGAGCGTCGCAGTGGCGGGGGGCATGGAAAGCATGTCGCTTGCTCCTCACCTGACGCAGGGGCTTCGCACCGGACACAAGATGGGCGGCTACGAGCTGCTCGACTCCATGTTGTTCGACGGGCTTGTCGACCCATTCAGCGGCGCGCACATGGGCAACCACGCGGAGTTGTGTGCCCGTGACCACGGCTTCTCGCGCGAGGACCAGGATGCCTTCGCCATCGAGAGCTACCGCCGCGCGGTCGCGGCACAGGCCGCGGGTGCCTTCGACGCCGAGATCGTTGTGGTGACCGTACCCGGTCGGCGCGGAGACGTGGTGGTCGACCGCGACGAGGAACCCGAGCGCGGCGACCCGTCGCGGATGCTGACGCTGCGTCCGGCCTTCGAGGCGGACGGCACTGTGACGGCCGGCAACGCATCGACGATCAACGACGGTGCAGCGGCGGTCGTGCTGATGAGCGCCGACGAGGCTGCCCGTCGCGGTTCGCCGGTGCTCGCGCGCATTCGCGGTTGGGGGGTGCACGCACAGGCGCCCAAACACTTTACAACGGCCCCTGCGCCTGCGATTCGCAAGGCGCTCGCGCACGCCGGGGTCGACCAGTCCGACGTGGACCTGTGGGAGATCAACGAGGCGTTCGCCGTCGTCGCGCTCGCCAACATGAAGCTGCTCGGTATCGACCACGATCGCCTGAACGTCCACGGCGGGGCGGTCGCGCTCGGCCACCCGGTCGGCGCCTCCGGCACACGCTTGCTGACGACCCTGCTCTCGACGATGAAGCAGCGCGAGGCCCGATTCGGTGGCGTCTCGCTGTGCATCGGCGGTGGCGAGGGGATCGCGATGATCGTGGAGCGTTCATGAGATCGGTTGGAATCGTCGGGTCCGGCCAGATGGGGCGCGGCATCGCGCAGGTGGCCGCCGAGCACCGGCTGAACGTTGTGATGGTCGACGAGTCGAGGTCGCTCGCCGAAGCCGGCGTCGGACTGATCGACACGGGCCTCGCTCGTCTGGTGGAGCGCGGAAGGATCGATGCCGACAGCTACACCGCGACCATGTCCCGCCTGCACGCCGGGGACTCGATGGCCGACCTGGCCGACTGCGACATCGTCATCGAGGCGGCGCCGGAGGACGACCAGATCAAGTTCGCCATCTTCCGCGAGCTTGATCGCGTCTGCTCGCAGTGGACGATCCTCGCGTCCAACACCTCGTCCATCCCCATCACATGGATCGCAAGCGTGACCGGGCGTCCGGATCGCGTGATCGGCATGCATTTCATGAACCCGGTGCCTGTGATGCACCTGGTCGAGGTCATCCGCGGCGAAGGGACGAGCGACGAGACGGCCGCGACGATCCATGGCCTTGCGGCCGACTGGGGCAAGACCACGATCGAGTCGACCGACACCGCCGGATTCATCGTCAACCGCATCTTGCTGCCATTCCTGAACGAGGCCTACATCGCACTCGAACAGGGCGTCGGTACGGTGCAGGACATCGACACCGGCGCTCGCCTTGGGCTGAACCACCCGATGGGTCCGCTGGAGCTCTCGGACCATGTGGGCCTCGACACCTGCCTGGCGGTGCTCGAGGTGTTGCACCGTGATCTGGGGCACGATCGGTACCGTCCCGCGGAGATTCTGAAGCAGTATGTGGAACGCGGTCGCCTCGGCAAGAAGAGCGGCGCCGGGTTCTACGAATACGACGAACGTGGGGTCAGAAAATGAGCACTGTTCACGTCGCCATCGACACTCATGTCGCGACCATCACAATCGACCGTCCCGAAGCCCGAAACGCCCTGTCACCCGAGGTGCTTGCCGATCTGATCGACGCCGCCGCGGCGCTCGAGACGAATGACGCCGTTCGCGTCGTGGTGCTCACCGGCAGCGGCGCCATCTTCATCGCCGGTGCAGACATCGCCAGAATGGCTGCGATGGACGGCGCGGCCGCGCTCGAGTTCTCACGTCTTGGCGGGCGCTTCGCGGCTGCCATCGAGGGATCGCGCAACCCGTGGATCGCGAAGGTCAACGGGGCTGCGCTCGGCGGAGGGTGCGAAGTCGCCCTTGCCTGCGATGTTGTGATCGCCGCCGACTCGGCCATCTTCGGCCAGCCCGAGGTCACGCTCGGCACGATGCCCGGCTGGGGTGCGACGCAGCGGTTGCCGCGCCGGGTCGGTATCGGCAAGGCGCTCGAGCTGTGCCTGGGCGGTGCGGTGATCGACGCGACCGAAGCCGGCCGGATCGGTCTGGCCGACACGGTCGTCCCCGCCGACCAGTTGGACACGGTCGTGACCGCCCTGGCCGTCAAGATCGCCGCCAACGCCCCGGAGGCCGTTGCCGACACCAAACGCGTCCTGCGCGCCGGGTACGACCTGCCGCTCGCCGAGGGGCTTGCGCGCGAGGCCGAGCGATTCGCAGCGACGTTCACCCGCGGCGACACGGCCGAGGGGATGGGCGCGTTCCTCGAAAAGCCCCGGCGCACACCGACGTTTCATCGCTCGCAGGAGGCCTGATGGATTTCGCGCTCACCGAAGAGCAGCGGATGGTGCAAGCCACGGCACGCGAGTTCGCCCGTGAACGCATCGCCCCGGAAGCGGCCGCCATCGATCGCGAGCACCGCCATCCGGCCGCGCTCGTGGCTGCCATGGGCGAGCTCGGGCTGATGGGCATCACCGTCGCCGAGGCCGATGGCGGTGCCGGGCTCGACAACGTGACCTATGCGCTCGCAGTCGAAGAGGTCGCCGTCGCCTGCGCGTCGACAGCAGCGGTGATGAGTGTCAACAACTCGCTGGTGTGCGATCCGATCGGGCGGTTCGGGACGCCGGAGCAGCGGACGCGCTTCCTTCCCTCACTCGCAAGCGCCCGGACGCTCGGTTGCTTCGCGCTGTCTGAACCCGAGGCCGGGTCCGACGCGGCCGCGCAGCGCACCACGGCGACCGTCCAGTCGGACGGCAGCTGGGTGCTCAGCGGTACCAAGAACTGGATCACCAACGGCCCCGTGGCGGACGTCGCCGTGACCTTCGCGATGAACGACCGCTCCGCCGGAACGCGCGGCATCACCGCCTTCATCGTTCCGATGGACACGCCCGGCGTCACCGCGGGCGCGCCGGACGACAAGCTCGGCATCCGAGGCACCCAGTCCTCCCAGATCGTGCTCGACGACGTCCATCTGGGCGCCGACGCCGTGCTTGGCCAGGTCGGATCCGGCTTCAAGGTGGCAATGTCGACGCTCGACGGCGGCCGCATCGGGATCGCCGCTCAGGCCGTGGGTATTGCTCGCGCCTGCCTTGAGGCGTCGCTCGAGTACGCCAAACAGCGCACCTCGTTCGGCAAGGCCATCATCGACCACCAGGCGGTGGCGTTCAAGTTGGCCGACATGGCCGCAGCCATTGACGGCGCGCGGTTGCTGACCCTGCGCGCGGCCTGGCTGAAGGACAACGGTCTGCCGTACGGACGGGCGGCGGCCACCGCGAAACTCGTTGCGAGCGAGGCCGCCAACGACGCGGCACGCGACGCGATTCAGGTCTTCGGCGGCAACGGGTACGTCACGGAGAACCCCGTGGAGCGGCACTTTCGCGACGCCAAGATCACCGAGATCTACGAGGGCACCAGCGAGATTCAGCGCATCGTCATTGCGGCGTCGCTTGTGCGCGACGGGGTGTTGAACTAACCGTTTGCCGCGGGGCGTTTCGCCACCTGCACAGAGCGCGCCCCGTGATGTTGGACATCCGGCCACACCCACCCCGGGGCTGACCTTCCTACCATCGCGAGGTCCCTCGGGTTGTCCGCGGGATCGCAGTGGGGGCTGCGCGATGAAGGAGGAATCGGGTGAGGCTGGTCATTGCGATCGTGCGCCCAGAAAAGGCCAACGATGTGCTCACGTCGCTGTACCGCGCCGACGTGCGCGGACTGTCCATGAGCCGGGTTCAAGGCCATGGTGGCGAGACCGAGCGCGTCGAGACATACCGTGGAACGACGGTCAAGATGGGGCTCTCGGAGAAGGTGCGATTCGAGATCGCGGTTTCCGACGACTTCGTCCAAACCGCGATCGACGCGATCGTGGATGGCGGGAAGACCGGTGAGGTCGGTGACGGCAAGGTCTTCGTCATCCCGCTCGAGCGTGTGGTGCGAATCCGCACCGGTGAGGCGGACAGCGCCGCCGTGACGCCGGAGGGTGCGCAATGACGGATGCACTGGGTGCCATCGACACGGGCGATACCGCTTGGATGATCGTGGCGAGCGCGATGGTGTTGCTCATGACCCCCGCGCTCGGTCTCTTCTATGCCGGATTCGTGCGGTCCAAGAACGTCCTGAACACCTTCATGATGAGCATCGCCGCCTTCGGCGTCGCCACCGTGGTGTGGGCGCTTGTCGGCTACTCCTTGGCGTTTGACACCGGCAGCGGCTTCATCGGTGGGCTCGGGCACGTCTTCATGAACGACATCGGTTTTGGTCCGCGTGACGGCCAGACGATTCCCCACCTGCTCTTTTTCGTGTTCCAGACGACGTTCATCGTCGTGACGGCGGCCCTGGTCTCCGGCGCGGTGGTCGAGCGGATGCGGTTCGGGGCGTATCTGGTGTTCATGGCGCTCTGGTGCGTCGCGGTCTACGCGGTGCTCGCGCACTGGGTGTGGGGGCCCGACGGGTGGCTCTTCACCAACGGTGTCCTCGATTTCGCGGGCGGTGTGCCGGTCGAGATGGCCTCGGGCTTCTCGGCGTTCGCCGCGGCCCTCGTTGTCGGCGCCCGCAAGGACTACGGACGCTTGGCCGACGTGCCGCACAACGCGCTGTTCATTCTGCTCGGCGCGGGCCTGCTGTGGTTCGGCTGGATCGGCTTCAACGGCGGCTCCGGCTTCTCCGTGGGCAACCAGGGAATCCTGGCGGTGGTCAACACCTTGCTGACACCGGCGTTCACACTGATCATGTGGTTCATCTTCGACCTGCTTCGCGGGCGCAAAGTCACCGCCGTAGGCGCTGCCACGGCGATTGTCGTGGGCTGCGTCGGGATCACTCCCGCGGCCGGTCTGATCAGCCCGACCTGGGCGATGGCGCTCGGCATCGTGGTCGCGGTGCCGAGCTACGCGATGATCATGTGGCGTCCGCGGACGCGCCTCGACGAGACGCTCGACGTGCTCGGAGCGCATGGGCTCGCCGGACTCACGGGCACCCTCGCCATCGGCGTGGTTGCGCAGAAGTCGTGGAACGGGGTGGGCGACGGCGCGCTGTATGGCAACGTCGACCAGCTGCTGTGGCAACTCATCGCGGTGCTCGCCGCAACCACCTATGCGTTCGGCATGACCTACGTGCTGCTTCGTCTCGTGGGGTGGGTGATGCCGCTTCGGGTCTCGCGCAAGGATGAGGCCATCGGACTCGACATCACCGAGCACGGGGAAGAGGCGTACGCCAGCGGCGAGGGCGCCATCTTGCTGGTGCAGGACCTGGACGGCACGATCGAGGGTGAGAAGGTGCGCGTGTAGCCGCTTCGGCGTCGGGGGGGTGGCGTCATGCGGCGCCGGTAGCGTTGGCGTGTGCACCGTCGCCCCCCACTACGTCTGGTATCTGCAGCCGTGCTGCTCGGCACCTGCGCCGCGGTCGCGATCTGCCGTGTGATCGCGCCGCGAAACATCGTGATGGTCGGGCTCGCGACCATGTCGCCGGTCGCGATCATTCTGGCCGGTGTCGCTGCGCTCGCGTGCCTGTCGGCGCTCGCGCGGGATCGCGCGCGCTGGGCACCATGGATGCTCGCGATCAGTGGAGGGTTCATGGTCCTCCACCTGGTGTGGTTCGCCCCTGCCGTCGTGGGAGGGCAACCGCCGCGTCCGCCGGGCGCGACGCCGGTGCGTGTGATGAGCATCAACATGCTCGGCGGACGTGCAGACGCCGGCCAGATCGTCGAGGTGGCACGTCGCGCAGACGTGGACATCCTCGTCGCGCTGGAGATCACCGACGGCGGGTTGCGCAATCTTCGGGACGCAGACATCAGTCGGCTGCTGCCATACCGCTACGGTGCGGCTGCTCCGAGCCCGGCTGGCACGATGGTCTTCCTCCGTGAGCGCGCCGGGCCCGTGGTGCAGCTCGCGACGAGCCTCGGTGGCCTGTCGCTCACCACGGCGGTGCGTGGCCTGCCGGTTCGCATCGTCGCCGCCCATCCGGCGTCGCCCGCCGACTTCGCCCGCTGGCGCAGCGACCTTCACGCCGTCGCTGAGGCCGCCGCCACCACGAGCGCCGACCTCGTGATCGGCGACCTGAACGCGACCGTCGACACCAGGCCGCTCCGCGACCTGATGGCACGCGGCGGGTACAGGGACGGCGCGGAGCTCGCGAACATCGGGTGGGAGCCCACGTTCCCGGCAAACGGTGTGCGTCGGCGCCTGGGCATCCCGATCCCGGCGATCCTGCCGATCGACCATGTGCTCGTGCGCGCCGACGGCGGGGCCGACCGTGTTCGCCTGGTCGGTATCCGCGACACCGACCACGCCGGTGTGATCGCGGACGTCTGGATCCCGGCAACGGGCCGGGGGTGACATCGGACGCGGGCGATGGGGCGGGCGGCGGTCCGCTAAGCTGCCGGGTCGTGACCGACCAACCCGCCCGCTTCGATCCCGCCGCCGTCGAACCTCGTTGGATGACCCGTTGGCTTGACTCCGGGGTCCTGCGGGGCGATCCGACGAGCGGCAAACAGCCGTACGTCATCGCCATCCCGCTGCCGAACGTGACCGGCTCCCTGCACATGGGGCACGCCCTCAACAACACGATGCAGGATCTCTTGATCCGCTGGCACCGTATGGCCGGCCGCGAAGCCGAGTGGGTGTGCGGCACCGACCACGCCGGCATCGCAACGCAGGCGGTCGTCGAGAAGCAACTCGCGGCACAGGGGCTTCAGCGTCGCGACATGACGCGCGAGGACTTCCTGGAGCGCGTGTGGGCGTGGAAGGACCAGTCCGGCGGCGAGATCATCACCCAGCAAAAGCGCCTGGGGTGCACGCTCGACTACTCACGTGAGCGCTTCACGCTCGACGACGGCTACGCGACCGCGGTGGCCAAGGTGTTCGTGCACCTGTACGAGAAGGGCTACATCTTCCGCGGCAACCGCCTCGTGAACTGGGATCCGGGCCTCGGAAGCGCCGTGTCGGACCTTGAGGTGGAAAACCGCGAGGTCACCGACACGATGACCAAGATCGCCTACCCGCTGAGCGACGGAAGCGGCGAGATCGTGGTCGCCACCGTCCGTGTCGAGACGATGCTCGGCGACACCGCCGTGGCCGTCAACCCCGATGACGAGCGCTACCGCACGCTGATCGGCAAGACCGTGACACTGCCGCTCGTCGGACGTGAGATTCCGATCATCGCCGACGAGCACGTGGATCCGGCCTTCGGGACCGGCGCGTTGAAGGTCACGCCGGCGCACGATGCGAACGACTTCGAGATCGCCGCCCGCCATGGCCTCGACGCGGTCAACGTGATCGGCGAGGACGGCCGCATGGGTGCCGAGGCCGGTGCCGCATACGCCGGACTGACGGTCGCCGAGGCGAAGACACGCGTGAGCGCCGATCTGGCTGCAGCGGGCGTGCTTCGCGGCACGGAGGACTACCTGCACCAGGTGCCGTTCTCACATCGCAGCGGTGAGCGCATCGAACCGCTCCTGTCACTGCAGTGGTTCTGCGACATGGAGACGCTCGCCAAGCCAGCGATCGAGGTGGTCAAGAACGGCCGCGTCACGTTCACGCCGGAGCGCTTTGGTCGCGTCTATCTGGACTGGATGGAGAACATCCGCCCGTGGTGCGTGTCGCGTCAGTTGTGGTGGGGTCATCGCATCCCGGTGTGGTACCGCGGCGAGGAGATCCACGTCGGCCTCGGCGAGCCCGACGGCGAGGGCTGGGAACGCGACCCCGACGTGCTCGACACGTGGTTCAGCTCCGCCCTGTGGCCCTTTGCCACGCAAGGCTGGCCGCAGGAGACACCCGAGCTCGACACGTTCTACCCGGGCCATGTGCTTGTCACGGGCCGCGACATCATTTTCCTGTGGGTCGCACGCATGGTGATGATGGGGATCGAGTTCGTGGGTGACATCCCGTTCTCGGACGTCGTCATCAACCCGATCATCCAGGCACCCGACGGGCGCCGCATGAGCAAGAGCCTCGGCACCGGCATCGATCCGCTCGAGCTCGTTGACGCCCATGGCGCCGATGCCGTTCGCTTCGGACTGCTGCTCATGGCGAGCACCCAGGACGTGCGCTTCAACGAACAGCGCATCCTGCAGGGGCGCCAGCTCGGGACCAAGATCTGGAACGCCACGCGCCTGGTCGTGGAGCGGGGCGGACGCGCAGGGCAGGCGACGCCGACACCGACCACGATGGCCGACCGCTGGATCACCTCGATGCTTGCGCAGACCGTCGCAACCGCGACGCGCCTGATCGACGAGTACGACTTCAGTGCGCTCGCGGACCTGATCTACCACGCGATCTTCGACGATTTCTGCGACTGGTATCTGGAGCTGCTGAAGGCCGGGGCGGCGGACGGCGCGGTTGCCGGATACGTCTGGGAGCAGCTGCTGACGCTCGCCAATCCGATCATGCCGTTCGTGACCGAGGAGTGCTTCGCGCATATGCCGGGCGCCGAGGGCATGCTCCTGACACACCCGCTGGCCGTCGCGCCATTTGCCGATGATGGCGATGCCACGGCGGGCATCGCGGCCATCCAAGAGGCGGTCACGGCGCTGCGCGCGTTTCGTCAGGAGAAGGCGATCAAGCCGCGGCAGGAGCTCACCGTCGGCGCGGAGGGCGTGCCCACACTCGACCGCGACGCGGTCGCGGCACTCGCGCGGATCGTGTGGTCGGACGACCTCGGCGAGGACCCGTCACCGGTGGTCGTGCCGTCCGGGGGACGTCTGCTGATCGCGCGGGTCGCCCTGCAGATCGACACGGCGGCCGAACGTGCCCGTCTTGATCAGGCGATCGCCGCTGCCGAGGGTGAGCTCGAACGGGCGCACCGACAGCTCGCCAACGAACGGTTCACGAGCCGCGCCCCGGAACATCTGGTGCAGGCGGAGCGGGACAAGGCTGCACGGTTCACCGCCGAGATCGCAGCGCTTGGCCTTGAGCGCGATCGGCTCGTCGACTGACATGACGTCGCAGGAAGCGACCCGGTACGTCGAGTCGCGCGAAATCTTCGGGATGCGGTTTGGGCTCGAGCGCATGCTCGCGGTGCTCGACGGCCTTGCGAACCCGCAGCGGTGCGCGCCCGCCATCCACGTGGTCGGGACCAACGGCAAGTCCTCGACGACGCGCTTCGCCGCCGCGATACTCCGCTCGCAGGGGCACCGGGTCGGAAGCTACGTCTCACCGCATGTGGAGGGGTGGCACGAGCGGATCATGGTGGACGAGGTGCCGGTCGATCCCGAACGGTTTGCCGACGCGATCGGCCAGGTGGCCGAGTGCGCCACTCGGATCCTGACCGACCCGAACGACGTGTTCACGCAGTTCGAAGTGCTCACCGCGGCCGCATTCGTGGTGTTCGCGGACGCCCAGGTGGACGCGATGGTGGTCGAGGCCGGACTTGGCGGACGCTTTGATGCGACCAACGTGTTCGGCGGGAAAGCCACTGTTGCGCTGACCGGCATCGGACTGGAGCACACCGCCATCCTGGGTGACACCGAACGGGCGATCGCGGCGGAGAAACTTGCCGTTGCACGTGACGGATCGACCAGGCTCGTCGTCGGTGCCCTGTCGGCCGCTGCGTCTGAACCGGTCCGAGCCGTCTGCGCCGAACGTGGGCTCGATCCCTGGTTCGTCGGTGAGGACGTCATCGTCACCCGGCGTGACGACGACTTTTCGGTGCAAACGCCGAGCGCCCGGTATGAGCGCCTGCGCATCGGGGCTCGGGGCGGATTTCAGGTGGACAACGCCGCGACGGCTGTCGCCGCGGTAGAACGGCACGCCGGTGAGCCGCTTGACGCGGACGCGCTTCGTGATGCCCTTGCGGCCGCGCGCGTCCCGGGGCGACTCGAAGTCGTGGAGGCTGACCCGGTGATCATCCTCGACGGTGCGCACAACGCCGACGGGATGACGGCACTGGCAGCCGCTGTGGCGCAGATCGTGGGCGAGCGACCCGTCGTCGCCGTGCTCAGCATCTTCTCGGACAAGGACATCCCGACGATGTGCGCAACCGTCGGGACCTTCGCCGAGCAGGTCGTCGTGACCCGTTCGGCGAGCGCACGAGCGACTGACCCGGCAGAGATCGCGACCGTGCTGGGCGCGATCGGAATACGCGTCGTCGTGGAACCATCCCCGGGACGGGCGCTTGCGATGGCAGGGGCGATGGCGGGAGCGGGAGGAGCGGTCGTGGTCTGTGGGTCACTTGCCCTTCTTGCCGAAATTCGCAACATCGCGCTGCAAGGATGGTCCGATCGCCCTGGTATGCTCGCCCGCGGAAACGCCCCGGAAATCGTCAAGAAACCCGAAAGGTGACGACCCTGGTCCCTGCAGCAAATGTCTTCGATTCGCTTTCTTCGTTCTTCGACTCGCCCATCTGGAAGTTCATCTCGTGGATGCTGATCGCATTCCTGGTGCTGATGTGGCTCGCCCTCGCGGTCTGGGTCTACAAGGACGCGCGCCGGCGCAACAACTCGCCCGGATATCCGCGCCTGATGGCCATCATCGCGCTGCTGATCCCGTACTTCGGGCCGCTCTTGTACATCGCGGTGCGCCCGTCGGAGACACTCGACGAGATGAGCGATCGCGAACTCGAGACACTGGCGCTGACCCGGGAGGCCGCGCTTCGGTGCGGCGACTGCGGGTTTCCGACCGAGCCCGGCTACCTGATCTGCCCCTCCTGTCAGCGCAAGCTGAAGGAACCGTGCCCGCAGTGCGCGCGGCCGGTGGATCCCCGGTGGACCGCATGTCCGTGGTGCGAACACCACATCTCGAATCCCCTGCTGCGAAGCGACCGATCGTTCGGACGCCAGGACAGCATCCCATCGAATACACCAACGGCACTTGAGGAGCCCAATTGAGCGAGCGTACCTTCATCATGGTCAAACCGGACGCGGTGGCACGAGGCCTGACCGGCGAGGTCTTGGCGCGAATCGAGCGCCGCGGGTTGAAGGTGACCGCCCTCAAGATGGCCGTCATGGACCGCGCCGTCGCCGAGGAGCACTACGGCGAGCATCGTGAGCGCCCCTTCTTCGGTGAGCTTGTCGACTTCATCACCTCCGGTCCGGTCGTGATGATGCGCGTCGAGGGCCCCGGTGTGATCGCAGTGATGCGCACCATGGTCGGCGCCACCAATCCCGCCGATGCCGCGCCGGGAACCATCCGCGGAGACCTCGCCCTCGAAGTCGCCGCGAATGTGGTGCACGGGTCGGACAGTGTCGAGGCGTCTGAGCGGGAGCTCGCCCTGCACTTCGGCGCGTAGCGCTCCGACACCGCATGGCGAATCCCTAGACGATGTCGATGATCCTGCTCGCGTCGCGCTCGCCGCAGCGACGCGGGTTGCTTCGGTCGATCGGTGTGGAGCACCGCGTCGTGGCAAGCGGGTACCCGGAGGACGACCTTCCGGGCCTGCGACCCCACGACGTGGTGCTTGAACACGCGCGTGCCAAGGCGCGTGACGTCGCCGCGCGGTCCGGCATCCCCGCAGGCGGCGCCGTGCTCGGGGCCGACACCGCGGTCGTGATCGACGACGAGGTGCTCGGAAAGCCCGAGGACCGCTCCCATGCCGACAACATGCTGTCGCGCTTGTCGGGCGTCACCCACACCGTCCTGACCGCCATCTGTCTGGTTGACGCGGCAGGGGAGGAGTCCGTCGTCGACGCCGCCGACGTCACCTTCCGCACGCTGACCCCGGCTCACCGGGAGTGGTACCTGGACCGCGGCGAGTGGCAGGGGCGCGCCGGCGGATATGCGATCCAGGGGTCCGGCGCCGGCTTCGTGAGGGCCATCCAGGGCGACCAGACGACGATCATCGGTCTGCCGGTGGCGACGCTCATCGACTTGCTTGAGCGGCGCGGGCTCGCCCCCTGGCGTTTGTCCGGTTGAGGTGCGAGGATGGCGCCTATGCGAAAGTGGCCGGCCATCCTCATCGGACTCCTCGTCGTCGCAATCGGACTCGGTATCTGGGTCTACTCGACGCTCGACAATCAGACGACGGCGAAGGTGTCGTCCAAGGTCAGCGAGTTCCAGAAACTCAAAGGCCCTGAGACCACCGGGCCCGGCAGGCCGGCACAGGGTGTCTACCAGTACACCGTGGTCGGTCACGAGAAGATCACCCGAACCGGGGTCAACATCGACCGCGAGCTGCCGACGACGGCCGTGGGGCTCGTCTACAACCTCCCGAGCGGTGAATGGGAGGTCAAGACCAACTTCTCAAATCAGCACGTGGAGATGGCCCGCTACGCGGCCAAACCGGACGGGACGCACCTGGTCTTCGCGCGCACGGTGTTGAACGTCGGCCCGCTGACAGTGACCAAGGACCGTGAATGGGTGCCCTCACTGCTTCGCTCTCCAGCCAACGCGAAGGCCGGGGCCACCTCGAGCGGCACGTTCAAAGCCGGCAGTGAGCTGACGATGCAGGTCACGACCACCGTGCTTCCACCAGTGTCGGTGGACGTCGGCGGGACCAAGGTGCCGGCCACCGTCGTCAAGTTCGACCAGGTCGCAAGCGGCGAATACACGGGCAACCGTACCGAGACGTTCTGGTGGGCCAAAGACGGGCTGCTGCTTCGGTATACCATCGACTCCAGCTTGAAGGGTGCCACGGACCTGGATCTTGTCGCCGACCAGCGCCTGATCTCCCTGACGCCCACGACCTGATCGTGCAACGGAGGGCGGTGGACCCGGTGACGGATCCCCGCTAGCCTGCGCGGGAGCAGGCACGAGCGCTGGACAACGGAAGGGGCGCGCCATCGGCCTTTGGAGTTATGTGACCGGATTCGGTGGCCGCGACATGGCGGTCGACTTGGGGACCGCCAATACGCTGGTGTACGTGCGCGGACGCGGCATCGTGCTGTCGGAGCCATCGGTGGTGGCGATCGACCATCGCACGAACGAGGTCCACGCCGTGGGCATCGAGGCCAAGCGGATGCTTGGCCGCACCCCCGGCAACATCAGCGCCATCCGGCCGCTGAAAGACGGCGTGATCGCCGACTTCGACGTGACCGAGCAGATGCTCAAACACTTCATCCGCAAGGTCCACCAGAACCGGTGGGCGCATCCGCGTGTGGTGGTGTGCGTGCCGTCGGGCGTGACCGGCGTCGAGAAGCGCGCCGTCGTGGAGGCCACGTACTCGGCCGGTGCCCGCGAGGCGCAACTCATCGAGGAGCCCATGGCCGCTGCGATCGGTGCCGGCCTGCCGGTTGCCGAGCCGACCGGCAGCATGGTGGTGGACATCGGCGGTGGCACGAGCGAGGTGGCGGTCATCTCACTCGGCGGCATCGTCGTCGCACAGTCGGTGCGCGTCGGTGGCGATGAACTCGACGAGTCGATCATCAACTACGTCAAGCGCGAACATAAGCTGATGATCGGCAACCAGACCGCCGAAGAGGTCAAACTCGAGATCGGATCGGCGTACGCGCTTCGCGAAGAGACGCAGGCTGAGATTCGCGGGCGCGACATGATCTCTGGTCTTCCAAAGACGGTCGTGCTGTCATCCGAGGATGTTCGACTCGCCCTTGAAGAACCGTTGCAGCAGATCATCGACGCCGTGAAAAGCACGCTCGACAAGACACCGCCGGAGCTTGCGTCGGACATCATGGACCGCGGCATCATGCTCGCCGGTGGCGGATCGCTGCTGCAGGGACTCGACGAACGCCTTCGTCGCGAGACCGAAATGCCCATTCACGTCGCCGAATCCCCGCTCACCTGTGTGGCGGTCGGATCAGGACGCGCCCTCGAAGAATTCGAGGTGATGCGCAAGTCCTCCGGCAACGGCAGACCACGACGCAGACCAAAGTATTAGTACAGACGATCCGACAGGAAGGTTCGGCAGCGGCCCCACCGACGCCGGCCTCGATGCCCAGACCGAGCGCCCCACCACTCCGGCGTCCACCGGTGGCGACCCGGCACCCAGCGACGGGGTGACCGACCGGACCGCCGTCATCGACGCACCACCGGCGGGGGAGCCGGCGCCCGCCGACGCGGAAACCCTTGCGGATGGTGATGTGCCGCCGGCACTTCCGCCGCGCCATCGCCACGTCACGCCACGCCGAATCGCGATTCGCCGCGGCGTCGTGCTCGGGTTGCTCGTGGTTGCGATCCTCACCTCCACGGCGTTCGTCAACGAGAGCTCCGACGGGTTGCTGCACTCTGGAAAGAGCGGTGTCACGTCGTTCAGCGGGCGCGTGCAGGACGTTGCCGTCGCGGCGGTGCGCCCGGTCCGTGACGGCTGGCAGTGGTTCTCCGATCTGCGGACCGCCAGGGACGACCGAAACCGCCTGCAGAAGGAGGTCGATCAGCTTCGCGCCGATGCGGTGGGGCAGGAGGTCGACACCCAACGCCTCGACGACCTGGAGCAAATCCTGCAGGTTCGCGACGAGGCGCCGAGCGACTACCGCGCTGTGACGGCAAGCATCATCAGTCGTCCCCTTGTCGACGTGGCCAGGGAGGCGCGCATCGACCGGGGCGCGGGTGACGGCATCACCGAAAACTCCCTGGTCTTGGTGCCAAACGACGGGAAGGTGCCCGCGACGCGGCTCGGCATTCTCGTCGGACGAGTCACGCACGTTGACGCCCACACGGCCGACATCGTGTTCCTGACGAGCACGACCACCAAGATCGCCGCCCGAACCCTGCATACCACCACAAAGCTCGGCCTGCTCACGGCGAACGCCCTCGGCGATCTCAGCGTCTCGGGCGTGCCGGGCAGCCAAGCGCTGTCGCTCGAAGATCCGGTGGTGACGGTGGGCGTCGGGACCGACCGGCTGATGTCTCCGTATCCGCCGGACATGTTGATCGGCTACGTATCGGACTTCGGTGGGGTCGAAAGCGGCGGGGACTGGACGGTGCAGGTGACGCCGTATGCCGACCCCAACAATCTGCGCACCGTCATGATCTACGTCCCGAAGACCGCGCTTGCGAAGCGCCGGGCGGGGATCCAATGAGCGACGCCTTGGAAGCGCTCATGCCTGATCACGACGTTTCCGCCGCCGAGGTGAAGGAGCGGCGAGTGATCGCTCCGGCGATCTGGATGCTTGTCGTGGCGATCGTCATCCAGTCCGTGCTTCCGGCGGTGTCGCTGTGGTCGGCGCCGCCTGCCGTCCCGGACCTGATGATCGTCGTGGTCTGCGCGATCGCGGTCAAACGCGGCGTGCTCGCCGGGGCGCTCGCCGGATTCACCGGTGGATTTCTGGTTGAGCTGCTCGGCCCGGGCGGCTCACTCGGGGTCATCGCCTTCGGCGCGGTACTCATCGGCGCGTGGTGCGGCCGTTTCGCCGAGTCCGGCGGACGGATGACCTGGTGGATGTTCACGTCGATCGCGGCCGCCGCCGGCGGCGTCGTGCCACTGTGGTTCGGGCTCGTGGACACGTTGCGCGGCGTCGGTCTGCCACTTGACGTGCTGATTCCGACCATCGCGGTGCCCCATTTGACGTTGGCCGCCATCATGGCGCCGCTCGTGTGGTGGGTCGCACGCCGACTGCTCGGTGCCCCGCAGGTCGTCGAACCGGGGATGATGCCCCGATGACCGATCACGGACACATCGACGGGCCGCTGGTCGACGGACCGGGAACGGCGGCGTCACAACGTCGCCTCGCCCTGTTCGGCTCCGTTGTGGGTGTGCTCCTGCTCGCCCTCGTGCTGCGCCTGTGGTTTTTGCAGGTCGTCGGTGCACAGGACTTCCAACAGCAGGCCACCGCCAACTCGATCCGCACCGTCGTCGTGCCCGCGGCCCGCGGCGTCATTGTCGACCGCAAAGGTCGTCCCATCGCCCGCAATCGCAACGGCTGGGACGTGGTGGGCATCGCGACCGATCTGAACAACGAGCGCAGCCTGGCGATGCTCGGCCGGCTGGCGCGGGCACTCGGCGAGAAACCGCAACGGCTGCAGAACATGGTGCGGGCGAACGCGAACTCCAAGCGGCGCGATCCGGCACGCCCGATCGTGTTCAAGGACGACATCGATCCCAAGAGCGACCTGTTCCTTGCGCTGAACGAGCGGCTGGACGAGTTCCCAGGGATCCGCCTCCAACCGAGCCAGAAGCGTTTCTACCCCGACGGGGAGTACGTCTCACATCTCGTCGGTGCGGTCGGCCCGATTCCGCGCGAGCGTGCCGCAGCCCTGAAGAAGGCCGGGTACCGGGCGGATGCGACCGTCGGCGTCGGCGGTCTCGAGCAGTACTACGAGGCGTATCTGAGAGGGCAGGACGGCACACGCAAGGTCGAGGTCGACGTGAGCGGTAACGCCACCGCCCGCGGGGTGATCTCCGAGGTCCCGGCACACGCGGGCGCGACCGTCCAGACATCCATCGACCTGGATGTGCAGACCATGCTGGCCCGGGAGCTTCGCGAGAAGGTGCTGCTCCAGGGTGCGCAGTACAGCGGCGGCGGCGGCGTGGTGCTCGACATCCAGACCGGTGAGGTGGTGGCGCTCGCCTCATTCCCGTTCATGGATCCGAACAAGATCAGCATCGGGAAGGCCCCGAACTACAACAAGAACAAGCGCGAACCGGCGCGAAACCGCGCCACCTGGGCGTATCCGCCGGCATCGACGATGAAGACCGTCACGGCGATCGCGGCACTCGAGGCGGGCGTGCTCTCACCCACCGAGCTCATCCGCTCACCGAAGAAGATCAAGATCCTCGATCGCGAGTACAAGAACTTCCGCGAGCTGGATCAGGGGTGGATTCCGTTGCCCGTCGCCCTGGCGGTTTCCAGTGACACCTACTTCTACCAGGTGGCCTACGACCGGATCTACGAGCGGTCAACGCCCGATGAACAGCGCTCCGGCGACAACGCGCTCTACAAGTGGTCCACGGCGCTCGGGTTCGGCCAGCCGACCAACATCGACCTGATGCCGGGTGAATTTGCCGGTGACGTCCCCAACCGGCTCTGGAGGACCCAGAACCTGGAGAAGGGCAGCCCCGGCTGGAACCAGTGGCGTGCCGGTGACACCGTCAACATGTCGGTGGGACAGGGCGACCTGAAGGTCACCCCGCTGCAGATGGCACGTGCATACGCGGCCATTCTCGACCCCGAACACCGATTGCAGACACCCACGATCGCGCACAAGATCGTCGACTCGACGACCCAGCAGACCATCTTCGAACCCGCCAGGGCACGCAAGGTGCCGACGGAGCTTCCCCCG
Source organism: uncultured Actinomycetes bacterium (assembly GCA_937871165.1). Lineage (GTDB taxonomy): Bacteria > Actinomycetota > Thermoleophilia > Miltoncostaeales > Miltoncostaeaceae > CALMEC01. The sequence goes on from CALMXK010000136.1 coordinate 37,479, forward strand.
ATCTCGCCCGGAACACTCGAGCCGATCCTTCAGGGCCTGGTGGGTGCGACCACGAGCGGTGACGGCACGGCGTCGTCGGTCTTTGGTCGGTTCGGCGGCCTGATGGCCGGCAAGACCGGCACTGCGGAGAACGCGCCGCGTCCCGACCATGCGTGGTTTGTGGGGTACGGTCCGGCGACCCCGGGTCTCCAGCCGAAGTACGTTGTGGCGGTCGTCGTGGAGAACGCCGGACTCGGCGGATCTGTTGCCGCACCCATCGCCTGTCATACACTTGCGGTTGCACTTGACGTCGATTACCGCAAATGCGGCAACGGCTCAGGGAAGTCCGACTAATGGCAACCGTTTCTCCTGTCTCTTATACACATCTGACGCTGCCGACGAGCGATCTAGTGTAGATCTCGGTGGTCGCCGTATCATT
>CALMXK010000137.1 GCA_937871165.1 uncultured Actinomycetes bacterium
TTCAAGCAGAAGACGGCATACGAGATTCGCCTTAGTCTCGTGGGCTCGGAGATGTGTATAAGAGACAGCCGGTACGCGCGCCGGTTTCGCCGAGTGGGCGGAGCGCCTCGGATCGCCTGCATGGATGGAGCGGACCGATCGACTGGCGCAAGCCCGCCTGGGCTGATCCCCGAAGCCTCAGTCCACGGCGCGATCGAGCGCCGCGCGAAAGTGCTGCGGATCGAGCGCCCAGATCGCATGGCGGACGCCGTCCACGAATGTGACGGGAACATGGTCGTTCCAGTCGACGCGAAGTTGGGGGTTCGCGTCGACATCTTGCAGGTGAAGACTGATCGCGCGTTCGGTGCAGATGTCGCGTGCAATGGCGATGGCGTCGTCGCACAGACAACACCCCGTTCGCGTCAGAATGACGACCCGAGCCGCCTCGGCGATTTCGCCGGGCAGGGGCGGCAGGTCGTGTGGTGCGGACATGGAGTGGAGGATGACGGGATCGAACCGACGACCTCCTGCTTGCAAAGCAGGCGCTCTCCCAGCTGAGCTAATCCCCCAGGGCCTCGACAGGGTAGCAAGAGACGCACCGCCCGGTGCCCTCCCCGTTCGCCGACGACTGTCATCGTCCGCCAAAAATTGGCCACTTGGCGAGATTCGCTGGCGCCGCCACGCGAGTCCGATCCTTGACGGTCGGGACGACAGAATTGGCCACTTGACCATCTTGACCCCCACGCCGTCGGAACGTTCTGCCTGTAACTCGACGGTTTTCACGAGGACCGCAGTTGGACGAAATTGGTCAAGTGGCCAATTTCGTCCAACTGCGTGAAGCGCCATCTTCAGCGGCGGGACCGTTCTCATCGCTGCCGTCGCGGGCCAACCCGCCGACGCGGGATGACGCAACGAATTGGCCACTTGACCAAATTTGGCTCGCGCCCACAGCGCCACCACTCGTGCCACGGGGCGCGCGGCCGGTCGTGCGATCGCTGGCGCCAATTGGCAGAATGGCCGTGTGACAGACGACGCACCCCTGATCGGACTCACCTCGTACGCCGAGAACGCACGCTGGGCCGTCTGGGAAGGCAAGGCCGCCGTCGTCGGTTGGGTCTATGTCGACGCAATCCACCGCGCCGGCGGGCGCTGCATCCTCATTCCACCGGCGCTGCACGGCATCGACCGGATCTTGGACGGCATCGACGGGCTGTGTCTCGCAGGCGGCGCAGACATCGAACCGACCCGCTACGGCGAGGATCGCCACCCCGAGACCGAACGCAGCCAGCAGGAGCGTGACCACGCCGAACTCGTGCTCGTCGAGCATGCACTTGCGAGAAACATCCCGATGCTCGGCATCTGCCGTGGCATCCAGGTGATGAACGTCGCCCGCGGAGGCAGCCTCATCCAGCACCTGCCCGACACCGCCGCCGGGGAAAGCCACCGCGAAGTGGTCGGGGTGTTCACCGATCATCCGGTCGAAATCGCCACCGGCAGTCGGCTGGAGGGAATCCTCGGCCCCCTCGCTCCGGTCAAATCGCACCACCACCAGGCAACCGATCGTGTCGGAGCGGGGTTGGTTCCGGTGGCCTGGGCCGACGACGGGACCATCGAGGCGCTCGAGGATCCGAGCAAGCCGTTCGCGCTCGGCGTGCAATGGCATCCCGAAGAAGGTGACGACATCGCGCTTTTCACGGCGCTCGTGAACGAAGCGCGCACCTACCGCGATACGCGCAACCGAGCCGACTAAGCGACAAACCGCCCAAAAGGGTGTTACCGTGGCCGTCGTGGATGTCTTTCGATGGGAAGCACGCCCAACAGGCCTGCGCGAACCGCTACTCATCGCATCGTTCAAGGGATGGAACGACGCGGGAGACGCCGCGTCCTTCGCCACCTCATATCTGGCATCGGCGTTCGACGCGAAACGCTTCGCATCGGTCGATCCCGAAGGCTTTTTCGACTTCCAAAGTCACCGCCCACGGATCACCGTGTCCGGAGGCGTCGTCGACGGACCGATCACCCTGCCGGGGATCGAGCTCTCCTACGCGACGCCGCCCGAGGGTCGCAGCATCGTCATTCTCGCCGGCAGCGAGCCGTCGCTTCGCTGGCCCACCCTGTGCCGGGCTGCGCTCGACATCGCCGTCGACCTCGGGGTGCGTGACGTCGTCACGCTTGGTGCGCTGATCGCCGACGTGCCGCACACGCGGCCGGTGCGACTCACGCACATGTCCGTGCCGCAGCAGATGACGGACCAGCTCAGCGGCCGACGGCCGGACTACGAAGGCCCGACCGGGATCATCGCGATGCTTCATGCATACGCCGCCGAGCGTGGCCTGAACGCCGCATCGCTCTGGGCCGCCGTGCCCCACTACATCGGCTCGGCCCCGGCGCCCAACGCGACCCTCGCCCTCATCGAGGCGCTCGCGACCGTGACCGGACGTACCGTCGACGTCAAGGACCTGAAGACGGCCGTCGCGGCATTCGAGGTCGAGATCGACGAGGCGGTCCGAAACAGCCCGCAAGCATCGGGCATGCTCGCCGAACTCGAACGCACCTTCGACTCCGAGTCCGACCAGGACGTCGACGTGCCCTCGGGCGACATGATCGCCGCCGAGTTCGAACGCTTCCTTCGCGACCGCGCCGACAACGAGGGGACCGACGCCGGCTGACGCCGGAGTGTCAGCCCGTCAACGGCCCTTCGGCGCCATCGTGGTGTTCAACAAACGGTTCTCGAGTGCCACGCGAACCAGCTCCGCGCGAGTGGAGACCCCGAGCTTGCGCATGATGTGCGCCCGGTGACTCTCGACGGTCCGAGCGCTGAGGAACAGCTCCGCGGCGATCTCCTGGTTGGTGTGTCCCAGGGCCAGCAGGCGAAGCACATCCACCTCGCGGTCGGTGAGTACGTCGATGCGAGACTCCCCGGAGCCCGCGGCGAGCAATGCACCCATCGTCGCGTTGACGAAGCGGCCCCCGTCCGCCACGGCGGCGATGGCGGAGATGAGCTCCGCATCCGCGGCCGTCTTGACGACATACCCGCGGGCACCGGCGGAAAATGCACGCCGCGCCATGATGGGATCGTCGTGCATCGAGAGGATCACGATCCCCATCTCCGGCCAGCGTTGCAGGATCTCACGGCACCCCTCAATGCCGCCAACGCCCGGCATGTCCAGATCGAGCAGCACGACATCCGGCTCGCCACGCTCGATCTCGCCGAGCGCCGGCTCCACACCCTCCGCCTCCCCGACTACCGCGATCGAGCCGGCATCCGCCAACAACCGCACGACACCACTGCGAAGGATTGCGTGATCGTCCACGACGACCACCCGGACGGGGGTCTCACGGCCGCGGTCGGCACTGGACTCAAACATGCCCCACCTCACTGTCGATGTGTGCGATCAAACTCACCGTCGTCCCGACATTCGGTCGAGACTCAACACGCAGATCTCCGCCGATGAGGTCCGCGCGCTCGCGCATGCCGATGAGACCGAAGCCGCCGCCCTGTGCTCCCGGATCGAACCCCACACCGTCGTCGATGACGGTGGCGCGCAGCGTACCCTGACCGACCACGCATTCCACACGCGCATGGCGCGCCCCTGAATGGCGCGCCACGTTGTTGAGCGCCTCCTGGATCACACGGTAGACGACACCCTCCACCTGCGGATCGAGGCGCAGCCCTTCCACCTCGCCGCCGCCTTCGAGCGAACAGTGAAACGAGATCGTCTGATCGCCCATCGACCCGACACGGCTGACGAGCCCTTCGATGGCTGCCGCCAACCCATACGCGTCGAGTGCGGCCGGGCGCAGCTCCGCCACCAGGCGACGAAGGTCCACGGCCGCAGTATCGATCTGCACCGTCGCCTGTTCGAGCAGCTCCGTCCGTGTGTCCTCGGATGCTGCGCGTTGCGCCATGCCAAGAAGCAATTTGATGGCTGCAAGGTCTTGCAGCGTCTCGTCGTGCAGCTCACGTGCCCAGTGCGCACGCTCACGCTCGCTCGCCGCGATCGCACGCTGCAGTGCTTGCTCCTGTGCCGACCGCGCGGTCGCAATCGCCACGGCTGCACTTGTTCCGAACGCCTCGGCAATCGCCAGATCATGGGCGGAGAAGCCGACGCCGAGGTCCGCACGGTCCACACACAGCAGGACCCCGACCAGGTTGGTGCGAAGGACGAGCGGCACGATCATCGCCGACGAGCCGTTCAGGTAATGCGCCACCGGTGAGAACCGACCGGTTCGTTCAGCGACCGTCGATCCGCTGGTGCGAAGCGCCTCCCGCTCCTGCGAGCTCACCGGCAGCGTCGAGCCGAGCAGCGAGCGATCGATCATGCCGGCAACCGCCTCGACCACCAGTCCGTCCACACCGGAGAGCGCCAGCACGGCGCTGCGTGCCCCAGTGAGCGCCCTGCCGCGCTTCACGATCAGCTCCATCATGTGGTCCAAGTCCGGCTGACCGGCGAGGCTGCGGGCAAGGTCGTTGCTCGCCGTGTACGCATCGCGGTCTCTCGCCAGATCCAGCGCACGCATTTCCGCGTTGTGCGTCCGAAGATGCAGGTGCGCCGCCTGGGCCGTCATCTTGGCGACCTCCTGGAACGCGGCCTTGTCGGCCTCGGTGAAGTCCTCCCCACTTTCCTTGTCCGTCACGCAGAACGATCCCCAAATCGTTCCACCGACCGACAGCCCGATGCCGACGAACGACGTCATGACCGGATGGTTCACCGGGAACCCGTAGGACTCCGGGTGCGTACGGATGTCTGCAAGCGCAAGTGGCTCAGTGGTACGAAGGACAAGTCCCAGTACCCCATGCCCTTTGGGCGCCTCACCGATCGCGCGGACGACGGTGTCGTCGAGCCCGGCGGTGATGTAGCGGCCAAAGCCTCCGGTCGCGGGATCCACGACCCCGCAGGCCGCGTACCGTGCGCCGGTGATGTGCCGCGCACTCTCCAGCGCAGCACGAACCGTCGACTCAAAGTCAGGAGCGGCAAGAATCGACGCTGCAGCCCCTGCAAGTTCCGGGGACAGTTGCACGCCGATACCTGCGGGCGAGTTCATCGCAGTGAACGCTCATGTCTGGCCGTAGTCACAGCACGTACCTTATCCCGCGTGCGCACCCGTGATTGTCGCGGACTGACCTGTCAGGGGACGATCCTCCCAACAAACTGCCCCCGTCGGCCCGCGCACAGGACATCCGGGGCGTTGCCCGTCGCAGCGACGGGTCTGCCAAGATTGCGCAGATGTCGCCGGCCCGCCGCACCGCACGCACCTCTGTCATCGCCGCGGCGGTCCTGATCGCGATCAAGTTGGCGGTCGGACTTGCCACCAACAGCCTCGGTTTCATGGCGGAGGCCGCCCACTCGGGCACGGACCTGGCGGCCGCGCTGCTGACCTTCTTTGCCATCGGGGTCGCAAGCCGCCCCGCCGACACGACCCACGGATTCGGACACGGCAAGGCGGAGCATCTCTCGGCGCTCGCCGAGTGCGCGGTCCTCGCCATGGTCAGCGTCCTGCTCGCCGTCGTTGCGATCAGGCGCCTCGGGGCCGACGCTCCCGCCGAGGTCGAGACGACGTGGTGGGCGTTCGCGGTGATCGGGATCGTGATCGCGATCGACCTGACCCGCCTGGTCATTTCCCGCCGCGCCGCCCAGGAATTCGGCAGCGCCGCCCTGGCCGCCAACGCGTTGCACTTTGCCGGCGACCTGGCGGGCACGATCGCGGTGCTCGTCGGGCTGCTGCTCACGCGCGCGGGGTTGCCCGAAGCCGACGCGTTCTCCGCCTTGTTCGTCGCTGCACTGGTCCTGATCGCCGCCATTCGCATGGCCCGGGTCAACGTGGACGTTCTGATGGATCACACGCCGCTCGAAGCCACCGCAACCGCGACACGCGCAATCGAATCGCTCGGGCCCGACATCGCTTTGAAGCGGCTTCGCATGCGTGAAGCCGGTGGCCGGCAGTTTGCAGATGTGGTGATCAGCATCCCTCCGGCCGCGGCGCTCGCCGAAGGCCATCTGGCCGCCGACGCCGTGGAAGCCGCGATCCAGCGCGAGTTGCCGAACGCCGACGTGGTGGTGCACGTGGAGCCAGGCTCCCTCGACGAAGCCGACATCCGCGAGCGTGTGCTGGCCGCCGCCCTCGCGGTGCCCGGGACCAGGGAGATCCACAACGTTCGCGTGTTCTTCCACGGCGCGCACGCCGACGTCGCCCTGCACCTGAAGCTGCCGTCGTCACATGACGTCGCCACCGCGCACAACGTCGCAACCGCCGTGGAGCGGTCCATCCTCGCCGCATGTCCGATGATCGGTCATGTGACGACCCACCTGGAACCGCTCGACGACCCCATCAGCGAGGCGAGTCAGGTCGCAGTTGACGCACGCATCGCCGAACGCATCACCTTGACCGTCCGAGAGGTCACCGGGCATCCGCCGAACACCCTTCGGATGACCGCAACGCCCGACGGGTTGGTTGTCTTCCTGGCGGTGGCGGTGGATGGATCGATCGCGCTGTCCGACGCGCATGTGCTGAGCGGAGTCGTGCGACGACGGCTGCGGGAACAGTTCGACGATCTCGCCGACGTGGTCGTCCACACCGAACCGGCAGGAACGACGCCCGTGGCCGGGTAGCTCCGGCCCGCGAGACTCAGAAGTCCGATTCGATTGAGAGCGTCACCTGGGTGCGCTCCTCAAACAGCTCCTTGCCAATTGCAATACGAACCGCCAGGTTCGGCGGATCCGCCGTCGTGCGCTCCGAAAGGGCGACCGTTCCACGCAGGACGTAGTCCCGGTCGGTGTCCCACGTCGCAACGTCGCCGATCGCGTACATCACGCCGAACTGTCGCAGGTAGTAGTCACGTGCCTGCTTCGGCGTCACACGCGTGACATAGCGCCGAACCACATAGCGACGCGCGGAATCCTCCGTCGTGGCCGCCGCGCTGCCCCGGTCGATCCGCACATCGGTGGATTGCGGCGGCTGGTGGAGGTAGATCGGCTGTCCTTCGATCTCGTTGTAGGACACCCCCGGGGGATCGCTGCCCTTGAACACGGTGGCCGCGAGGACCATGAACACCACAATTCCGCCGAAGGTGAGCCCAAGCGCCCAAGTCAGGACCCGCGAGGTGCGGTCCGAAACCGGCAAGCTGGAATACATCGCCCGCTCATCGTCGGTCAGTTCAACATGCTCGGTGGTACGCATTGGCCCACAGTACTCCCAGCCATCCACCGCGCCAGGCCGCAAAAACAACCCCGGGACACTCGCCCCAGGCACGGCGGGAGGTTCAGCCGAACAGCTGAATCCAGTCCCGGGTTCCGTTGAAAACCATCTGCACCGCGATCCCCGCGAGGAGCAACCCCATGATCCGTGACAGGAGGTGGATGATGCTCTCGGGCAGGTGACGCGCAATCGGAACCGACAGACGCAGGGCCACCCAGACGGCCAGCAAGGCCAGGGCAATGCCGATCGCCACGCCGATACGTTCGGGGACGTCGGAGACGCTGTCAAGCAGCACCATCGTCGCCACAATCGCCCCGGGACCGGCGATCAGCGGCGTCCCGAGCGGCACGAGCGCGATGTTGCCACGCTCGCTCACGTCAGGATCGTCGAAGTGTCCGCGAAGCATCTCCAAGGAAATCAGGGCGAGCAACAGGCCGCCCGCCACGGTGAGCGCCTGCAGGGACACGTGCAGGTAGTTCAACACGGCGCGCCCGCCGAGCGCGAAGCCGAAGATCAGCACGAAGGCCACGAGCACCGCATGCAGCGCCGCACGCTTTCGGTGACGTTCGTCGTAGCCGGAGGCGAGCCCCAGGAAGGCCGGGATGTTGCCGAGCGGGTCCATCAGCACCGCCATGGTGATGAACGCGGTGATGATCTCGTTGATCATGGGCCGAGCGGCGTCTCATGGGGCAAAAATGTCTCGCGGTAGACCCGCATCGCATACCGATCGGTCATTCCTGACACATGATCGGTCACACGTGCCACGACATCCGGCTCGGACGACGGTGGCAGGTGGTCCGGGTGTTCCAAGAAGTGCTCGAACAGCGCGCGCACCACGCCCCGTGCACGCGCAGCCTCGTCGCTGTTGGGCGGGGCCAGGTAGACCCGCTCGAACATGAAGCCGCGAAGGCGACGAAATGCATCGCCGATCTCGTCGCTTTGGCGAATCTCGTCGCAATCGGTGCTCATACGCACGATGTCGCCTGCAAGACACGTGATCCGCGCGGTCGTCGTCGCCCCGAGGACGTCGGTCTCCGCCCGTGGCAACTCGTCGGCGGCGAGCATCCCCGCACTGATCGCATCCTCGATGTCGTGATTGACATATGCGACCCGGTCCACCAGACGCACGATCTGCGCCTCGAGGGTCATCGGCAGCTCGCCACCGGTGTGATGCAGGATGCCGTCGCGCACGCCGGCCGTGAGGTTCAGTCCGTGTCCGTCGCGCTCCACGCACTCGACGATGCGAAGGCTCTGTTCGTTGTGGAGAAATCGCCGGGAGAAGCGCTCGGTGAGTACCTCGTCCAGTGCGGCCTCACCAGCGTGACCGAACGGCGCATGTCCAAGGTCGTGGCCCATGGCGATCGCCTCGACGAGGTCCTCGTTCAAACCGAGCGAACGCGCCACGGTGCGCGAGATCGCCGAGACCTCGAGTGTGTGAGTCAACCGCGTTCGGTAGTGATCTCCCTCCGGGGAGATGAACACCTGCGTCTTGTGCATCAACCGGCGAAACGCCTTGCTGTGGATGATGCGGTCCCGGTCGCGCTGGAACGCGTTGCGCAACGGGTGGTCGACCCTGTCTCTTATACACATCTCCGAGCCCACGAGACTAAGGCGAATCTCGTATGCCGTCTTCTGCTTGAAAA
>CALMXK010000138.1 GCA_937871165.1 uncultured Actinomycetes bacterium
ATAAGAGACAGCCTTTGGGTTTGCCGGTGCTGCCCGAGGTGTAAAGAATGGCCGCCATGTCGATGTCGATGACGCGCGCGGGCATCGGGCCGGAACCGGTGAGCACGTCTTGCCAGCGCGCGACAGGGGCCGAATCGGGTTGCGCTGGAGCATCGGGTCGGTCCACCAGCACCAGCGTCGCAGCGTCCGGAAGCGCGCAGGCAACCGCCACCACACCCGTGGGAACGTCGGCGGATGACGTGCTGGTCGCCTGCCTCGTGCTCAACGGCAGCAACGTGTCAGCCCCGCCGGCCGGCTGGACCCAGTTCGCCACCCTCACCAATATCAGCAACCCGCACGTGTTCGGCTACTACCGCGTGGCAGGGGCCTCGGAACCGGCGTCCTACACGTGGACCCTCGCGAAGTCCGTGGCGCACTCTGTGGGAATCGCCCGCTACAGCGGGGTGGACCCCGTCGCTCCGATCGACGGATCGGCCAGCGCGGCGGGAGCGTCGGCGACGAGCGGCACCGTCCCGGCGATCACCACGACCACCCCCAACACCATGCTCACCGGCTGCATGGGCATCAACACGGGCAGTACCGGGGTCAACATCACCCCACCTGCCGGGATGGGCGAGGTGTGGGACATCGGCGGCAAGCGACAGGAATACGCCGACGCCATTCAAGCCGCCACCGGCTCGACTGGCGCCAAGACCTGGACGTTCAGCTCCTCACGCGCGTGGGCGGGATGGATGCTCGCTCTGCGCCCCGGCGCCTCCGGGCCCGATCTGACCCCGCCGGACACCGCCATCACGTCCGGGCCGAGCGGCACCGTCGACGTGACCACCGCGACGTTCGGGTTCACGTCAACCGAAGCGGGATCCACCTTCGCCTGCACCGTCGACGGCGGTGCGCCGGCGCCGTGCACCAGCGGTGTCACCTTTACTGGTCTGGCTGACGGTCCGCACACCTTCACCGTCGCCGCCACAGACCCGGCGAACAACACCGACCCAACCCCCGCCACCCGCACCTGGACCGTCGACACCACCGACACCACACCGCCCGACACCACCATCACCTCCGGCCCCACCGGCACCGTCAACACAGCCACCGCGACGTTCGACTTCACCGCAACCGAAGCCGGATCCACATTCGCCTGCACCATCGACGGCGGCGCACCCGCACCCTGCACCAGCGGCCTCAACTACACGGACCTGACCGAGGGACCCCACACCTTCACGGTCACCGCCACCGACGCGGCGAACAACACCGACCCAACACCTGCCACCCGCACGTGGACCGTCGAAACCATCGACGTCACACCGCCGGACACCACAATCACATCCGGCCCAACCGGCACGGTCAGCGCAACCACCGCGACGTTCGCCTTCACCGCAACCGAAGCCGGATCCACATTCGCCTGCACCCTCGACGGCGGCGCACCCACACCCTGCACCACCGGCGTCGCCTACACCGACCTGACCGACGGACCGCACACCTTCACCGTCGCCGCCACGGACGCCGCCAACAACACCGACCCAACCCCGGCCACCCGCACTTGGACCGTCAGCACGGCCACCAGTGCCGGCATCGTCCGCCAGTCCACCAGCACCACCGTGGCGACCACGGCAAGCAACGTTGCCACGGCCACGGCGCCTGCCGGGACCTCGGCAAACGACGTGTTGGTGGCCTGTGTGACGCTCAACGGCACCACGGTGTCAGCCGCCCCTGCGGGATGGACCCAGTTCGCCGCCTCCACCGGTGTGACCAACCCCAGGGTGTTCGGTTACTACCGCGTCGCTGGAGCCGCTGAACCGGCCTCGTACTCCTGGAATCTGACGAGTTCGGTCGCGCACTCCGTCGGCATCGCCCGCTACAGCGGCGTGAGCCCCACCGCCCCGATCGACGCGTCGGCAAGTGCCGCCGGCGCCTCGGCATCAAGTGGCGCGATCCCGGCGATCACCACGACGACTTCCAACGCCCTGATCACGGGCTGCATGGGAATCAACTCGGGCAGCACGACCATCGACATCGCGCCACCGTCGGGCATGGGCGAGGTGTGGGACATCGGCGGCAAGCGGCAGGAATACGCCGACGCCATCCAGGCCGCCGCCGGCTCGACCGGAGCGAAGACCTGGACCTTCACGTCCTCACGCGAGTGGGCGGGCTGGGTGCTCGCGCTGCGCCCAAGCTGACCTGTCAGGGCCGAATGAGGCCGACTCGAGGTCGATGAGAAACGGGACCGCCCCACATCAGGGGCGGTCCCACTCGATGACCGGCGGCAGCAAGTCGGCGACGACCACGGCCGTACCGGGCGGGCCACCGGTGCCGTCCGCTTGCCACCGGCCGGCTGTTGCACCGTCGCGACGACCGCCGAAAAGTGGCCGATGATCGCGCGAACCGCCACGCAGGGGCTGCCACCCGTGCGCCGGCAGACAGCCGTCCCAGGGCCTGGAACGGCCTGGATACACGTAATTTTCCGCACTACGGGACACATGCCCCGGCCAGCCGGGGCGAACGGGACACGGGGGGTGGCAATCCCAGCAGGCAACCGGCATTCAGGTAAAGTCAGTCGGTAGGAACCTCAAGCTGGAGGAGAGCGAAGCGTGCGGACGCATGACGTCGTGGTGGTAGGTGCAGGTCTTGCTGGTATGCGCGCGGCAATCGCCGCGAAGGAAGCCGGCGCGGACGTTGCCCTGGTCACCAAGATCCACCCGGTGCGCAGTCACTCGGGCGCTGCTCAGGGAGGCATCAATGCCGCCCTCGGCAACGAAACCGATGACAGCCCGGAGAACCACACGTTCGACACCGTCAAGGGGTCGGACTACATCGGCGACCAGGACGCGATTGCCGTCCTGTGTGAGGAGGCCCCGGGCGAGATCATTCAGCTCGAACACTGGGGAGCCATCTTCAGCCGCCACGAGACCACCGGAAAGATCGCCCAGCGCCCCTTTGGTGGCGCAGGCTTCCCCCGCACGTGTTATTCGGCGGACGTCACCGGACTCGTGATCTTGCACACCCTCTGGACGGTGTGCGTCAAGTTGGACATCCCGGTGTACGAGGAGTACTTCGTCACCGAGCTGATCCGCGACGGAAGCGGCAACTGCGCCGGCGTCGTGGCCTACGACATGATCCACGGCAACATCGAGACCATCGGGGCCAAGGCCGTGGTGCTCGCCACCGGTGGCGCCGGCCGTGTCTACCGCCCGTCCACCAACGCGCACGCCTCCACCGGCGACGGCATGGGCATGGCCCTTGCAGCCGGTGTCCCGCTCAAGGACATGGAGTTCATGCAGTTCCACCCCACCACGCTCGCCGCCAACGGCGTGCTCGTGACCGAGGGTGCACGCGGTGAAGGCGGCTACCTCCTGAACAAGGACGGCGAGCGCTTCATGACGAAGTACGCGCCGAACAAGCTGGAGCTCGCCTCCCGCGACGTCGTGAGCCGCGCAGAGGCCACCGAGATCCTCGAGGGCCGCGGCGAAGACGGCTGCGTCTTCATCGATCTGCGCCACCTCGGCGCCGACCGCATCAAGGAGCGTCTGCCGCAGATTCGCGAGCTGGCGATCGCCTTCGCCGGTGTCGATCCGATCGACACCCCGATCCCGATTCGTCCGGGCGCCCACTACCACATGGGTGGCGTGCACGTGGATCACTGGGGCGCCGCCCCGCACATGCCGGGCCTGTACGCGGCCGGCGAGTGCGCATGCGTCTCGGTGCATGGCGCCAACCGCCTCGGTGGCAACTCACTGCTTGAGACGGTGGTCTTCGGACGCCGCGCAGGAGTCGCCGCTGCGCAGTACACCGGCACGCTCGGAGGCAAGCCCTTCACGGCCACCAACGCTTCGGCAGTCGACTTCGAGCGCAAGACGCGCGAGCTGCTCGACCGCACCACCGGCCCCTTCCAGCACACGCTGCGCGACGAACTCGCCGGCACGATGCAGGAGAAGGTCGGCGTGTTCCGCACCGGCGACGAATTGGCCGCCGCACGCGAGACCGTCCTGGCGCTTCGCGACCAGTTCAAGAACGTTCAGGTCAACGACAAGGGCAAGACGTTCAACCAGGCGCTCATCCACACCTGGGAGACCGGCTGGTTGCTCGACCTCGCCGCATGCATGTGCGAAGGCGCGGTCACCCGCACCGAGAGCCGTGGCGCACACTCGCGCACCGACTTCCCGGAGCGCGACGACGCCAACTGGATGAAGCACACGCTGTCCTATCTTGAGAACGACAAGATCCGCCTCGACTACTCCGAGGTCACGGTCACGAAGTACGAACCTCAGGTTCGTACGTACTAAGGGAGCAGAAGAGTGCCATCGACGACATTCAAGATCTTCCGTTACCAGCCGGATGCGGCCAAGCCGGAGCCCTACTACCAGGACTTCACGCTTGAGCACGAGGAGAAGAAAACCCTCCTCGACGCCATCCTGGATCTGCAGAACGAGCAGGACGGCACGCTCGCCATTCGGTATTCATGCCGCAGCGCGATCTGTGGGTCCTGTGCCTGCAAGGCGGACGGACGCACCGTGCTCGCCTGCATGCAGCAGGTCGAAGACCTGAAGGCATGGTCCGGCAAGGACACGGTTCAAGTTGACCCGATCGGCAACTTCACCCCGATCAAGGACCTTGTCGTGGACATGGGTCCGTTCTGGGAGAAGGTCAAGTCGGTCAAGCCGTTCTTGATGCCCGACGGTCCGCCGCCTGCCAACGGCAAGGAGCGGATCGTGTCCAAGGAGGACATGCAGAAGCTGGTCAAGGAGACCAACTGCATCCTCTGCGCCGCCTGTTACAGCGAGTGCAACTCGCTGGCCGCCGACCCCGAGTTCGTCGGTCCGGCAGCGTTGGCCTGGGGATACCGCTTCAACGGCGATGTCCGTGACGGCTACCCCAAGACGCGCGCCAAGATGTACACCGGCAAGCACGGCGTGTGGGACTGCACCCGCTGCAACTTCTGCAACGAGCGCTGCCCCAAGGGTGTCGATCCGCGTGACGCCATTGAGAAGCTCGGCGCGATCGCTTTCCGCGAGGGTCGCTCGATGAAGGACGCGGGTGCCCGCCACGCCAAGGCGTTCCTCATCTCCATGCAGACCGGCGGCAAGCTGAACGAGACGCTCCTGGTTCCGTTCACCGACCCGATCAAGGCCCAGTTCGACCTGCCGTTCGCCCTCAAGATGCTGCAGAAGGGCAAGGCGCCGTCGCCGTTCCCGCACAAGGTCAAGAACCTCGACCAGGTCAAGAAGCTCATGAAGAACGTCAAGGAGACGATCTAGTGGCAAAGTCATTCGCCTACTACCCCGGGTGCGTCGCGGAGTTCTCGTCCAAAGAGCTGAACTCGACCACCAAGGCTCTCGCGCCGATGCTCGACATCGAGCTCGTGCCGATGCCCTCCGCCACCTGCTGTGGCGCCGGTGACATCGCAGAGGCGAAGCCGAACCTGTACCTGGCGCTCAACGTCCGCATCCTCTCCGAGGCGGAGGAGATGGGCATGGACATCATGACCATCTGCAACGTCTGCACGATGAACCTTCGTCGGGCCAACAAGATGGTCAAAGAGGATCCCACGCTCCTCGAAGCCGTCAACGCGGAGCTCACCAAGGCCGGCGCACGGCCGTACGCCGGTGGCACCGACGTGACCCACCTGCTGTGGTACATCAGCACCGAGGAGGGTCTCGCGCAGCTTGAGAAGCAGGGTCCACGCGGACTGAACGGCCTTCGGGTCGCCCCGTACTACGGCTGCCAGCTGCTTCGTCCGTCGTCGGTCATGGGCTTCGAGGATCCCGACAAGCCCCAGTCGATGGAGCGTTTGATCCGGGCACTCGGCGGCGAGGTTGCCGACTACGAGGCCAAGAGCAAGTGCTGTGGCTTCCCGATCATCCTCGCCCGTGAGAGCGTGGCGCTGAAGGAGTCGCACGTCGCGCTCTCCCAGGCCCGCGACGCCGGTGCAGACTGCATGGTCACCCCGTGCCCGCTGTGCCACTTGGCCATGGACGCGTACCAGCGCAAGGCGGAGATCGCCAACAACACCGAGTACAACATGCCGGTGCTGCACTTGCCGCAGTTGCTCGGTCTGGCGCTCGGCCTTGACCGTCAGGTCATGCAGTTCTCCAAGCACATGGTGCCGGTCGCACCGGTCGCCGAGATCGTCGGCGTCTAGCGCACCACGACAGACCGCGGTTCATCGACGCCCCGGCCGAACGCCGGGGCGTCGTGCATTTGGGGGTGGTTGCGCAGGGAGATGGATCCGGACGGTGCAACCGGTCTGACCGCAGGCTCCCCCGGGCAGCCTGCAGCCGCCTCCGCGATCCACACGAGACACCACCGCACACCACGGCATGTTTGAACCGTTTCACCGGTACCGATGGTGCGGTTCACCGTCGCTCCACCGAACTGCCGTCGCGCGCCTGCTGTGCCGGCCGCGGGCGTCGAGCCGGCCCACTTGCAATAAAACGTGAAGATTCCGAGAATCCTGTCGTGCAACCACCAGTATCGTCCGATAGATACGAGATGAACACCACGAGTCTCATATCCGCGATTCCCGCCACCCGGTGGGTCAAGGTCGGCCGGTCGACCAACCCGGATCCCGTTGCCGCGGCCTCGGAGGCGCTCGCGTCCTGTGTGACCCCGGACCTCGCACCGGCACTGGTCGTGGTGTTCGCCGACCATCGCTACGAACTCGACTGCCTCGTGGAGACGATCTACATCAGCGCCGGCCGCTGCGAGATGATCGGGTGCACCACCGCCGGCGAGATCGCAACCGACGGGTCCGGACCGAGTGGAGTCGTCGTCGCCGCCTTCGGTGGTGACGGGTTCTCCGTCGCCACGGTTGCCGCCGAACAGGCGTCGGCCGGTATGCGCGACGCCGGACGCACCGCCGCCCGCGCGGTGGCCGGGCTGCCAACCCAACGTGACAACACGATCTTGCTGACGTTGACCGACACGTTCGCCGGTGATCAGCAGGAGATCCTTCGCGGCATCTACCACGAACTGGGCGCCGCGGTACCGGTCGTCGGTGGCTGCGCAGGCGACGACCTCGAAATGAAGCGCACCTTCCAGTTCCACAACGGGCGGGTGTTGACCGATGCCGTCGTGGCGGCCGCCATCAGTTCCGACGGCGAGTTCGGCATCGGCGTCAACCACGGCTGGACCACCGTTGGGCAACCGATGACGGTCACGGCCAACGAAGGCACGATCCTCCTTGAGCTCGATTCGCGACCGGCCCTCGACGTGTACTTGGAGCGCAACGGCCTGACCCGAGCCATCACCGAGGATGCGGCCGAGTTCACACGATTTGCGATGCGCCACCCACTGGCGCTGGCCCGCCACTCAGGTGAGCCGCTCGTTCGGTTTCTGACCGGCGCCTGCCCCAAAAGCGGCGGGTTGAACGCGCTTGCCGCGATCCCCGAAGGCGCGAACGTCTGGTTGATGACGGGAGACGAACAGACCGTGCTCGGCGCCACCAAGGCGGCGTGCGACGAAGCGTTCTCCGCCATCAGCACCCCACCGCAAGGCGTTCTCGTGTTCGACTGCGTCACACGACGAGATATGCTCGGGACCGTGGGGGTCCAGCGCGAAGTCGATCTGATCGCCGAGTCCGCGGGCGCGGCACCGATCGCCGGTTTTTTCACGTACGGCGAGATCGCACGCACACATGGAATCAACGGATTCCACCACGAAACCCTCGTCGTGTTGGCGGTGGGGTAGCCAGGTGCCGACCACCCCACCAAACGTCCGCAGCGCACATCAGCTCGCGGAGTTCGTGGCAAGTGTCAGCGAACAGGCCGACCTGACGCGCGCGGTCAACCGCGCGCTCGATCACCTGTGCGAGACCTTCGACGCGGAGTTCACGGCGGTGCTTCAAGACGATGAAGTCCTCGGTTCCACCGGATTCGGCGCCGCCGTCGACGGGCTTCCCGAGCGGCTCGCGGCCATCGTGTCCGGTGCGACGTCGACGATCGACGTCCCAGGCGCGGGAACCTGCCAAGCCGTCGTGTTCACCACGAACGCGGACGGGATCCCCTGCCATGTCGTTGTTGCCCGCACCCAGCCCGTCACGTTCAGCGCCGATGAGAAGCATCTGCTTCGAAATATCACGCGTGTGCTCGGCATGTCGCTTCGCACCTTCCGACTGCTCGACTCGCTGCGTGAACGTCAGCGGCTGCTGGAACGTCTTTCGGTCATCCAGCGGTCGATTGCGCGTCGCGCCGGCCTCGACAACGTGCTGTCGGCCATCATCACCGGAGTTGTTGATCTCCTCGAGGCGGATTCCGCGCTCATCCGTCTGGCCAACCGTGAGGAGCCGGGCGGGCACGTCGTCGCCGGGTCCTACGGGCTGACCACGCAACAGCTTGCCCACCTTGAGGCGATTCCCGTTGAGGAGAGCATCGCGGGACGCGCCGTCCGCGAGAACAGCCTGGTCATCGAGACACCTGATGCGACGCACGCCCCCCACGTCGCCAAGAACGCCGCGGCGCTCAACGTGATCTTGATGGCCGCCCCGATCCATGATGCCGGCACCAATGTCGGCGCCATCGTCGTGGGAAGCCATGACGACTCCCGCCGCCGGTTCACCGAAGGTGAGCAGGAGGCCCTGGCGCTCTTTGCCGAGCACGCGAGCATCGCACTCACCGACGCGCGCGCGGTCGAGGCGATGGAGCTTGCGATGTACGACCCGCTTACCCAGCTGCCCAACCGTGTGCTGTTTCGGGATCGTCTGGCCGAAGCACGCAACGCGGAGGAGTCGGCACCACGTCCGGCGGTCCTGTTCATCGACCTGGACGGGTTCAAGAGCGTCAACGACACGATGGGCCACATGGCAGGCGACGAGCTGTTGACCGACCTGGCCT
>CALMXK010000139.1 GCA_937871165.1 uncultured Actinomycetes bacterium
CCGAGATCTACACTAGATCGCTCGTCGGCAGCGTCAGATGTGTATAAGAGACAGATGCGACCCCGGTCAGACGTCGCCGAGCGCCTCCAACTCCCGGTCGACAAGCGCCTCGTCGGCGGCATCGAGCGGTGGGGGCTCCGTATCGGGGGTGCCTCTTGTCCGACGCCAGCTGCGCACGACGAACGGGAGAATGAACAGCATCAGGATCGGCAGCCCGAGCGGCAACGCCCAGGCCAGCCACAAATCGATCCCGGACTTCGGTGGACTGGACAGCACCGTGCGCCCGTAGTCGCGCACGAACCCGTCGATGATCTGCTTCTCGCTCATGCCGGCGGCGATCTCGCGGGCGATGCGAGCCTTCATCTGCACGGCGGACGGGGCGTTTGAGACGTCAAGCGACGTACCGCACGTCACGCAGCGCAGCTGTTTGGCGATCGCAGTCTCCGACGGTGCTCCGAGCGAGGGCGAGACGACGACGCCAAGCACGACCGCGGCGATGATGAGGATCCGCCGGATCACTTGGGGAGCACCGCCGTCAGGTGGTCGGCGATCTCCGCGGCGGACTCCACGTCGATGCCACCACGAAATGGCGTCATGCCGAGCGTTCCGTCGGGGTCGATCACAAAGGTTTCGGGCATCTGGTTGGTGCCGTATGAACGGCGGATGTTGTCCTGACCGGTGCGAACCACGGGAAACGTCGCCTTGTATCGACGGATGAACTCCCGCGCCTCATCCGGCCCGTCCTCGCTGTTGACCGTCAAGAACACCACGCGGTCGCCGAAGCGCCGCTGCAGGTCCTGCAGGATCGGCGCCTCGTCATGACACGGCGCGCACCAGGAGGCCCAGAAGTTGATGACAACCGGGGTGCCGCGCAACGCGGAGAGCGTGACCGGCGTCCCCACCGCACCGAGGCGACCGCCGTTGGCGAAGATCGGCAACGTGAAGTCCGGCGGGACAACGCGCTCGCCGTTGTCGAAGCTGTGGTCGAGCTTGAGTCGATCGGGCTCGCGAACCAGGCCCAGGGTCAGCAGCGTGATGAGGCCGAGGCTCAGGACGATCGCGAGCGTGATGCCGGCGATCCGCCACGTGGATGTGCGCTCGTCGGTTGTCGTCTCGCTCACGGCCGCCAATGTATCGCCTGACCGGGCATCTGCGGGCCACGGCAGTCAAACAGGGACAGACCTCCCCGCAGGGCGGCACCACGACACGGGGCTCGCCGCGTCGGTGCGTGAACCGCAACCACTCGCGTCAGGTCGTCCCGATCAGCGAGCGGATCGCCGCGGCCGGATCGTCTTCGCGCATGAGCGCTTCACCGACCAAAATCGCGTCGACGCCCGCCTCACCGAGGCGGATGACGTCGGCGCGTTCCGAGATGCCCGATTCGGCCACGACGACGGTCCCGGCGGGAATGTCGGCGAGCAGGTTGAGCACCGTGTCCGGATCCACCTCGAGGGTCTTCAGATTGCGGTTGTTGATGCCGACGATCTCCGCCCCGCCGTCAACCGCCGCCTGCACTTCATCCTCCGTGTGCGCCTCGACGAGCAGGTCAAGTCCCAGCTCGCCGCCGAAGTGCAACAGTTCCGCGAACTCGGCTTCCTCCAGCGCTGCAACGATCAGCAAGGCGGCGTCGGCGCCGGCAAGACGTGCCTCGGCCAGCTGGTAGCAGTCGACGATGAAGTCTTTGCGAAGCAGGGGCAACGTGCATGCGGCACGTGCGGCGCGAAGGTCGTCCAGGGACCCCCCGAAAAACTGCGGCTCCGTGAGAATCGAACAGGCGGCCGCTCCACCCTGCTCATACGCACGCACGATCGACGTGACGTCGGCATCCGGACGAATCGGCCCTCGCGACGGGCTCGCGCGCTTCATCTCGGCGATCAGGGACACGCCCGGCGCGATCAAGGCCTCAGAGAACGGGCGACCACGATCCGGCGGGTCGATCCGCGCAAGCAAATCGTCCAGAGAATGTTCCATCTTGCGTCGCGCGACGTCCCCGCGGGTCTGGGCGACGATGTCTTCGAGGAAACCCACCTTGTCACATACTCTCAGACGCCCGCGGACGGGGCGAGGTCGTTGGTGGCGGAGACGAATGCGTCCAGGCGCTCGGCGGCGCGCCCGGTGGCGATGGCCTCGCGCGCCGCGTCGAGTCCGTCAGCCATCGAGTCCACGATCCCGGCGGCGCGCAACGCGCCCGCGGCGTTCAACATCACGATGTCGGCGCGCGCACCCTCCTGGCCAAGCAGCACCGCCCGGATCATCCGCGCATTGTCATCAGGCTCGCCGCCGTACAGGTCACCGTCCGCCGGGGGGCGCAGACCCAAGTCGCTGGGGTCGAACCGCCACCGTTTGACGCCGTCGGGGGTCACCTCCGCAACTTCACTCGGAACCGCAGTGGAGAACTCGTCCATCCCGTCGTCGGCGGAGACGACAAACACGCGATCCGCACCGAGTTCAGCCACCGCACCGGCGATGCGATCCAGGTAGGAGCGGTCGGCGATGCCGATCACCTGTTTGCGCACGCCGGCCGGGTTCGCGAGCGGCCCGAGCAGGTTGAACACGGTCCGCACGGCAAGCGCGCGGCGGACCGGCACGATGTGTTTGAAGGCCGGGTGGTGGTTCGGTGCAAACATGAAGCCCACGCCGGTGCGCTCGATGCAGGTCGCGATCGCCTGCGGTTGCAGATCGATACGTGCGCCGAGCGCCTCAAGGACGTCTGCGCTGCCGCTTCGTGACGTTGCCGACCGATTGCCGTGCTTGGCCACCGACGCGCCGGCTCCCGCCGCCACGAACGCCGCCGCGGTCGAGACGTTGAATGTCGGGGCTCCGCCACCGGTGCCACACGTGTCCACGAGTTGGACTCCCGGCACGCTGACCGGCGTGGCGTGCGACCGGATCGCGGCGGCAAGCCCCGCGATCTCGCCCGCGGATTCGCCCTTCGCACGCAACGCCACCAGAAACGCACCGACCTGGATCGCGTCGATCTCGCCCGACATGATCTGTGAGAGCGCAGCCTGTGCGCCGTGGCGCCCGAGATCCTCGCCGGCAAGCAGCCGATCGATGTCCGCCGCGATGCTCATACGCGAATCGCCAAGAAGTTTGCGAGCAAGGTCTTTCCAGCCTCCGTCAGGATCGATTCGGGATGGAATTGGACACCTTCGATGGGCATCGAGCGGTGACGCAACGCCATGATCACGTCGCCGTCGCACCAGGCGCTCGCCTCGAGCTCATCCGGCAGGTCCTCCACCACGAGTGAGTGGTAGCGGGTGGCCACCATCGGTTCGGCGATGTGTGCGAACAGCGTCTTGCCGTCATGGTGAATGTCGCTGGTCTTGCCGTGCATCGGCTCGCGCCCCCGCACGACCTTGGCGCCGAACGCCTGGCCGATCGCCTGATGGCCCAGACAGACGCCGAAGATCGGCACCTTTCCGGCGAAGTGGCTGATTGCGGCCACCGAGATGCCGGCCTCGGTGGGCGTCTTTGGGCCGGGCGAGATCACCAGATGTGTGGGGTGCAGCGCCTCGATGCCGGCCAGGTCGATGGCGTCGTTGCGGTGTACGAGCACCTCGGCACCGAGCTCCGAGAAGTACTGGAACAGGTTGTAGGTGAAGCTGTCGTAGTTGTCGATCATCACGACACGCACTGCCCCTCCTCCCGTGTCACCAGTCATGCTGTCCCGCCGCCACTTCGATCGCACGGAACATTCCGGCCGCTTTGTTCTCGGTCTCCGCGAACTCCGTGGCGGGAACCGAGTCCGCTACCACGCCCGCGCCGGCCTGCACATAGGCCATGTCGCCCGCACAGACGATGGTGCGGATCGTGATGCAGGTGTCGAGGTCCCCACCGTACCCGAGATAGCCCACCGCGCCACCGTACGGGCCGCGTTTGGTCGGCTCAAGCTCGTCGATGATCTCCATGGCGCGGACCTTGGGTGCCCCGGAGAGCGTTCCGGCGGGGAATGTCGCCCGCAGTGCGTCGGTGGCGCGCCGACCCGCAGCAAGTCGTCCGATGACGCTGCTTTCGATGTGCATCACGTGGCTGTACAGGTGCACACCCATCAGCTCTTTCACCCGCACGCTGCCCGGCTCGCACACCCGCCCCACATCGTTTCGCCCAAGGTCCACGAGCATGACGTGCTCCGCGCGCTCCTTCGGGTCCGCGAGCAGTTCGTCCGCAAGCTCCCGGTCCTCGGCGAGCGTCTCCCCGCGGGGCCGTGTGCCGGCGATCGGGCGCGTCTCCACGTTGCCCTCGCTGACCTTCACGAGCATCTCGGGCGAGGAGCCGACAAGCGAACACTCGTCGAATTGCAGGAAGAACATGTACGGCGAGGGGTTGGCGGCGCGAAGCCCGCGGTAGATGGCGAAGGGATCCAGATTGTGGCGGACGCCGAAGCGCTGCGACGGCACCACTTGGAAGGCGTCACCCGCGAACACGTATTCGCGCACATGTTCAACCGCGTCGCAGAAGGCCTGCTCGGTCGTATTGCTCGTCACGTCGCCCACACGTGGCGCTTCACGGGGCGCCTGATCGGGCACCGGCCCGGCCAGGGTTGCCACGATGCGCTCGATCGCAGCCACGGCGTCCGCGTAGGCGGCGTCCAGATCGCCTTCCAGGGAGCACGGCATCACGATTGTCAGTGAGCGGCGCACGTGGTCGAACTGCACCACCGGTCCGGTGATCATCATCAGCAGGTCGGGCAGGTCGCGGTCGTCGGCCGGTACGTCGGGCAGGCGCTCGACGGTGCGCACAAGGTCATATCCGAAGTAGCCGACCGCCCCACCCGCAAACGCAAGCTCTTGCCATGGTTCGGTCATCTGCAGCCGCTGGACCGCGTCTTCGACTGCGCCAAACGGATCTGAGGCGTCAAGTGCCTCCACCCGTCCGTCGGCATGGATGATTTCGAGCTCGCCGTCGCGGCCGTGGATGACGCCGCGTGGATCGATCCCGATCATCGAGTAGCGCCCGAGTCGCTGCCCCTCCTCCGCCGACTCGAGCAGGAAGCACGGGCCGTCGGTACGCAACTTCAGGAAGGCGCTCACCGGCGTTTCGCAGTCGGCGATATACGTGTGCACCAACGGCACCTGTCTCTTATACACATCTCCGAGCCCACGAGACTAAGGCGAATCTCGTATGCCGTCTTCTGCTTGAA
>CALMXK010000140.1 GCA_937871165.1 uncultured Actinomycetes bacterium
AATGATACGGCGACCACCGAGATCTACACTAGATCGCTCGTCGGCAGCGTCAGATGTGTATAAGAGACAGACAATGGACATTGACATTGGATTGATTCAGGCGCAGGAGATGGCAGAAGTTGAGGTGGCACTCCGACGCGCTGCCGCGCTCGATCTGGATGACCGTTTCGCGTTTGAACTCGGAAGGCCACGTCAGTCGCGAGACGACCACGCTTTGACAGTGCCGGTGACGGCGTATATCGGCGTCCAACGCTTCGAGGACTTCCGAGTCGACCTGGCACCCCCGCGCGAAGACATCCCGACCGAGACCGCGACATTTACCTTCAGCCCGCTGGGTATCCCTGAGCTCGATTCCGCGCCGCAGGTGGACGTCATCGGTATCGAGCAGCAAATCGCCGAAAAGGTGTGTGCCATGTTCGAGCGTCGTCAGGGAACGTACTCGTCGCGGGCTCGTGACCTCGCGGACATTGCCGGAATCGCGCTCCAAATCGACGGCATCGATGGGACGGTGTTGACCGGTGCGATGCACCGCGAGGCAGTGCGCCGAACGGAGACGCTGGTGGACGGGCTGCCGCAGGGGTTTGCGCTCGGTGAGGGCCAGGCGGAGGAGTGGCGTCGCCGTTGGGGGTCGCTGGTCCGACAGGCGCCGATGAACTTTGAAGCAGCGCTGCACCAGGCCGCAACGTTTCTCGATCCGGTGCTTGGCGGCGACGTCGGCGGTTGTCGATGGTCGCCGACAGAGGGGCTGTGGGAATAGGCGCACCTGCGAGTCTGCCTGGGGAACCTTGACGAGATCGATGGCGCGTCGCGCCGGGGCCACGCGATCAATCCTTCGCGTCTTCTCACAACCTCAATGGCATTGCAGTTCCAGATGGAATTCCGACGGATGTTGGGCGCAACGGAACAGGTAGATCAAGCCGACGTCACCCCACATAAGGTCGGCTTGATCCTCCGAATCGATCTGCGCAAAGAACATCATCGCCTCGCCGCAAATCAAGCATGCTGGATCTGCCTCACCTTGGACGAACCTCGGATAGCCACCCAGGATGGTCGCGTAGTCGTCGAGGCAGCCCAACCTCTTGACCACCGAGGTGTACGGCTCCCACGGTTCTTCCGGGTTCAGCGCGCTGCTCTGGTCGCCTGCGGCCGCACTGGCCGTGTGGATACCATCCCAACTCGGGAGGACGTGCACCTCGGATTCGCTCACGACACAGGGGGTGACGTCCATCTCGCTGGTCGATCCCCGCTCGATCGCGATGCATCGGTCGAGCGTGGGGGCATTGTATGAACGAATCTCCCACTGTCCTCGTTCGTCTCGCGTTGTACCCCAGGGGAAGCACTCGAAGCAGTAGAAGAGCACGTGCAGAGAACACGTCGATGCCTCTTCCAACTGCACGATGAAGGTCAGCTCATCGCCGCAGCCAGTGCACACCGGCCAGCCGTCGCCGGCCTCGGCGTACGGTGCACCGCCGAACTTGCTGTGGATGCTTGCGGCGCTTTCCGTGACGTCCGCATGAGGTTCAAACTTCGTCGCCGTCCGGAGCAACGGTTTGACGAGGTCCTCGAGTTCCTCGATCGACATGATCTCCCTTTCGGCTTTCAGCCCGCGCCCTGATGTCGGCTCGGACAGACTGCTGTGTCCTGTGGCGGTGAACCTAGCTGTCGTGCCGGGAGGTTTGAGCCAGACTGGGTATGGCGACCTCATCCTCGATCGCGAGACGCGCCGCGATGCGCTCCGTGCCCGTGAGGGTGATCGCCATGACTGCACGCTGTCCTCGGACACTGGCATTGCGTACACGACCGTTGCGGCTCCTCGAGGTGTTCTCAGTGTGAGGCATCACTGAGGCATCACTGCATCCCCTCCCGAGACACCGAGCACCACGCTAGTCCCCGTATCCATGGGGATCGTCAGCAGCAACACGCACCTCACGGAGCGGCGTAGGAATCGAACCTACCGGGCGGGGGTGAACCCCTCCCCGCTCGTTTTGAAGACGAGTCGGGCCACCAGGCCCCGGCCACTCCACGTGACCGGAGCCTAGCGGCGCAACAGACTCAGTCGTTGGCGGCGACCGCGATGACGCGGGTCGGCACGTTGACCTCATTCAGGCCAAGCGCGACGGAGCGGCACAGCTTCCTGGCTCCGGTCACGGTGCGTGCGATGCAGTAGCGAAGCTCGGTGGCGGGCAGGAACCGAAGCGGAGCGATCGGCACCGTGCGAACGCGGAAGATGGCCGGCAACGTTCCCTGTCGGACCCTCGCCTTCCAGCTGCGCGCGGAGTCGGGGGTCAGCCTGGCGAGCGTGACCCACTTGGTACCGACGCGACGCTGGATCAATGTGCGCACGGATCCTCTGACGCTGACATCGACCGGCTTCGAGTAAAACCCTGAGAAGGTGACCATTCGCGTGTAGGTCGAACGGAAGACGTTCGGGTAGTTGCGAAGGAATGCCCGCAGGCGAACGCCCGCCGAGTTCGTGGTCGTGGCGATGCCATTCGCGGGAGCGGCATTCACACGAGCGTAGTAGAGGGTGGTCTGGTTGAGCGTCTGAAGTGTGAAGCTGACCGGCAGCGCATCGAAGATCGTCCGCTGGGAGACCACCTTGTCACCCTCGGGCGTACGCGCAATCAGGTCGACTGTTACATAGCTGCCGCCGTTTGGCAGCGGAGCCACTCCGGAGTCGTTCAAGACCGTCGCCTCGAATCGGAACGACGAGTACGGCGCCAGGTATCCCCGGCCTCCGCTCTTGACCGGCAAGGACGTCACGCTGCTTTGCGCACCGTTGATCGTCAGTGACACGGTCGCGGCATTTGCATTTGACGCAAATCCCAGGGCAGCCAGCGCAACGGCTGCAGTCATCATCTTGCGCACGGTTCCCATTGCTTACTCCCAGGTTTCTCTATGTCTTTCTTTGACCCTACTCACGCGCAGTGAACGACGCGCGGCTGGTTTGCACATTTCACAAACTCCTTGCGGTTGCGCCGGAAATGCCACGTGGGCAGGGCTCAATCGTCGGCGGCGACCGCGATGACCCGGGGCGGTGAGCCGACCTCATTCAGACCGAGCCTGACGGACCGACACAACGTCCTGGCGCGGGCCGCCGTGGACGCCACGCAGTAGCGAAGCTCGGTCGCCGGCAGGAACCGCGCGGGAGCCACAGGCACGGTGCGAACGCGAAACACCGCGGGAACCTTGCCGATCAGGACTCGGGCCGCCCAACTGCGTCGGCGGTCGGGACCGGTTTTGACGAGGGTGACCCACTTCGTGCCAACGCGACGCTGAACCAACACGCGCACCGAGCGCGGCAGGGACACGCCGGGCACCTGGGGGTAGATCCCGGCGAAGCCGACCGCGCCCTTCGACGGGTACACGACATGCGTGTTTCGCAGGAAGGCACGCAGAAGGATCATCGAGGAGCTCTTCGGCGCGGCGATCCCGTTTGCCGGAGCGGCATTGACGCGGGCGTAGTAGCGCGTCGTTTGGTTGAGGAACTGCGGTGGGAAGCTCACGGGGAGCGTGTTGGTCACCCGCATACGGGAGACGACCTTGTCGCCACTGGCCGTCCGCGCAATCAGATCCACCGTGGCGGAGTTGTCGCCCGACGGGAGCGGGATCTGCCCTGCGTCGTTCGTCACGGTCGCCTCGAACGTGAAGATCGACGACGGCGCCATGTAGCCGAGCCCGCCGCTTTTGACCGGGCGGGACGTGGCGCTTGTCTGCGCGGGATCGATCGCCAACGAAATGGTTGCGGCATTCGCGCTTGCGGCCACTGCCAGTGCAGTCGTGGCAACAACTGCGGTCATCAACGTGCGCACGGGTTTCATGCCCATCTCCCAGGTTTTTGCATGTTCGGCCACGAACCATACGCACGCGCGGAGCGCCCGGGAGGGGCGCCCGCAGATTTCACAAATGCCGGAGCGAAACGGGGCGCGCTACACGCGCGGAGGTGACAGCCGGATCGCGTCGATCAGGCGCCCCGACGTGTCGACCGCACGCACACCGATCTTGGTGGGGGTCGCGGTGACCGTCAGGAACTGGTGCACCGACTTGCACACCTTCAGGCCGGCGGTCGGACGAATGCAGGGGTAGAGCCCGGCTCCACCGCCACCAGTCGTGATGTAGGTGATGCTCTTGTACTGGATGCGCTCGTAGTTGTGGTTGTGCCCTTGAAGGACCAGCTTGACGCCGTACTTCAAAAACAGCGGCTCCCACAACTGGCGCTGCGAGGTGGCCGGACCGTGGGTGCCGGCGGTGCGGTGGGGGTGGTGGAAGAGCACGATGATCGGCCGGGTCGAGCCGGCCTCGCTCTGCAGCACCTTCTTCAACCACGTGAGCTGCGACTGGTTGGACCACTGGTTGGAGTCCAAGAAGATGAGCCGCACCGCGCCACTGGGCGTCATGGTGTACCAGCGTTTGGGCGACTTCAGCGCCGTGGCCGTGCCGGTGCCGCCGCCCAGGTCGTGGTTGCCCCACGCCGCACGCCACGGAAGGCCGGTGTTGATCAGACAGCGCATCGGGTTGGACCAGTTGCTGCTCTTGGCATATCCCGTGTCGTAAAAGTTGTCGCCGACGGTGGCGATGAACGACACCGGTGCCGTCAGACGGTCGGCGCACATGCGTTTGGCGATCCGTGCCTGATTGTCAGAGCCCGATCCCCAGTCGCCGATCACCGAAAACCGCACCGCACTCGCTTGGCCGGCGGCGCCAAGCAGGACCGCCGCAGCCAGCGTGCCGATCACTCGATGGCGGGTCGTCACTTGCTGGACTCTTCCATCTCCGCGCGCAACGCGGCGGCCCGCTCACGCAGACGGGCGCGAGCAGCTTCAAGGTCGGCCACCGACGCCTGCAGCGCGGCCAGGTCCTGCGGGGTTGCCGTCACCTGCGCGGCGGGCGCTTCGATCGGCGCAGGAGCGGGGGTGACGGTTGGGGCGGGCACCGGCTCAGGCACGGATACCGACTCGGGCGGGGTCTCCTGCCAGACGGCGTCGACCCCCTCGATCTGCGCATCCTCATTCAGGAGGTGCTTGCGGTACAACGCAGCCCCCGCACCCACTCCTGCCCCGGCGGCGGTCGCCACCAAGAAACGGCCAACGGCCTTCACCACAACCATCACGGCTAGCCTCCCTGATTCACGGCGATTGTAGCCGCTGGCACACTACTGGCACAGTTGCGGCACGATTTCGGCACATTGGGTACGTGCGGCGACACAATTGGCTGGTATATTGTCCTGCCCGCTCAGGCGGGAAAACCGGCGCTTGGGCACTCGGCTCTAGGCCCGGACAGGGTTTTCGCGAACATTTGGAGGCAGGGATCAACCCGTACGAGATCATGCTCATCCTCAACCCCGAGGCTGGCGGAGAGCGTCACGACGAAATCGTCGAGCGCGTCCGTTCGCTCGTGGTGGGATCCGATGGCGCAATTGCGCACGTCGACGACTGGGGGGAGCGCAAGATCTCCTTCCCCATGGAGGGCAAGCAGAACGGCCGCTACATCCTGGTCACCTGTGACGCAAAACCCGAAGCGCTTGACGAGATCAATCGCGTCCTTTCGATTAACAAGGACGTCGTGTTGCGCTCTCAGACGATCAAGCTCTCGCGTGCCATGGCTGAGTTGCAAAAGGAGAAGGGCGCAACCGTGCCGGCCGATGACCGGCCAGACGGTGAGCCGTTCCCGCGGGCCCCGCGCCCGCAGCGCCGCCGGTCCCGTTAACACGAACCGAGGAGCGACACCATGGCAGCAGATCTGAACCGCGTCACCCTTGTTGGACGTCTGACCCGCGATCCCGAGCTCCGGCACACGTCCGGTGGCGACGGCGTCTGCTCGATGCGTCTTGCCGTGTCCAGTCGCGCCCGCGACGAGAACGGCCAGTGGGGTGACAAGTCGAACTACTTCGACGTCACCGTGTTCGGCCGCCAGGCCGAAAACGCCGCCAACTACCTTGGCAAGGGGCGTCGCATCGGCGTCGACGGACGTCTGTCCTGGCGTGAGTGGACCGCTCAGGACGGTGCAAAGCGACAGACCGTCGAGGTCATCGCAAACGACATCTTCTTCCTCGACTCCCGCGGTGAGGGGGGAGGGGACTCCGGTGGTGGAGCGTCGTCGCAGGGCTGGTCAGCTCCTGCCGGCACCGACCTGCCGGTCAACACCTCTGACATGTCGTCGCCCGTCAGCGACGACGACATCCCCTTCTAAGAAACGCTCGAGGAGAAACGGTGCAAGCAATCCTTGCTCAAGACGTGGACGGACTCGGAAAGGCCGGGAACGTCGTCAACGTCAGCCGCGGCTACCTTCGCAACTACCTGATGCCGCGCAAGCTGGCGGAACTCGCCACGCCCGCGAAGATCGAAGAGGCCACGCGCCGCATGGAGGCGGAAGCTGCCGCCAAGGCCAAGCGTGTCGCCGAAGCCAACAACATCGCGGAGCTGCTCAACCGCACGATCCTCACACTCAAGGCCAAGGCCGGCGGTGACGGACGACTGTTCGGCTCGATCACCCCGCAGGACATCGCCGACGCCATCAAGGACGCACGGCAGGTGGAGATCGATCGCCACGACATCACGATCGATCCGCCGATCCGCCAGACGGGCACCTACACCATCCCGGTGCAGGTCGTCTCGGGTGTCATGGCCGAGGTCAAGACGATCGTTAGTCCCCTCGTCGACGAATCCTGAGCACTGACAGCAGCGCCGTTCGGCGCTCAAGCCCCTCCGGGGCACACCGCGTTCCTCCCCCGCAGAACGTCGAGGCTGAGCAGTACCTTCTTGCCTCATTGATGGATGTGTCAGGCAATCTCGCCGATTGCCTGGCCATCGTCGATTTCGACGACTTCTACCGCGAGGGCAACCGCCTGATCTTCCAGGCGATGCTCGACCTGTTCCACACCGGTGAGCCCATCGAGCCGATCACCGTGATCGAGCAGCTCATCAAGTCGGGAACGATCGACGCCGCCGGTGGCAAAGAAGCGGTGCTCGACATTGTCGCCACGCCGTACATCGCGGCGAGCTTTCGCACATACGCGGAACTTGTGCACGACACCGCCATGCAGCGGCGCCTGTTGCAGGTCGGCCAGTCGATCGAGGCGATCATCGCCGGCCGCGAAGGCGAAACCACCGACATGCTCAAGCAGGCCGAGGACCTGGTCTACAGCCTGTCGCAGAAGACCACCCGCGGTGACTTCGAGGCTGCACAGACCCTCGTGCACGCCAACGTGGAGCGCCTCATCAAGGCGTCTGAGGCCGGCGAAGAGATCACGGGTCTTGCCACCGGCTTCGACGACCTGGACAGCCGCACCGGCGGGTTTCGTCCCGCCAACCTGATCGTGCTCGCCGCGCGCCCTTCGATGGGAAAGACCGCGCTGGCGCTCGGCATGGCGCTGAACGCGGCGCTCGACGGCAAGACCGTCGCCATCTTCAGCCTGGAAATGTCGAAGGACGAGATCATCGGCCGCATGCTGTCGTCGGCCGCCATGGTCGACGGTCAGCGTCTGCGCACCGGCCGCCTGTCACAGGACGACTGGCCGCGCATCGGCAACGCCGCGGACAAACTCGCCCAGTGCAAGATCTTCATCGACGACTCCGAAGGCGTGACCGTCGCCGAGATGCGTACCAAGTCGCGCCGGCTCAAGAGCCGTGCCGGGCTGGATCTGGTGGTCATCGACTACATCCAGCTGATGGAAGGCATGCCGGGCAGAAAGCGCGACGAGAACCGCGTGCAGGAACTGTCCGCCATCTCCCGCTCGCTCAAGCTCATGGCCCGCGACCTTGAGGTGCCGCTGGTCATCCTGTCCCAGCTGAACCGGTCCCCGGATCAGCGCCCGGACAAACACCCCATGCTCTCGGACCTGCGTGAATCGGGAGCTATCGAGCAGGACGCCGACATGGTGCTCATGCTCTACCGCGACGAGTACTACAACAAGGACACCGAGGAAAAAGGCATCACGGACCTGGACATCGCCAAACACCGCAACGGCCCCACCGGCCGGGTGAAGTTGGCATTCCTCGACCGGTACGCCAAGTTTGACAACCTCGCACCCGACCGCGATTAAGGAAGAACAACTCCCGATGTCAACAGCAACGGTGATCGTCGGCGCCCAATGGGGCGACGAAGGCAAGGGCAAAGTCGTCGACCGGCTGGCCGAGCGCAGCGATGTGGTGGTGCGCTACCAGGGCGGCAACAACGCCGGTCACACCATCGTCCGCGACGGTGAGACCTTCAAGCTCCACATCATCCCGTCCGGGATCCTGTATCCGGGCAAGCTGTGCATCATCGGCAACGGCACCGTGGTCGACCCCGGCGTGCTGTGCGAAGAGATCGACGCCTTGGAGGCGCGCGGCATCTCGGTGGACGGGCTTCGCCTGTCCGGCGGCGCGCACCTGATCATGCCCTACCACGTGCTGATCGATCAGGCGTCTGAGATCCGCCTGGGCCGCTTTTCGATCGGCACCACCCGCCGCGGCATCGGCCCCTGCTACCAGGACAAGGCCGCTCGCGTAGGCATCCGCGCCCAGGACCTGCTCGACGAGAGCATCCTTCGCCGCAAACTGCAGATCGTGATCGCAGGCAAGAACGAGTTGCTTCGTCGCATGTACGACATGGACGGCCTCGATCCGGACAAGGTCGCCGACGACGCGCTTCGCCACGCTGAGCGCCTCGCGCCGTTCATCGCCGACGGGTCGCTGCTGGTCAACCGTGCCATGGACGCCGGCATGAGCGTGATCTTCGAGGGCGCGCAGGGCACCATGCTCGACGTCGACCACGGCACCTACCCGTTCGTCACCTCAAGCAACCCGGTTGCCGGTGCCGCGTGCACGGGCGCCGGTGTGGGTCCGACGCGCATCGGCAAGGTGCTCGGCGTCGCCAAGGCGTATGTCACCCGCGTGGGCGAGGGGCCGTTCCCCACGGAGGTCACCGACGCCGCGGGCCAGCACATGCTCGAGAAGGGCCACGAGTTCGGCACCACCACGGGTCGTCAGCGCCGCTGCGGGTGGATGGACCTGGTTGCACTGCGCTACGCCGTGCGCGTCAACGGGTTGACCGAGCTCGCCGTCACCAAGCTGGACGTGCTCTCGGGCCTCAAGACCCTCCGCGTCTGCGTGGCCTACCGCACGCGCGACGGTGAAGAGCTGACCGAGCTTCCCGACAACCAGACGGTGTTCCACAACTGTGTGCCGGTGTACACCGATCTCGACGGCTGGGATGAGGACATCACCGAGTGTCGTGACCACGACGACCTGCCGGCTCGCGCGCAGGCGTACATCGACATGATCGCCGACGCCATTCAGATCCCGGTCGCGCTCATCGGCACCGGGCAGGGTCGCCACCAGATCATCGACCTGGCGTTGTAGCTGTTTGCTGCGGTGGTGGTGGCGCCCGGTGGGCGTCCACCACCGCGTGCTACTGGGCCGGTGAGCCGGTCACGGGTGCGGGACCGCCCGGTCGATGTGTCCCGTTCGGCTCGTCGGTGAGCGTCGCACCCGGGTAGCGGATCTGGACGTCGAGCCCACCACCGGGCGCCTCATGCAGGGTGATGGTGCCGTTGTCGGCTTCCACCAGGCGGCGCACGATGGCGAGCCCCAGCCCGGTGCCGTCCGCGGCGTTTCGTTCGGATCGCCAGAACCGGTCGAATGCGCGGCTTCGTTCCTGCTCGTTCATGCCGCGTCCGCTGTCGACGACGTGGATCTCCACGCCCGTCCTGCCGTGGCGCGCCGCACGCACCGACACGGACCCGTGCGGTGTCGCCTCCAGCGCGTTCTCGATCAGATTGTCGATCACCTGCTCAAGCCGTCCCGGCACGGCGGCGATGGTCAGGCGCGGTGCGCCCTCGGTTTCGACGACCATCTCGCCGTTCACGGCGACACCCTGCTCTTCGGCCAGGGCGGTCCACAGCTGCACGCGCTCCGCGACGAGTTCTTCCACGTCGATCAACTGGACGTTGTCGTTGGAGGTGGGGCGCGACAGCACGAGCAGGCCGTCCACCATGCGGTTCAGGCGGTCCACCTCGGCCACGGCCGCTTCCAGGTTGGCGCGGTCGGTGCCACTGGCGTCCGCTTCCAGGTTCTCAAGGCGCAGGCGCATGGCGGCGAGTGGGGTGCGCAACTGGTGTGAGGCGTCCGCCACGAAGGCTTCGCGTTCGCGAACCAGATCCTCCAGGCGCGAGACCATCTGGTTGAACCGGGTGGCGAGCGACTTCACCTCTGCGGGTCCGGCGACGGGCGCGCGCACCGACAGGTCGCCCTCACCTGCGGCGACCGACGCCCGCTCAAGCCGGGCGAGCGGGCCGGCGATCGAGCGGGCGAACCGCAGACCCACCAACGTCGCGATCGCCAGGACGAATGCCGACAGGGCGACCAGCAGGATCCACACGCGACGCACACGGGCATCCACGAACTTGGTCGGGAAGGTGATCCGTGTGGCACCGAGGACCTTGCCCTTGGACCAGACGGGCACGGCGACGTACAGCAGGTCGGTGCCCAGGTCGTTCGAGTGGCGCGTCCCGATGGCGTTGCGACCGTCGAACGCCTGCTGGATCTCTTCGCGTCCGGCGGTCGCGAAATCCGGGCTCACCTGCGCCGGGTTGGGGGTCTGGTTCAAGTTCGCGGTGTCGAAGATCGCCGGTCCGGTGCTCGGCCCGTCCTTGCGGACGACGACGATGCGCTCGTCTGCGGGGATCTTGCCGGCGCGCACCAGGCTGACGAGCGCGGGGATGCTCGTCGCGTCGGGGTTGTCGCGCAGGGTGTCGGCGGCAGTCGCGGCAAGGGTCATCGCGTCACGTTCGATGTTCCTGATCAGTGCGCGCCGCTCGCTGCCTCGGAAGGTGACCGCCAACGGGATGGCGAGCACGCACAGCACAAATGCCGCGAGCGTCAGATAGCTCGCGAGCAGTCGTCGACTCACTCGGGATCGCTCCGCAGGCGAAAACCGATGCCGCGGACGGTCTCGATCACGACTGGTGCGCCGAGCTTCTTGCGAAGCGACGCGATATGGACGTCGATGGTCTTGGTCGACCCGTACCACGTCGTGTCCCAGACGTCCTGCAACAGCTGCTTGCGGGACACCACCACGCCCGGGTCGGCCGCCAAGGCGGTCAGCAGGTCGAACTCCTTGGTGGTGAGCGGCAACTCCTGGCCGTTGATCAACACGCGCCGTCCACGGATGTCGATCTCGAGTGCACCGGACCGGATGCCGTCGTTGGTGTCCGGCCTGCTGGCGGTCCGTCGGGTGACCGCGCGAATGCGTGCGATCAGTTCGCGAACGCCGAACGGCTTGACGATGTAGTCGTCGGCGCCCAGTTCCAGGCCGATCACACGGTCGGTCTCCTCGCCGCGGGCGGTGACCATGATGATCGGCACGTCGCTGCGTGTGCGGATCTGGCGGCAGATGTCGTAGCCGTCCATGTCGGGCAGCCGCAGATCAAGGAGGAACAGATCGGGCAGTGGAGCGGCGAGCGCATCGGCACCGGTCGAGACCCTGGAGACCTGGTAGCCCTCGCGCTGCAGCCCTTCCACCAATGGCGCGGCGATCGCGTCCTCGTCCTCAACCACCAGAATGTTCATGACCATATGGTGCCGTATCCGCACGGGTGATGCGTTCGTCTTTGCCGTTTCCTTGCGATCTTCGCGCTCGCGCCTTGCACGTCCGCTTGAGTTGGCACCCTAGGATTGCCGATATCTGGAGTGACCCATTTCACTCCCACTGTCCAAGGTGGTCGCGCATGAAGTCGTTTTCGAAAGTTGGCTGGGTGTGGGTCGGTCTTGTCGTCCTTGTGGTCGGCAGTGCCGCCATGGCGTCCAGCGCCATCCGAGGGGGATCGTCCCCTGAGCTTGGCAAGCTCAACGAAAGCGTCCACACGATCGCCTCCGGCGCAGCCACCTCATCGTCGGCGCAAAGCGACGATGCAGCGCGCGCCAAGGCCGCGGCACTCGCCAAGCGCAAGAAGGCGCAGGCGCGCGCCAGGCTTCGTGCCAAGCGTGCCGCCGAAGCCCGTGCCCGCCAAGCAAACGGTTCGTCGTCGAGCTCGGGTGGCGGGTCGTCGAGTGGCGGCTCATCCGGCGGTTCGTCGAGCGGTGGAACGTCGACGAGCGGTGGCACGACCAGAGGCGGTACCACCACCAGTGGCGGCTCGTCGGACGACGACAGCGATGATCATGGAGGAAAGAGTGGTCGCGGTGGCTCGGACGACGACAACAGCGGTTCGTCGGATGACGATCACTCCGACGACGACGACTGAGTAGCCACACATACGCGTGAACTGGAAGGCGCCTGCGGGCGCCTTTCGCATTTGTGGGCGGGCGCCGGTCTCGGCGCGTCGGTGGGCACCGAGCGATGCCGGCGGGTGCACGGTTGCTTGGGAGTTCTTGGCAAACCCCTTAAGTGGGACTGTCCCGCGTCTTGCCGAGACCGGTCTACCTTGAATACAGGCAACAACGATTCGAGGAAACAGCATGTCCCGCATTCACGCATTTCTCATTGCGCTACTCGTCACAGGAGCTGTGGCGGTCGGTGCGGCAACGGCCTTCACGGTCGCCGGTGAGCCGGCAAAGCCCGGCACCGCGCTGAACTCCGCAGTGCTTCAGCAGCGTGCGGACGCCATCAACGCCGCCGAGGTGAAACTCGCGAAGGCCTTGAAGGCGACGCCGAAGCCCGATCGCACCCCGATCACCAAGGTCATCACGGTTCCCGTGAGCGGCGGCGGCTCGGTCGACGACTCGGGCAATCACTCCGGCTCGCCGGCGTCGGCTCCGTCCACCAGCCGTCATGACGATGATGACGACGACTACGGCGACGATCATGACGACGACCATGGCGACGACGATGACGACGACCATGGTGACGACCACGGAAGCGACGACTGATGAAGAGCTCCGACATTCGCGGCTACGTCGTCGCGCTGTCGCTGCTTGGCTTCTCAGGAGCATGGGCGGCGGCTGCACACGATGCCACCCCGACCACGACGACCGATCCCACCGCTGACGCGCTGCTTCGTAAACAGGCGGCCATGTTGACCGCCCGCGAAAAGCAGCTCGCAGCCCGCACTCGGCAGGTGCGAAAGATCATCGCCGCCAGGCGTGCACTTGCCAAGAAGCCGCGCCCGGTCCGCTACGTCCGCGTGTACGCGGGTGGTGGTGGCAGCTCGGGTGGCGGTGGCTACAGCGGCGGCGGAGGCGGTTCGAGCTCCGGTGGCGGTGGTGGTGGCGGCGGATACACGCCCGCCCCCGTGACCATCACTCCCGTGGCGTCCAGCGGTTCATCATGATCATCACCTCACGATTTCGGGCGATGGGCACAACCATCGAACTCATTCTCGATGCCGACAACGATCCCGTGGCGCATACCGCGCTGATGGAGGGACGCACCAGCATCCTGGATGTCGAGGCGGCGCTCTCGCGGTTTGATCCGGCGTCGGAGCTCTCTCGCCTGAATCGTGAGGGATTCATCGCACCTGCGAGTGACGTGCTGTTCGACGCACTGTCGCTTGCACTCGATGCCCGTGCCGACACCAACGGACGCTTTGATCCGAGTGTTGGTGCGGCGGTCATTGCGGCCGGCTACGACCGGTCGTTCGACGAGCTCCCTGCCCTGGTGCAGGGACGCGCGGCATGCCCTTCAGCCCAGGGCATGCCGGCAATCCTGGACGAGTCGGATCATTCGATCCGGCTCGCTCCGGGGGTGCGCATCGACCTTGGCGGCATCGCCAAGGGACTTGCCGCGGAACTCGTGGCCGAACAGCTGTCGTCGATCGGTCCGTGCCTTGTGAGCGCCGGCGGAGACATCGCCATTCGCGGTGTGCCGTCCAGCGGTCACTGGCCGGTGTCGATCACCACGGCCGATTCGGAGTGGGTGGTGGGGCTGACAGACGGCGGCCTTGCGACGTCGGGACGTGATCGACGCAATTGGACGACGACGACCGGCGCGGCCCACCATGTGGTGGACCCGCGAACCGGCGCGCCTGCGACGACGGACGTGATGCGCATCAGCGTGTTCGCGCCGACCGCCGTGGACGCGGAAACATTGGCAACCGCTTTGATGATCGTGGGCTCCGACGCTGCGATCGCCGAAGCGGATCAACGTGGATACGAGGCGATTGTTGTGACCGAGGATGGTCGCACGCTCGTGACAGGAGGTCTTTCATGAATCAGGTACCCGTGGTTTGGGTGACGACGCGCGCGGCGGGCATTCTCGCCTTTGTGCTGCTCACGATGTCGATGGTGGCGGGGCTGGTGTTGAAAACCCGGCCATTCGGGCGCCTTGTGCGTGGCATATCGGCGATCGAGTTGCACCGGTCGCTGACCATGGCAAGTCTGACGGCCCTTGCCGTGCACGGCGTCATGCTGGTGATGGACACCACCATCGAGATCACCTGGAGCGACCTGCTTGTGCCGGGCACCTTGCCCTTCAAGCCGGTGTGGACCGGTCTTGGCGTGGTGGCGGGTGAGCTGATGCTCATCTTGGTGGTGTCATATCGCTTCCGGCGCAAGCTCACGATGTCGGTGTGGCGTCGACTGCACTACGCCTCATACCTGTCGTTCATCTTCGCCACCCTCCACGGCATCTTCGCGGGCAGCAGCACCAAGTCCACGTGGATGCAGGCCATCTACATCGTCGCCATCGCGCTGGTGCTCGGAGCGACGGTGTTTCGCATTCTCAGTCCCGCTCCGCCGAAGAAGGAAGTGCCGGCGGCGGGTGCTCGTCGCCCGGCCCCGGCCGCGCCCGAGTCGGTCACCGTGCCGCAACCGGCCGTGGTCCGCTCGGCACAGCGCAGTGAGGCGCCGCAGTCGCGCCAGCAGCCCCATCCGGCGGCGCGTCGCCATGAGGTTCCTGCCACCTCCGGCTCCCAGTAATCCCGCATCCGCCGCCCGATTTCCCAATGGAATGGGAAATCGGGCGGGGCTCACGATGCGCCCGACCCGGTGGGGTGCTTTTCTGCGATCCTTTGGCGCGCCCGGCGACGGGTGAGCCAAAGGAGCATGTGTGAGTGACGAGAGCCCGGCCCGGTTGCGCTACCGGTGCCTGACCGGCCCCGACGACCGGACGTTTTGTGAACGCGTGAGCGCGGCGCTCGAGGACGGCTACGTGCTGCATGGCGCGCCGTCGATCACCTTCGACGGCACCCGTGTCATGGTTGCGCAGGCCGTGGTTCTGCCCGACGCCCAGGTCGGCCGATGAGCGCCGACAGCGGTGACGCGGCGGCGTGGCGACCGGCGACGCGACTTGTGCGCGGCGGCCTGAACCGGTCGCAGTTCGATGAGACCTCCGAAGCGCTGTACCTGACCCAAGGGTACGTCTACGACA